>NZ_JBHIOW010000001.1:0-362188 GCF_042195725.1 Bartonella sp. AP65SXKL
TCTTCCCATGATCAACGTGACCAATCGTACCAATATTAACATGCGGTTTTGTTCGTTCAAACTTGCTCTTCGCCATTGCTATTAATCTCTTGTTTTATTCCCTATTTTTATTAGCACCTAGGGACAGTTCTGCAAAACTTAAGTCTGACCAGACTGTAAACAGCCCAATCACCACAACTCTTAGACGGAAAACCCCACCAAATCTATAAATGGAATATCCTCCATCATACCTATTTGCCCAATCATCAACAACCATTTGGAGCGGGTAGCGGGAATCGAACCCGCATATTCAGCTTGGAAGGCTGCTGCTCTACCATTGAGCTATACCCGCATGACCCACGTACTAACTCTCCTTCGATGAATGGTGGAGGGGGTTGGATTCGAACCAACGTAGCATACGCAACGGATTTACAGTCCGCCCCCTTTAACCACTCGGGCACCCCTCCATTACACCGATAAAGTCGCGCAATGAGACATCACGACAACCATCTTGAATACCCATTCAATTCAATCTGATTGCGAAGTGGTTATGACGATTACTATTGTATCTGTCAACAGAATAAATACAATTCTGTACAAATTTCCTGCTCATAATTTTAAATCATAGATTTTTTCTCTCTATTTTTCTTATTAACACGTTATAAAGAAGCTATGAAAGAAAAAACATCACAAAATTCTCATTATGCTCGTTTGCGTCGCCGATATCGCGATACAAAAGGCTCTCCTTCTCGATCTTTTACACACCCAAAGAAGAAAGCTGCTTCTTTACAGCAAGAGATCATCCATCTTTATGGCATTCATTCTGTTCAGGCTGCTTTAGAAAACCCAAAAAGAATTTTAAAATGTCTTTACGTTACACAAAATGCCTTAAAACGATTAAATATATCCGAATCAGATTATCCTTGCTCTGTTACATTATGCACCCCCAAATATCTTGATTCGCTTGTTGGAAGTGAGGCTGTTCATCAAGGTATTGTTTTGGAAACTCTCCCCCTCAAACCATGCAAACTGTCGGAACTAACCAATACTGATCTGGTCATTGTCATGGATCAAATTACCGATCCACATAATGTTGGCGCTATTATGCGCTCTGCAGTTGCATTGAAAGCTAAAGCACTTATTACAACTTGCCGTCACTCTCCCCACGAAAGCGGTGTTCTTGCGAAAGCGGCATCTGGAGCTCTGGAAATGATTCATTATATTACCGTACGAAACCTTGCTGAAGCTCTTCAAGAACTTCATCAAACAGGTTTTACAAGCTTTGGTCTCGATTCAGAAGGTGACCAACCTCTAGAAACAGCATTAACAGGGAATAAAATTGCTCTTGTTTTAGGAGCAGAAGGTAAAGGTTTACGTAAAAAAACACGCGAAACCGTTTGCGCTTTAACACGCCTTGACATGCCTGGAAATATTAAATCATTAAATGTTTCAAATGCAGCAACAATAGCTCTTTATGTGGCACATCAATATCTTAGATTCTAGTTTTTAATTTTTTGTGAAACATCAAAAAAACCAACCAACAAAAAACCCGCAAAAAACCCGCCAATATGAGCTTCCCATGCTATTGAGATGCCATTTTCTTCAAACAAAATAGAAGAAATACCTATGATCAAATCAGTCGTCAGCCATACACTCATATAAACAAGAACCCCCTTAGAACACAGAGCTTTTTTGACAGATAATAAAGGTCCTAAAAGTTTTTCGTTCTGCGCATTGACAGCTAGATTACCACTAGGAAAACCATAACGTGCAATAGCACCCATCATTCCAGATACGGCACCTGACGCCCCAATAAGTGATATGGTACTTTCTTGATGAAATGTAAAATAAGTCAAAACAGAAATAACTGCCGTTAACACCCAAAAAATTAAAAAACGTAAAACACCAAAATGCCTTGCTAAAGGAGAGCCGAAAACCAAAAGCCAAACCATATTAAGAGCAACATGTTTAAAACTACTATGCATAAATGAATAACTCACCATGGTATAACAAAATGCTACAGGATCCCTCTTAAACAATGCTGGTATAAATGAAAAAAGCTCAAGGCTTTCAACATAAACCTGATGAGAAAAAAAATACTGAGAAATGCAATAAAGACAAAAACAAAATGCTATCAAAACAACTATAATAAATGGAACATTCAATAAGGGTTCTTTAGGTTGTTTTGGCAATCGGGAAACATCATTATGTTGGTGACTAGAAACTTTCATTGTATAAAATCTCGTATTTTTTAGAAAATGGGTTATACTTTATACAAAATAAATATACCATTCCCAGTGATGCAGAATCTTCTCAACGCCTCTTCGAAACCCCTTTTTAAATTTTCAATAGCTCTATATGAAAACACGTGTATTTTATACAAAAGATTTTAAAAAGCATGGATATCAAGAATATGATTTACAAACTTAGTGGTATCCTACTTACTTAAATGTGAAGTTACCATGCAATATACAAGAACTTACGAATAGACAAACTCACTTATGAGGTGGTGTATAATAAAAATATATAAACATTATTTTCTTACTAGAAATATATTGATTATTGCATTTTTTAACCAAGCTATACTTCGATTGATAAACTTTAAAGAATCTTAAATCTCAATTTTTCCATTAATATGGCCTGCATTGCTTCTACGCTTTGAACGAAAAACGACATCTCTATGAGAAAAAATACCAATACAGCGTTCTCTAGATATAATAATTAGTGTTTCATGATAAATTACTTACTTGATAATCTGTTTCCCTCATACATGCAAAAGCGTCAGTTCATCTCTTTAACAAATATAAACAAGCCTTTCATTTCAACCTTTAACAGATATAATTCAAGAACTGTCTCTTATGAAACACTTAAAAAATATGTTGATTCTAATGATGCATCTTTGAATTTAAACAGTTCATGACGGAATTTTTTATTCCTTTTTTAGACAGTGTTATTGACACATCCGCCACTTGTAACGCGCAAGAGAATAGTTTGGATTATTCAATATAAAAAAATTAAATGAGGTAATCATAGGAATTTGCTATTAAGTTGTAAAATGATAAAGGACCATTATAAATCAATGTATTATAAATAGATAACACACTAATTATTGAAGAGGAAGATCTTGAGCATTCTGCTTGCAATCCTTTAACCACACATCATAAATAGGATGCTCAACAGCGTTCAAACCAGGACTATCTGCAAACATCCATCCTGTAAAAATACGCCGTACTTTTTTATCTAATGTTACTTCATTGACTTCAACAAAACCAGTTGTACGCGTGGGTTCATCTTTAGAGCTCGTATAACACGCACGTGGTGTTACCTGTAATGCGCCGTACTGATAAATTTTACCAAGAGTAACTTCAAAACGTGTTGTCCGTCCCGTGATTTTGTCAAGACCTGCAAAAACAGCAATTCCATTGCTAATACGCTCAGCCCGCACCCCATTATTTAAGGATAAAAACACTAAAATTTCCATAAAAAAAATATAAAAAAAATGCCTCGCCCCTAACAATAAAAAAAATCTCATCATATCAAAATCAATCGCACCTTAAAAAATAATTCTTTTCATAACATAGAGTCAAATAAGACAAAAATACACACGCACATTAAAACATGTTATTTTTTAGGTGACCACGCATCATAATCTTCATGCACACAAGAACGCTCTCCATTGGAGGTGATAGCCCCCTTTGGTCGATAGTTCTCATTTGTTCCTGTCATATTGGCAACATGAGGCTTTTCCCATTCATAAGGATGATAATCCTCTTGTGTTGGTGGACACTCACAGCGATGATGAATCCAGCCATGCCAACCTGGTGGAATAGTAGAGGCCTCAGAATAGTCTTTATAGATAACCCAACGGTGCGGATAACCATCCTTATGAAGTCCTCCTTCATAATATATATTTCCAAATTGATCTTCCCCTATCCGCTTACCTTTGCGCCATGTGAAAAAACGCGTACCAATGGTATTGCCATTCCACCATGTGAAGATTTGCTTAAAAAAACGAGCCATCTGCTATTCCATTCATTTAGTGCGTTCATGAAATTAATCGTTGGAATAAAATTATTAACGATTGAAATTATCGAAAAAGTTACTAGTAAATTCAACTACAATTCCAATTGATAGGTTAACGTGCTATCCTTTAATTTCAAGAAGATATCATATGTATGGCTTCTTCTCCACCCCATAAAATTTAATCTATGCCAAGTTTCATCTTAACCAATTCATTAACAGCTTGGGGATTTGCCTTACCACCTGTTACTTTCATTACCTGTCCAACAAACCAACCAGCTAAAGCAGGTTTGTGCTTTGCTTGCGCAACTTTATCAGAATTATTGGCAACGATCTCATCAACAGCTCTTTCAATAGCCTTTGTATCCGTTACCTGCTTCATATTTCGTTCTTCTACAATTTGGCGTGCATCTCCCCCCTCATTCCAAATAATCTCAAAAAGATCTTTGGCAATTTTTCCAGAAATAACTCCTTCTTTTATAAGATCAATAATGCTTCCCAATTGATTTGGCGATACTGGTGACTCTTCAATCTCACGATTATCTTTATTTAAAGCCCCTAAAAGGTCGTTAATCACCCAATTGGCAACTATTTTTCCATCACGCCCACGCGCTACCTCTTCAAAATAATCAGCAATAGCCTTTTCTGTCACAAGAATGGAAGCATCATACACTGTCAATCCCATTTCCTTAACAAAACGTGCTTTTATAGCGTCAGGCAACTCTGGTAAGTCTGCTGCCAAAGCATCCACAAATGCTTGATCAAATTCTAACGGTAAAAGATCAGGATCAGGAAAATAACGATAGTCATGCGCTTCTTCCTTTGAGCGCATAGAGCGCGTTTCACCTTTAGCGGCATCAAAAAGCCGAGTCTCTTGATCTATGACGCCTCCATCTTCTAAAATTGCGATCTGACGACGCGCTTCATATTCAATTGCTTGACCAATAAAGCGAATAGAATTCACATTTTTAATTTCACAGCGCGTTCCAAAATTTTCACCAGGACGACGAACAGATACATTGACATCTGCACGCATAGAACCTTCATCCATATTGCCATCGCAAGTGCCCAAATAACGAACAATCGTACGCAATTTTGTCATATAGGCTTTGGCTTCATCTGATGAGCGCATATCAGGCTTGGAAACAATTTCCATAAGAGCAACACCAGAACGATTAAGATCTACAAAAGACATCGTTGGATGTTGATCGTGCATCGATTTTCCAGCATCCTGTTCAAGATGCAACCTCTCAATTCCCACTTCAATATCCTCAAATTGGCCATTCGAATCTGGACCAACAGATATAATAATCTTTCCCTCTCCCACAATCGGATAGCGAAATTGAGAAATCTGATACCCCTGCGGTAAATCTGGATAAAAATAGTTTTTGCGATCAAAAACAGATCTTAAATTAATATGCGCCTTTAATCCTAACCCCGTTCGAACCGCTTGACGAACACATTCTTGATTAAGAACAGGTAACATACCTGGCATGGCTGCATCAATAAGTGATACATGACTGTTCGGCTCTGCACCAAATTTTGTTGATGCTCCTGAAAAAAGTTTTGAATTTGATATGATTTGCGCATGAACTTCCATGCCAATGATGACTTCCCAATCACCTGTAACTCCAGAAATAAAACGCTTAGAATCAGGAGTACGCGTATCAATGATGCTCATTGCCAATCCACTACCAATATTTTAAAATTTACTCATGGCTTATCTAAAACCATTCTCTCAGTGTAACCCCAGGACATAAATCTTACAACACAAGCCCGTTTCTATCGGGCTTGTTCTGTTTGCATAAATATTAAGCTTTTTTAGGAGCCTTTTTCTTAGCTGGTTTTTTCTCTGTAGACGTTTCTTTCACTGCAGACTTTTTCTTTGCCGGCTTTTCTTCAGGGATATCTGATTCGTCATATTCTTTCATCAACTCTTCAACCGTCACTTCTTTATCTGTGACTTTTATCTGTGCTAATAAATGATCAATGACCTTTTCTTCAAAAATCGGAGCACGTAGATTTTCAACAGCTTCCGGAGTCTTACGGAAAAAATCCATAATCTCTTTCTCTTGTCCAGGATACTGGCGAACCTGATCAAAAACTGCTGCTTTTAGCTCATCCTCACTAACTTTAACACCAACCTTCATTCCAATTTCAGAAAGCACCAAACCAAGACGAACACGACGCTGCGCAAGGACACGATATTCCTCCCGTGCCTTTTCTTCTGTAATACCTTCATCTTCAAAACTGCGCCCAGCCTTTTTCAAATCATCATTAACCTGAGCCCATATATTGTTAAACTCAACCTCTAAAAGTTCTTCAGGAATCTCAAAATTATAATCAGCATCTAAAGCATCAAGAATTTGACGCTTAACTTTTTGACGTGTCACTGAACCATATTGGCTTTCAATCTGCCCACGAACGACCTCACGTAAGCGATCTAGAGACTCTAAACCAACTTTTTGCGCTGCTTCATCATCAATTTTTAATTCATCTGGTTTAAAGACAGCTTTGACAGTAATGTCAAACTCTGCTTCCCGTCCCGCCAAATGTGCCGCACTGTAATTATCAGGAAATTTAACAAAAATCGTTTTTACATCCCCAGCTTTCACACCAACCAATTGCTCTTCAAAACCAGGAATAAATTGTTTTGCCCCAAGAATCAGTTGTGCATCACTATCTGCCCCACCTTCAAATGGAACGCCTTCAAGCTTACCTTGATAATCTATGGTAATGCGATCACCTTCTTCAGAATTCCCCTCTTTTAGAGAATAATTACGCGTAGAAGAAAGGACGCGATTGACTTGATCATCAATATCCTGTTCAGGAATAATTGCAATTTCACGGATAACCTTAATATGTTCAAAATCTTTAATGTCAATTTTTGGTAAAACTTCATACTTTAAACTAAAAGTAAAATCAGCTTTGCCATCTAGAATTTTTTCATCTTCATCTATATCAATTTTTGGCTGCATCGCTGCACGTTCATTGCGGTCCGCTAAAATAGAACGGGGTGCATCACTGAGTATCTCATTGAGAATCTCCGCCATAAAGGATTTACCATACATTTTTCGCAAATGCCCACTAGGCACTTTACCGGGACGAAAACCATTAAGCTTGATTTTTCCCTTGGTATCATCCAATCGTTCATTCAACTTTTCTTCTAAATCTTTCGCTGGAACCACGATCTTAATTTCGCGCTTCAGTCCTTCATTAAGCGTCTCGGTAACCTGCATTAAACACCTTCATTTTTCTAAGGAGAGGGATCAACCCACTCTAATAATCATTACATTCTAACACTTCGAGTGTTACATTTACCATGAAGCGGAATTTCAGACACGTAGAAATCCGTAGCACTTAAGGGATTGCTTTGGTGCGGATGGAGGGACTCGAACCCCCACGGTCTCCCGCCAGAACCTAAATCTGGTGCGTCTACCAATTTCGCCACATCCGCTCAAACTTACAAGCTAATAACCTTATACAAGCGGCGTTTCTATACCATTAATTACAGAAAAAAAGCAAACAAATATATTAAAAAAAACAAAATCTATGCTTTTCATACATAACTGCTTACGCTAAAAGTCAATTATGTTAAAGACATTTGATATCCCAATTCATATCATCGGTGGCGGTCTTGCGGGGTGTGAAGCAAGCTGGCAAATCGCTCAGTCAGGAATTTCTGTTGTTTTGCATGAAATGCGACCCGAAAAAAAATCAGATGCCCATAAAACCGATAAATTGGCAGAACTGGTTTGTTCAAATTCGTTTCGTTGCGATGATTCATTAACAAATGCCGTAGGACTTTTACATGCTGAAATGCGATTAGCAAAATCGTTAATTATGAAAGCTGCTGATGCCAACAAAGTTCCCGCAGGTAGTGCTCTTGCTGTTGACCGTGATCGATTTTCAAAAACCGTTACGACAGCACTTGAAAACCACCCTCTTATAACAATCAAACGTGAAGAAGTTCAAGAAATTCCTAAAGCTTGGAAACATGTTGTCATTGCAACAGGCCCCCTTACATCGCCTGCACTTGCTCAAAAATTACAAGCAATAACCGGTATAAAAGCTCTTTCTTTTTTTGATGCAATTGCACCTATTATCCATACCGACAGTATTGATATCAACATTTGTTGGTATCAGTCTCGCTATGATAAAATTGGTCCTGAGGGAACAGGAAAAGATTATCTTAATTGTCCCCTCAACAAAGAACAATATGAAACATTCGTTGAAGCGTTAAAAAATGCTGAAAAAACAGAGTTTCGTGACTTTGAAAAAACGCCCTATTTTGATGGATGCCTCCCCATTGAAATTATGGCTGAGCGCGGACTTGAAACGTTAAGACATGGTCCTATGAAACCTATGGGCTTAACTAATGCCCATAACCCTACAGTTAAACCCTATGCTGTCGTTCAATTACGCCAAGATAATAAACTTGGAACGCTTTATAATATGGTCGGCTTTCAGACAAAATTGAAATATGGTGAACAAATTCGCATTTTTAGAATGATTCCCGGTCTTGAAAAAGCAGAGTTTGCGCGTCTTGGTGGTCTTCACCGCAATACCTACCTCAACTCGCCAATTATTCTTGATCAAACCCTTCGTTTAAAACAAAAAAAACAACTACGCTTTGCAGGGCAAATTACCGGATGTGAAGGTTATGTAGAATCAGCGGCAATAGGGCTTCTTGCTGGACGTTTTGCTGCTGCCGAATATCATCATATTTCCCCTTGCCTACCCCCACAAACTACAGCATTCGGAGCCCTTTTGAATCATATTACAGGGGGACACATCATAGATGAAAAAGCAGAAACACAATCTTTTCAGCCAATGAATATCAATTTCGGACTCTTTCCGCCTATTGCTTCTATTAAACATTCAGGAAAACGCTTACCAAGTAAAGAAAAAAAATTAGTAAAAAAACAAGCCATAACAGCGAGAGCTCTCAATGATTGTACTCAGTGGTTAGCAAATAAAGAATCAAAGAGCTCCTGTTTATAAAAAACACACGATTCGCCTCTCTCCTACTGAATAGATCTTTATAACTCTCGTGAAAAAATCATTCTAAAGCCTTTTAAAGACTGTCTCCCCCAATCAATAAATACTACCCTACGTTTCATCATTTATTCAATTATGTAGATGCTGTAAAATAACTTTTGGCTATAAAAAAACTTTACCGCTATCAATAATTTAATATGATTTAATGACTAAAAACAAAATAATTATATAAACATATTATGAATAATCAAAATAAATAAATGGAGATACACAAGTAATACTGTACTATCTTTATTAATATTTTTTATATTACGTAATGTATATTATTTTATAAGAGTAATTTTTCTGTTTTTTAACTTCCTCCCTCAAAATTTGTGATGTTCTCTCATTTTAACTCTTGTATGATGAAGGAAAAATACTCGCTTGCATATCACAAGTGAAATAAAGATATGGAAAAAATATTTGTAGGATAGAGCTGGAGCTATCTCTCCCCTCTCAAATGCCAAGAAAAATCCCAATATTAAAAACCAAATCTGAATATCAAAAGATTTTTTTTATTTCAGGATCTTATAATAAATCAATAAAATTATCCTCTTGGTGCGTCACAAGAAAGGTTGGCGTATAAGAGTAAAAGAATAAAACTATCCCTTATGCACTCGTCTCAGATATCTGGGGCTAGTCGCAACATTATAGGAACTGAGAAAATAGATAGCAAGGTGGCACCAACATGCACTTTTATTAAGCGTAAATGGTGATATATAATAACTTTTATGGACTTTACAGAGTTTTCCGCTTCATATTATTTACGGATCTTGTTTTGAAATAAATACCGTAACACTTCAGCGTAATAAAAGTTAATATTACATTTTATAAGCCATACCCGCGCTCAATTAATACAGTACAATATTTCATTGAAAAGACTAAAAACAATATATTTCAGCAATACATGAAAATAAAAAATATCGCAAGGATCTCAAAGTTTTATGTGAAAAACAAGCATAACACATGTGTTAAAAAAACCCGTTTATAAATAAATCGGGTTTTTTTAATGTAGCTTAAATTATTTTTTATTAACTGCTTCTTTAAGGCTTTTTCCTGCAGAAAATTTGGGTACAGAACGTGCTGGAATATCGATTTCAGCACCAGTTGAAGGATTACGCCCCTTTGTTGCAGCACGATGAGAAACTTCAAAAGTGCCAAAACCTGGAAGACGAACATCTCCCCCTGAAGCCAAAGCTTCTGTTACAGAAGCCATAAAAGCATCAACAACAGCACCAGCTTGCGCTTTCGAAACACCTGCCTTTTCAGCAACGGAGCTAACGAATTCACTTTTATTCATAAAATATTTCCTTTCCCTATATTACCTGAACATGACTTAATCATGTTATTGGTCAGTTTATTGAAAAGTACAGCAAACAGAAGTCTTATTTTTATCCAAAACATTGTTTTTTTAGCAATAATCACAGTTATTCACGGAATTTTTCACTTTTTCCAACAAAAAACAGAATAATAACCTCAACAACACCTTCTACCACCTAAAAAATGCCGTTATAAATGAGATAAGTGAATCAGTGCGCAATCTGTATCCCTTCACTATCACTGCTCTCTGACCGGATTGGCACAGCCCCTGTAGAGGGTTCTTTCCATTCAATAGTGTCTGGAAAACGAACCAAAGCGTGTTTCAAAACTTCACTCACATGATTTACCGGAATAATTTCCATATTATTTTTGACATCATCAGGAATATCAACCAAATCTTTTGCATTTTCTTCAGGAATAAGTACTTTTTTTATCCCTCCTCGAAGAGCTGCTAAGAGTTTTTCTTTTAATCCACCAATGGGTAAAACGCGTCCACGTAAAGTAATTTCACCAGTCATTGCAATATCTTTATGCACAGCTACTCCTGTAAGGACCGAAACAATTGCTGTCACCATTGCAATCCCAGCCGATGGGCCATCTTTTGGTGTCGCACCCTCTGGAACATGAACATGGATATCGCGTTTTTCAAAAAGTGGAGGTTCAATACCAAAATCAACAGCACGAGAACGTACATAAGATGCTGCCGCTGAAATGGACTCTTTCATAATATCACGTAAATTTCCAGTTACAGTCATCTTCCCTTTGCCGGGCATCATAACTCCTTCAATAGTCAATAACTCTCCACCGACTTCTGTCCACGCAAGACCTGTTACAACACCAACTTGATTTTCTCCTTCAATCTGATTGTAATGATAACGTTTAACACCCAAGAAATCATGAATATTACTTTCTGTAACTTTTACAGATTTTTGATGTGTTTTGAGAATTTTTGTAACGGATTTGCGGGAAATTTTCATGAGTTCACGTTCAAGGTTACGAACGCCTGCCTCACGTGTATAAAACTGAATAATTGACCTTAGTGCTCCATCAGAAATACTGAGTTCTTTTTTAGACAAACAGTGATCTTTTAGTGCCTTTGGTAAAAGATGCTGTTTAACAATTTCCATTTTCTCACATTCAGTATAACCAGCGATACGAATAATTTCCATACGATCCATTAACGGACCTGGAATATTAAGCGTATTGGCAGTTGTGATAAACATGACATCAGAAAGATCATATTCAACTTCCAAATAGTGATCAATGAATGTACCATTTTGTTCAGGATCAAGAACTTCTAATAAAGCGGATGAAGGATCGCCACGAAAATCTTGGCCCATTTTATCAATTTCATCAAGCAAGAAAAGCGGATTAGATTTTTTTGCTTTTTTCATAGACTGGATAATTTTTCCAGGCATCGATCCAATATATGTTCGGCGATGTCCACGAATTTCTGCTTCATCTCGGACACCTCCCAATGAGATACGAACATACTCACGTCCCGTTGCCTTTGCAATAGAGCGCGCTAATGATGTTTTCCCTACACCTGGAGGACCTAATAAACAAATAATGGGACCTTTTATCTTTGACGCGCGACTTTGTACGGCCAAATATTCAATAATTCGCTCCTTAACTTTTTCAAGACCAAAATGTTCATTATTCATGACCTTTTCAGCAAAATCTAAATTGTTTTTAATCTTAGATTTTTTACCCCAAGGCATTGCTAATAACCAATCAAGATAGTTACGTACAACTGTCGCTTCTGCAGACATCGGAGACATATTCCGTAATTTTCTCAATTCTGCTCCAGCTTTTTCCTGCGCTTCCTTGGATAGTTTTGTATTTTTGATACGTTCTTCTAATTCAGAGAGTTCATCTCGGCTATCATCACCTGCTCCTAACTCTTTTTGAATAGCCTTCATCTGCTCATTGAGATAATATTCTCGTTGGTTTTTTTCCATTTGCCGTTTAACATGCGAACGAATACGTTTTTCAACCTGCAAAACAGAAATTTCTCCTTCCATGAAGGACAAAACACGTTCAAGACGGGCCCGCACAGGTAAGAGCTCTAATATTTCCTGTTTTTCTGCCAGTTTAATCATCAAATGAGAAGCAATCGTATCGGCAAGCTTAGAAGGATTATCAAGCTGGCCAATCGCATTCACAACTTCAGGAGAGATTTTTTTATTAAGCTTTACATAGTTTTCAAAATAAGTAATCACTGACCTTGAAAGAGCTTCAATCTCAACATCACTCTCTCTAGGTTCTTCTGTAACAGTTGCAAAAGCCTGATGATAACCTTCACTTAAAGCAAATTGACTAATTTTTGCACGTGCAGTTCCTTCAACCAAAACCTTTACAGTACCATCAGGAAGCTTTAAAAGTTGAAGAATATTAGCAAATGTACCAATATGATAAATATCCTCTGATTTTGGATCGTCATCAGAAGCATTTTTTTGTGTCACCAATAGTATTTGCTTATCAACCGCCATCGTTTCTTCAAGAGCACGAATTGATTTTTCGCGGCCCACAAAAAGTGGAACAATCATATGGGGGAAGACAACAATATCACGAAGAGGTAAAACAGCATAAACCCCATCTCTTACTTCATCTGTCTTTTCATCAATATATTGCATAACTCTCCTTTCTGGAGCCTATGAGCTATCTACAACAATTAGCCCACCTTTAGAAAATCTCAGCTCTTCACTGTACATGAAGTGGTAATTACTCATACATAAATCAAGCATTATAATGATATTATTAGAAACACCTATCAAATACCGTTCACTACCACCTTTTATATTGTGCATCGCACAGTGTCATGCTGATACATTTTCTTTATCTTCTGCACGTTCTGAGTAAATATAAAGAGGACGCGCTTTACCATCAACGACATCACTCGAAATAACCACTTTTTGAACGCCTTCAAGAGCCGGTAGCTCAAACATCGTCTCAAGAAGGATCTTCTCCATAATAGAACGTAAACCACGAGCACCAGTTTTACGTTCAATTGCTTTCTTTGCAATAACACGTAAAGCATCTTCATGAAATGCTAACTCAACATTCTCCATTTCAAAAAGACGCTGATATTGCTTTACTAACGCATTTTTAGGTTGGGATAAAATTTGCATGAGGGCGTTAACATCTAAATCCTCTAAGGTAGCGACTATAGGAAGCCGCCCAATAAATTCTGGTATTAAACCAAATTTAATAAGATCTTCAGGCTCTAAATCACGAAAAATTTCACCGACACAACGCTCATCCGGAGCCTTAACAGTCGCAGAAAAACCAATAGAAGTTTTTTCACCACGCCCTGAAATGATCCGTTCTAAACCTGCAAAAGCTCCCCCACAAATGAATAAGATGTTTGTGGTGTCAACCTGAAGAAACTCTTGTTGCGGATGCTTACGTCCACCTTGAGGAGGAACAGAAGCAATCGTTCCTTCCATAATTTTTAATAATGCTTGCTGAACTCCTTCCCCCGAAACATCTCTTGTAATAGAAGGATTGTCTGCTTTACGAGAAATCTTATCAACCTCATCAATATAAACAATACCACGCTGCGCACGTTCAACATTATAATCTGCTGCTTGAAGAAGCTTCAAAATAATATTTTCAACATCTTCTCCCACATAACCCGCTTCAGTCAAAGTGGTCGCATCCGCCATCGTAAAAGGCACATCAATAATACGTGCTAATGTTTGTGCAAGATAAGTTTTACCACAACCCGTTGGACCAACAAGAAGAATATTTGATTTAGCCAACTCAATATCATTGCTTTTAGACTGATGCGCCAACCGTTTATAATGATTATGAACAGCAACAGAAAGAACACGCTTTGCATGCTGCTGACCAATAACATAGTCATCAAGAACTGTTATAATTTCCTGTGGCGTAGGAACACCATCACGCACCTTAACCCCAGAAGACTTATTTTCTTCCCGAATAATATCCATGCAAAGCTCTACACATTCATCACAGATAAATACAGTAGGCCCCGCAATGAGCTTACGCACCTCATGCTGACTCTTGCCGCAGAACGAGCAATAGAGAGTATTTTTTGATTCGTTCCCGCTATTGCTAATTTTGCTCATTTTTCTTTCCTTTCACCACAATATATGAACACTTTGCCTTTTCAAAGGAAGCCTTTCATCATGAAAACTAAAAGACATATAGAAAACCATGCATGTCTCAATACTTTTAGGTGTTTCTCTTATTTTGCGATATTTTTTATAAAACTCTTGATTTAAAGTAGCTGTTTTTTCTATAAAAATTCTTAATCTTTTTCTTCTTTTTCAGTTTCTGCACGGTATTGTATAACATCATCAACTAAGCCAAACGCTTTGGCTTCTTCTGCTGTCATAAAATGATCGCGATCGAGAGTTCTCTCTATAACCTCATAATCTTGACTCGTATGTTGAACATAAATTTCATTTAAACGCCGTTTCATCTTTATAATATCTTGCGCATGTCGCTCAATATCTGAAGCTTGACCTTGAAAACCACCAGATGGTTGATGCACCATAATACGTGCGTTTGGCAATGTAAAACGATGACCTTTTGCTCCAGCCGTTAATAATAAAGACCCCATAGATGCCGCTTGCCCCATGCAAAGCGTAGAAACAGGAGGGCGAATAAACTGCATAGTATCATAAATAGCCATACCAGATGTTACGACACCACCTGGAGAATTAATATAAAGACTAATTTCTTTTTTAGGATTTTCCGCTTCCAAAAAAAGCAATTGTGCACAAACAAGCATTGCCATACCATCTTCAACAGGTCCATTAATAAAAATAATCCGTTCCTTTAAAAGACGGGAAAAAATATCATAGGCCCGTTCACCACGATTTGTTTGTTCAATAACCATAGGAACAAGGCTTAATGCTGTTTTCATTGGATCACTCATATTTTTACTTTCCGTTCATATAACAACCGCTCTTTACACATTCAATGTTTTTGTCCATATGTTAACATTACTCTCTTGTGCAAGCTACAATCAAGAGATTGTATAAGATAGATTAAAATCTCAATAGTTAAAATAGCAATAATAACTCTACCTAAACAAATGATGAACATCCGGAATGCGAGATACCGCCCAATGGTAAAAACTTCCTTCCTGAGGTCTTTTCGTGGTCTTTGTCTTTCTGTGAATATGAAAGCCTATCAAGCGTGAATCTGTAAGCGGCTTTACGCCAAAAGCTGGTTCAAAAATACGTTCAGTTTTTCGCCCAGTCCAATAATAAAAAGTTTCCTTTTCCTTTGCTTCATGAAAAAAACCATATCGTTTTGCTAATCGTGAAATACCATCATTGCCAAATATTGTAACGCCAAGATTTCCCGGTAAAATCGGCATTTTTTTCCTCTTTAACCAGAACGGTCTCCAAACACGACGCTTAAACCCAAGCCAATGAGGAATAATTTCTGTGCCAGCCCAATAATCCTCAAATATTTTTATAATAGGGTTATTGGGCGGAAAATAAAGTGCAGAAACGCCTACTCTTGTATTATTTTCTCTTGCCAACCAAACCTTATCCGCATCTGGATGAAATTGTTTAACAAGGTAAACATCTGTATCTAACCAAACACCTTGTTGATATTTCATCAGCATAACACGAAAAAAATCCGAGAACTGAACAATTGTACACCCTAATTTATCATCAGAAAAATCGGGATCAAGGCGATAAATTGCTGAGCGTGGTAAAATTGATTCGGCTTCATGCAGCTCAACACCAGCAGGGAGATTATCTATTTTTTATCATAACTAAAAAGCTTAACGCGCTGTCCAGTTTTAACCATTGAAGACAAACAAAGCCTATCCACCAATCTTAATTGTCCACTATACCAAAAAGTACAAATATCCATAGATAATATATCAAAAATATTCTAAACTTACGCGAAAGAGTTGTTCAACATCACGAACCCTATCAGCAAGAGCAAAAATCACTATTCTATCACCAGACAAAATACGCGTATCTGCCGAAAGCTGTATTATTGTCTTATTGCGATAAATTGCACCAATTCTCAAACCATCTGATAAATTGAGCTCTGATAATGACTTACCAACCAATGAAGATGTTTGCATCACTTCAGCTTCAATAATTTCTGCTCGGCCATTAAAAACTGAATGAACAGAACGAATACGCCCACGGCGCATTTGTTGCAAAATTCTCGATATTGTAACACTATGGGGATTAAGATATGCATCCACACCAACAGCACGACTAAATTCTTGATAGGCAACATTATTAATCAATACCATATTGGCTTTGCAGCCCAATCTTTTAGCAATAATAGCGCTTAAGAGATTAACCTGATCTTGATTGGTCAATGTAATCATTAAATCGGACTGATCAATTCCCGCATCTTGAAGAATCACTGGATCTAACACGTTACCGTATAAAACTGTTGTTTTTTCAAGCTGATCAGCAATTGTGAGGGCTCTTTCTCTATGCGCTTCTATGATCTTCAATTTTAATTTATGGAAACGCTTTTCAATAGCCTGTGCAACATAAAGGCCAATGTGGCCACCCCCTGCAATAATCATGCGGTGGGCATCTTGTTCTTTATGACCAAAAAGCCCAACAGCACGACGCATCTGTTCACGAGAAACAACAAGATAGGTTATATCACCAACGCGTAGTTGCGTTTCTGAATGTGCAACCAATAATTCCGCGCCACGTTTAATAGCAGTAACCGTCGTATGAAGATCTGGAAAAAGCTCTGTTAATTGACGCAAAGGTGTATTAATAACGGGACAATCTTCCATGCATTCCAAAGCTAGTGCCACAATATCATCATTACAAAAATAAAGAACATCTATTGCACCAGGTAAAGCAATACGGCGCAAAACCATTTCCCCAACTTCAACTTCTGGCGAAATAACCACATCAATGGGAATATTCTCTCTGGAAAAAAGCGTCTTATAACGTGGTTCTAAATAAGATTGTGAGCGAATACGAGCAATTTTTGTGGGCACATTAAATAATGAATGTGCTACTTGGCAAGCTACCATATTAACTTCATCAAACAAAGTGACAGCAATCAACATATCAGCTTTGTCTGCATCTGCAGCCAAAAGAACTTCAGGCCGTGAACCGTGACCAACAAAACCTCTCACATCCAATGTATCGCGAATCTTTTCAATTAATCTCGTTTCAATATCAATAACAGTAACATCGTGATTTTCAGCAGCAAGACGCTCTGCTATCCCATAACCAACCTGTCCTGCTCCACAAATAATAATACGCATCGCTTTAAGAAACTCCAAGCGCTTTAAGTTTACGGTGCAAAGCTGAACGCTCCATGCCTATAAATTCAGCAGTACGTGATATATTTCCACCCAAACGCCCAATCTGCGCCACTAAATATCTCTTTTCAAATAATTCTCGAGCTTCACGTAACGGCAAATCCATTATACTTTCATCTGAATCCATTTGAAGACGTGGCAAAGAATCACTTACTTCACTGGGAAGAAAGTCCGCTGTTATAGGACCATCACCATCCCGCACAAGAATAAGAAGACGCTCAATATTATTACGTAATTGCCGCACATTACCCGGCCAAGCGTGCGTTTGCAAAATAGCAATCACATCATCACTGATTGCACGCGGTTTAATCCCAACCTGCTGTGATATTGTTTTTACAAAATGATGTACAAGTTCTGGAATATCTTCACGACGCGCTGAAAGGGGCGGAACAACAATAGGAACAACGGAAAGACGGTGAAAAAGATCCTCCCTAAAGCGCCCATCAGAAATGAGGTTTTCAAGATTTTGCGCTGTCGAAGAAATGATACGGACATCCACCTTAACACGTTTTGTGCCGCCAATTCTCTCAAATGTTTGCCCCGTTAAAACCCGAAGAATCTTCCCTTGAGTCTCACGCGGCATATCAGCAATTTCATCAAGATATAAGATACCGCCATGAGCTTCCTCTAAGGCACCAATTTTACGCTCTCTTCCCTCCATTTCGCTGCCAAACAGCTCTATTTCCATTCTTTCCGGAGTAATCGTTGCAGCATTTATTGTAACAAATGGCCCATTCGAACGCGTTGAGAGCGCATGAATAGCTCGTGCAACAGTCTCTTTTCCTGCCCCTGAAGGACCTGTTATCATGATGCGACTATTGGTTGGTGCTACTTTTTCTATGATTTGACGCAAATTTTTTATAACTGTCGATTTTCCGAGCAACTCTAATGTCTCGTTCGAACGCTTTCGCAATTCTAAAAGCTCACGTTTTAAATTTGAATTTTCAAGTGTTCTCTCTGCAACCAATACAAGTCTATCAGCTTTAAAAGGTTTTTCAATGAAATCATATGCCCCTCGCTTTATAGCGGAAACAGCCGTCTCAATATTACCATGACCAGAGATCATAACGACCGGAAGAGCCGGATATTGTGTTTTAATTTCATCAAGCAGTGCTAAACCATCGAGACGACTACCCTGTAGCCAAATATCCAAAAAAATGAGCTTTGGAATACGCTCACTAATTTGAGCCAATGCTTCATCAGAGTTACAAGCAACACGCGTTTCATAACCTTCATCATCTAAAATACCAGCAACAAGCTCACGAATATCTGCTTCATCATCAACAATCAAGATATCTGATACCATACTATTCCCCTATCTTATGATTTATGGCTTGTATAATATTACCCTGCTTACCCCCATCCGCTGGAAATATCAAACGGATCATCGCACCACGACCTTCATAAAAACTCTCCGGTGCATCATGAAGCTCCATGAAACCACCGTGATCTTCAATAACTTTGCGCACAATAGCTAACCCCAGCCCTGTTCCTTTTTCCCGCGTTGTTATATAGGGTTCTAATAACTTTTGTCTTTGCTCTTTAGGAAGTCCTTTCCCGTTATCAACAACATCCACAACCACCCATTCTTCCTGACGATAAGAACGGATAAGAATATGACCGTGAATATTTTCCTCTCGCATAACTGAATCTATGGATTCGCTCGCGTTTTTGATAACATTGCAAAAAGCCTGTACAATGAGACGGTTATCAAATGCACCCATAAGTGGTAGAGTTCCTAAATCTTGCTCAAAATGAATATCATGTCGCGTCACCTCTATCAAGAAACATGCTTCGCGCAACAATTCTCGTATATCTAAAATATGCATTTTGGGTTTGGGCATACGTGCAAAAGAGGAAAACTCATCAACCATACGCCCAATATCTCCAACCTGCCGAATAATTGTGTCAATACACCGCTCAAAGACCTCTCTATCTTGTGTAATAGCTTTGTTATAACGTTTACGAATGCGTTCAGCGGATAACTGAATAGGTGTAAGAGGATTTTTAATTTCGTGTGCAATACGCCGCGCAATATCCGCCCACGCCGCTGTACGTTGCGCTGCAACAAGGTCTGTAATATCATCAATTGTTAGAACCCAAGATTGCCCTTGTCCATCATCCTCCTCCATCGTAACTTGGACATTACAGACACGCTCTTTTCCTGCAACGTTTAAAGTGACCTGCTCACGATGGTTTTTACGATCCAATGAACGCACAAACTGAAAAACCTGCCAAATTTCAGCGCTTAAAGATAAAAGACTTTTTCCAACAACGCGCTCTGAGCGAATATCAAACATCGCTTCAATAGACCGATTGATAATGGTGATATCACCATTATCATCTATACCTGCTACTCCCGCTGTTACACCCGATAACACAGCTTCAGAAAAACGCCGTCTTTCATCAATTTGATCACGCACTGCAATCAATTCATTACGCCGACTTTTCAATTCACTGACCATGTAATTAAAAGTTTTGGATAATTGCCCAATATCTCCATCTTTTGCTCGTACTGGCACGAAAATTTCCATATTTCCAGAAGCAACATCATCGGCAGCACTAATGAGAAGACGAATAGGACGTACTAAGCGATCAGCAACAGCAATAGCAGCCCAAATGGCTGATAAGAATAAACTAAAAAAAAGACACAAATAAAGCATACCAAATGCAATCTGTGTCAGCAGGCGATTCTCATTTAAATCACGATAACGATCTGTATTAACTTCTGTCAAACGCAAAGCAGATAAAACACCTTTATCAACGTCACGCACCAAATATAAAAATGTGTTTGGAATATTGGTAAATTTTAAAATAATACCAAAATAATCATGAACGCCTGGTTGAAAAGAAAAAGGTCTCGCACTGGTTGCACGTTCAATAAGATGAGAAGGAGGAATTGGCAGTTTATCTTCATCACCAAGAGCACTCGATACAAAAATAGCTCCACTAGAACTTAACAAAAATGCACCACGCAAATTGCGTCCTAGAGCATGACGCGTCAATTGCATCCTATATTCAGCTGGATTACGTTCTAAGAGTTTTTTGTTATCAAGTGCAAATGCCATCGCGTAGGATAAATTTTTTAAATTTTGGAGCATTTCATCTGCATAAGCATTTGCTAAATCAATAGAAGAGCCCACAATTTGCCGCGTTGTTGTATCAAACCATCGATCAAGTCCCAAATTTAGTGCTGGACCCGATACAAGAGCTACAGCAACAGCTGGCATTGTCGCAACAAGTGCAAACAATGAAATAAGGCGCACATGAAGACGCGATCCTGCACGCCTTGAACGCCAAGCACGAATGATCGGTATCATCTCATAAAAAACGATGACAATAAGCCCTAAAACCCAAAAACTATTAATTCCTATAAGAATAAGGGTTACTGTTCTACTGGGAACAACAGGAGTTAATCCAATAAGAATAATAAATGAAACAGAGGCCGTAAGTAAAGCCAATACAATAATTGTAATCCCTAAAAAAATATATACCTTACTTAAACGATACAACTCATCGTTATAAGTATTTTTATCTATGTCTTGAAGATTCGTCACAGATGTTATATTCGTCATGAGCTTACATACCCTTATCCCATTATTCTCATATAACCTTTTGTAGCAAAAATTGACAATACTAATACTACATTTAAAATAGGCAAATATAGTCAACGAGAAAAAACTTCTACATTTTGCAAAATATCTTTAAAATAGACTGTGTTCGACGATACTTTACGAAGGAAATGAGATGCGATTAACAAAACAAACAAATTATGCTCTTCGAATGCTTATGTATTGTGCAGATAATCAGGGAACTCTCAGTCGTGTTCCAGAAATTGCTAAAGCATATGCCGTTTCAGAGCTTTTTTTATTTAAAATCCTTCAGCTGCTTGTTCAAGCAGGTTTTATACAAACAGTGCGTGGACGCAATGGTGGAGTTAGATTGGCTAAACCCGCAGCAGAAATTTCAGTCGCGGATGTTGTGAAAGTAACAGAAGACAACTTTTCCCTCGCAGAATGTTTCGATACTGCAGAACCAACTTGCCCCTTGTTTGATTTTTGTGGTTTAAATACCGCACTTCAAAAAGCATTAAATGCTTTTTTTGAGGTGTTATCCGTGATATCCCTTGCTGATCTACAACAACCATCCTTTCAAAATCATTTTAAAATTAATGACAAAAAAGCAAACTAAGATTATAATACAAGGAGATTAAGTATTTCTATTGCAGCAATAATATTAGCCGCTGGACGGGGTGAAAGAGCAGGATCTCCCCATAAAATTCCAAAACAATATCGGCTTCTAGGACAAAAGCCAATTATTTATCATACCGTGCATTGTTTTTTGCGGCATCCAGCTATCACAACAATTATTCTTGTTATTCATCCAGAAGATCGTCAAATCTGTGAACAAGCTATTGACGATTTTAAAGAGCGCCTTATTATCGTTGAAGGAGGCAATACACGTCAAATCTCTACCTTATATGGACTTCAGGCACTCAAAAAATTTGCCCCCCAATATGTGCATATTCATGATGGTGCACGCCCTTTTATCGAAAACAAGCTTCTTAATAACATTCACAACACTATCACGCCTCAAGAAGGTGTTCTTCCTGTTCTGCCCATCTCTGATACCCTTAAACGTATAAATAATCAGCATGTTTTAGAAACAATTCCCCGTACCCATCTTTATAGTGCACAAACTCCACAGTGTTTTCCCTTTGAACATATCTTAGCGGCCCATAAACAAGCAAAACAAGCTTGCAAACAAGAATTCACTGACGATTGCGCAATTGCCGAATGGTTTGGAATTCCTATGCGTACCGTTCCTGGAGATCCTAACAACATAAAAATTACATGGCATGAAGATTTTAATACTGCACATTTATATCTCCAAAAGAAAATGCAAATATTTCCTGATATTCGTACCGGCAATGGTTATGATGTTCACTCTTTTGAGGATGGTGATTTTCTTATATTATGTGGTATAAAAATCCCTTTTCATAAAAAATTAAATGGACACTCCGATGCGGATGTTGCTCTTCATGCATTAACAGATGCCCTTCTTGCAACTCAAGGTGCTGGAGATATCGGTACACATTTTCCTCCCTCTGATCCTCAATGGAAAAATGTATCATCAGAAATTTTTCTCCGTCATGCTCTTGATATTATAAAACAAGCAGGTGGTCGTATCGCCAATGTTGATATCACAATTATCGCTGAAAATCCTAAAATTAGTCCATATCGTCATGCCATGACAGAAAATCTTATAACAATACTTGCAATAACACCTGATCGTATCTCTATCAAAGCAACAACAAATGAAAGGCTTGGATTTATTGGTCGTGGTGAGGGAATTGCTGCTCTTGCAACAGTGAGCGTCCTTTATTCAGGAGAAATTCCCCAATGACATATCTTTGTGAAAAACAAGCACATGAAGTTCTTAATACCTTTCGCCAAAAAGGTTTGCTGTTAACAACTGTAGAGTCTTGTACAGGGGGACTCATTGCTGCATGCCTCACAAATATAGCAGGATCGTCAGATGTTCTCGATTGTGGATTTGTTGTTTATTCAAATGAATCTAAAACACGCCTTGTTGGCGTTTGTGCTGAACTTATAAAAACCTATGGTGCCGTTTCAAAAGAAGTTGCTCTTGCAATGGCTGAGGGTGGATTAAAACATTCACAAGCTGACATTGCAGTTTCTGTAACAGGAATTGCTGGTCCAGGAGGTGCAAGTCTTGATAAACCTGTAGGACTTGTGCATTGCGCAGTAGCTTATAAAAACCACCCCCCCCTGCACAAAGAAATGCACTTTGCTCATCTTAATCGCAATGCTATCCGCCATGCAACTGTTGAAAATGCTTTTAAAATGATTCTGGAATTGCTTCACTGAATTCCCCATACTAATTTCAAAATTCTTTATTCCCCATCGAGTCTATAATCGTCAACATCTTGAAAAAATTTTATTGTATCACAACTTGAAAATGAACGATCTGACTAGCGTAAAATTATCTCACTTTAGTCCTGTGTAGGTTGAATTAATCAAATTTATTCACTTACACGCCACAAGAGAAAAAACTGTATAAATAAAATGATTAATGAAAGGGAAACTTGTACCTCTCTCTCAAGTGCTAAGAGCTGGTACAACATCTTGAGAGATGGCAAATAAATGATACAGGAGAACTTCTTCATAAGTGTACAGATGTAGATTTTATATACTTTTACGAGAATCTATACTATTTATTATGAGCACTATTATGAAATGGGTATGACGCAAGCATGTTCTATTTGGGCGTTTTGTTTAACGAGTGTGCATCCATTAAAAAAGAGAGAAACAAAAGCATGAAACTGTGCATCATCTTCATCATTTAAAATGATATTCCCTCAATATGCTTTTGAAAGCTGAATTAAAAACAAATAGTAAAGATGGAAACCGGTTTTCACCTTCACGCTGTTTAAGCAATACGTATTGTTAAAAAATAACAGAATAGACTATGTTACCGTAGAGCCATAAATCTGATGCGCACGCTTCTCAAAAGCCTCGGTAAATTTACGAAACGCAATATCAAACATTGAGCCCATCACTAATCCAAGCGTTTTACTTTTAAATTCATAATCAATAAAAAACTCTACATTACATGCATTGGTATTTTCAATATCATGAAAGGCCCAACGATTTTCAAGATATTTGAATGGACCATCAATATATTTAACTTCTATAAGACTTTTTTCCGGCTGAAGAAATACTTGAGTCGTAAAAGTTTCACGAATAATCTTATAGCCAACGGTCATATCCGCAAGAAGCAATATTTTTTTTCCATATTCTTTTCGAGAACGTATTATTAAAGACTCACACATTGGTAAAAATTCAGGATAACGCTCAATATCTGAAACCAGATCAAACATTTCACTGGCACTATGGGTGATCTGCCGATGTATTGTAAAAATCGGCATAATTATCTCTGTAAGGAAAATTTTTCATCACGCGCTTTTTGCAAAATGGCAAAATCATCTCCAGCATGATGAGATGAACGCGTTAGAGGATTGGAGGCCATATGTAAAAATCCTTTTACTTTACCAATCTTGGCAAAAGACTCAAATTCTTCAGGAGGCACAAAACGAACAACTGGATGATGTTTTCGTGTAGGCTGCAAATATTGTCCAATTGTCATAAAGTCAACATCAGCAGCGCGCAAATCATCCATCAATTGCAAAACTTCATTTCGCTCCTCCCCAAGGCCAACCATAATTCCCGATTTTGTAAAAATTGTTGGATCAAGTTCTTTAACACGTTGTAATAAACGAATTGAATGAAAATAACGTGCCCCTGGACGGACCTTCAAATATTTAGAAGGAACTGTTTCTAAGTTATGATTAAAAACATCAGGCTTAGCAGCAACAACAACTTCTAAAGCGCCATCCTTATGACGAAAATCAGGTGTAAGAACTTCAATTGTTGTTTTAGGAGTTTTTTGACGAATCGCATAAATAACTTTTGCAAAATGCTCAGCACCACCATCAGCAAGATCATCACGATCAACAGATGTAATGACAACATGTTTTAATTCCATCCGTGCAACAGCATCAGCGACACGTTCTGGCTCATTATCATCAACGGCAAGTGGAATACCTGTTGCAACGTTACAAAAAGCACAAGCACGCGTACATATTTCACCTAAAATCATAAAGCTAGCATGCCTCTGGCTCCAACATTCGCCAATATTAGGACAACCAGCTTCTTCACATACAGTCACTAACTTATGCGTACGTACAATACTATGTGTTTCCTTATAAATTGGTGATGTTGGCGCTTTTACACGAATCCAATCTGGCTTTTTTTGAACGCTTGTATCAGGACGATGTGCCTTTTCAGGATGACGCAATCGTCTATTTGCAACTCTATCAACAACCGTAACCATTTAAGCCTTTGCCTTATAAATACGAAGTAACAATCAAAAATATAAAATTTTTCATACAATCCAGTCATCAAGCGTTTAAAACTTGACCATAAGCATCTAATACACTTTCTTTCATCATTTCCGATAAGGTCGGATGTGGAAAGACAGTATGCATTAATTCTTCTTCTGTTGTTTCAAGATTCATAGCAATAACAAAACCCTGTATCAATTCTGTTACCTCAGCCCCTACCATATGGGCCCCGAGAAGCTGTCCTGTTTTTTTATCAAAAATCGTTTTTACTAACCCCTGATCTTCACCCAAAGCAATCGCCTTACCATTCGCAGCAAAAGAATAACGACCAATACGTATATCATAACCTGCTTCTTTTGCTGCCGCTTCTGAAAGCCCTACAGAGGCAACCTGTGGTGTACAATATGTACACCCTGGAATTTTTCTTTTATCAAGTGGATGAGCGCTTTTCAAACCTGCAAGATGCTCAATACATATCACACCTTCTTCTTCTGCTTTATGGGCCAACATAGGAGGACCTGCTACATCACCAATAGCATAAATGCCTTCCACCCCCGTCCAACTCCATTCATCAGTTACAATGCAGCCGCGATCGTTTTTTATTCCCAAAGCTTCTAAACCAAGATTCTCAATATTACCTTGCACCCCAACAGCGGAAATCAACCGGTCAACAGTCATTGACTCTATTTTACCTTGAACATCAATATGTACACTTACAGAATCGGAAGATTTTTCAACCTTTGTTACTTTTGCTTGACGAAGAATGCGTAAACCTTTTTTCTCTAACTGTTTACGAGCAAACGTTGAAATTTCAATATCTTCAGCAGGCATGATATGGGGCATCATTTCAACAACAGTTACTGTCGCCCCCATATCATGATAAAAAGAAGCAAATTCAATGCCAATAGCCCCAGACCCTATAACCAAAAGCGATTTTGGCATTGCTGGCGGTATCATAGCTTCAAAATAAGTCCAAATGAGTTTTCCATCTGGCTCAATACCAGGAAGGACACGAGGACGTGCGCCCGTTGCAATAATGATATGCTTTGCTTGATAAGTTCCCTCCCCTAACGTCCCTTTAGGGACTGGATTTTGCGGTTGCATAATCGGTTTGGAGGATGAAGAAACCATAATTTCCGCAGGAAGGCTTCCCTTTGCTTCTTTAGTAAGCTTTGCTTCACCCCAGATAATATCAATTTTGTTTTTTTTCATTAAAAAACCAACACCAGCATTTAAACGTGCTGAAACACCCCGTGAACGTGCCACAACATCTTTGATGTTTGCCTCAATTGAACCATTAATTTTTAGTCCATAATTTATCGCATGTTCAGCAAAATGTTTCATTTCCGCTGAACGTAGAAGGGCCTTTGTGGGAATACATCCCCAATTTAAACAGATCCCTCCCAAATGTTCACGTTCAACAATCGCAGTCTTAAAGCCACATTGTGCTGCACGAATTGCGGTTACATATCCGCCTGGACCTGATCCAATCACAATTACATCATAAAGATTTGCCACAGTAATTCCTCCATGGATATATAAAAAACGGATATGCATTTTTTGAACTTAAGACTGTAAAATAACATGAGAGAATTATCTTATGTCTTTGCTTTAAGCTTCATGTAAATGCTTTACCCAAACCAGAAATAGCAATAACATTGCTCTTTAAACTCTTTAAATTTGTTTCTATTCTCTTAACACGCTTTCTCACAATTTACGTGAAGAACTGTTAAACAGTTCAAACCAACATTGCTAATGGATTTTCAATCATCTTCTTAAAAGTCCGCGCGAGCTCTGCTGCTAAAGCACCATCGACAGCACGATGATCCGCAGAAAGCGTAACTGACATAACTGTCGCAACAACTAATGCACCATTTTTAACAACGGCGCGTTGCTCCCCTGCACCAATCGCAAAAATCGTCGCATGCGGTGGATTAAGAATAGCCGAAAAACTTTTTATACCATACATCCCCATATTTGATACAGCTGTTGTTCCACCCTGATATTCTTCCATTTTTAACTTGCCCTCGCGCGCACGCTTTGCAAAATCCTTCATCTCTTTGGAAATAAGTGATAACGGCTTTTCCTCTGCATGGCGAATAATCGGTGTAATTAATCCATTGGGAATAGAAACAGCAACCCCAACATCACAATGTTTATGATGAAGCATCCCGCCTTCAAGCCAAGAAACATTCGCATCAGGAACCGCTTTCAAAGAAAGTGCAACAGCTTTGATCACCATATCATTAACAGAAAGCTTATAAGTAGGCTGAGTTTCTTCCTGCCCCTTAACCATTGGAGCAGCAGCATTTAGTTGTGTACGCAGTGCTAATAGCGCATCAAGTTCACAATCTACCGTTACATAGAAATGTGGGACTCTCTGTTTTGATTCCACCAAACGTGTCGCGATTGTTTTACGCATATTATTATGGGGAGCGAAGCTATATTCATCCTCTTTGAAGAGTTTCAATATCTGTTTGTCCGAAGCACCTGTAGCTATTAGCTCCCCTATCGGTGATGAATAAGACACTTTAGACATATCGCTGCTCACAGCTTTTTCTACATCGCGCTTAATAATACGCCCATGCGGACCACTTCCAGAAATAAGGGATAAATCAAGACCTGCCTGAGATGCTAATCGCCGCGCTAAGGGAGAGGCAAAAAGACGAGCTTCCTTTTTATCTTGCTGTATTAATTGCCCAGTTGATGATTCATGAGACATTTTTATTCCCTTTGAGTCCGTCTGTTTCAGAGAATCTGTCTGTTTGATGCCCCCTGGTTTTTGTCTTGTAGAAGAAGAGATTTCTTCTGTAACTTTTGCAGCTTCAGCTAAATCTTCACCTTCTTCTGCTAAAACAACAATTAAAGCATTTACTTTAACGCCTTGTGTTCCAGCAGGAACAACAATTTTAGCAACCCTACCTTCATCAACGGCTTCGACTTCCATTGTCGCTTTATCCGTCTCAATCTCAGCAATAACATCACCAGAGGAAACCTTATCTCCCTCCTTAATATTCCATTTTGTTAAATTTCCCTCTTCCATCGTAGGGGAAAGCGCTGGCATTGTAATTTTAATGGGCATTATGCTTTCCTCCGTTATGCTCTGTATGTCACAGCCTTAACGGCCTCAATAATTTCAGCAGTATTAGGCAAAGCCAACTTCTCAAGATTAGCGGCATAAGGCATCGGAACATCTTTGCCAGAAATCGTAGCAATTGGCGCATCAAGATAGTCAAAAGCCCGCTGCATAACACGCGTTGCTATTTCAGTTCCCACAGATGACTGAGGAAATCCCTCTTCAATTGTAACCAAACGACCTGTTTTTTTAACTGACGAAAGAATTGTTGGAAGATCCATCGGGCGAATGGTTCGTAAATCAATCAATTCAACATCAATACCAAGTTTTTCAATTTCTGGTAACGCTTGAACAGCATAATGCATCCCAATTCCACATGCAACAATCGTCACATCTTGTCCAGACTTATGAATACGCGCCTTACCAATAGGCAAAAGAAAATCATCCAGTTGAGGAACATCAAATTGATACCCATACAAAATCTCATTTTCAAGGAAAATAACAGGATTATCATCACGAATAGCAGCTTTCAGCAAACCTTTTGCATCTGCAGCACTATAAGGCATGACAACTTTCAGACCTGGTACATGACTATACCATGCAGCATAGCATTGAGAATGTTGAGCACCAACACGGGCAGCCGCACCATTGGGACCTCGGAAAACCATAGGAGCGGTCATTTGTCCACCAGACATATAACGTGTTTTGGCTGCTGAGTTAATAATTTGGTCCATCGCCTGCATCGCAAAATTAAAGGTCATAAACTCGACAATAGGACGTAACCCACCAAAAGCAGCCCCAACAGCCAGCCCAGCAAAGCCGTGCTCTGTAATTGGGGTATCAATAACTCGGCGTTCCCCGAACTCTTCCAACAAACCCTGACTAACCTTATAGGCACCTTGATATTGCGCGACTTCTTCCCCCATAAGAAAAACTGTTTCATCACGCCGCATTTCTTCAGCCAAAGCCTGATTAAGCGCTTCACGAACTGTCATTGTAACCATTTGTGTTCCCGCTGGAATATCAAAATTAAGAGATGTATCAAAAGTAGGAGCAGCCTGCGGAACTGACAAAGGTAGAGAAAGAGCAGATTCCTTAGGTTTTTGTGCTGTATCCGTAGGCTGCGAAATATCCTCAGCACGCTCACCTTCTTCTAACAAAATTGCAATAACAGTGTTAACCCTTACGCCTTCTGAACCTTCAGGCACAAAAATTTTACCAAGAGTACCTTCATCAACGGCCTCTACTTCCATTGTAGCCTTATCCGTTTCAATTTCAGCAATAACATCGCCAGAGCTAACCTTATCACCTTCTTTCTTGAGCCATTTAGACAGTTTACCTTCTTCCATAGTTGGTGAAAGCGCCGGCATCAAAATATCAATAGACATACTTGCTTCCCTCGCATCAAACTAAAATATCAGTATAGAGCTCAGAAGCATCTGGCTCTTGATCACTTTGTGCAAAATCTACCGCATCAGCAACAATTGCACGGACCTCTTTCTCAATAGATTTTAAATCGTCTTCGCTCGCCCAATTTTTTTTAAGAATCCGACTTTTTACTTGATCAATCGGATCGTGCTCCTCTTTTATTTTTTGGACTTCTTCCTTTGAACGATATTTTGCTGGGTCAGACATGGAATGACCACGATAGCGATAGGTCTGCATATCAAGAATGATCGGTCCTTTACCTGAGCGTGCCCAAGAAATTGCTTCATCAGCAGCTCCTTTTACTGATCGAACATCCATACCGTCAACAACAATACCTGGAATTTCAAAAGAAAGACCACGTCGGGAAAAATCAGTTTCTGCAGATGCACGTGAAACTGACGTTCCCATAGCATACTGATTGTTTTCAATAATATAAACAACGGGAAGCTTCCAAAGTGAAGCCATATTAAAACTCTCGTAAACCTGCCCCTGATTTGCAGCACCATCACCAAAATAAACCAATGTCACATTATCTTTACCAAGGTACTGATTCGAAAATGCCAAACCTGAACCAATTGGAACCTGCGCACCAACAATACCATGTCCTCCATAAAAGTTCTTTTCTTTAGAGAACATATGCATCGAGCCACCTTTCCCTTTGGAAAAGCCACCTTGGCGCCCCGTTAATTCTGCCATGACACCACGCGGACTCATCCCAACCGCTAACATATGACCATGATCACGGTAAGACGTAATAACCTGATCACCTTCTTTTGCCGCTTTCAATGTTCCTATAACAACGGCTTCCTGACCAATATAAAGGTGACAAAATCCCCCAATAAGCCCCATACCATAAAGTTGTCCTGCTTTTTCTTCAAAACGGCGAATTAAAAGCATTTCACGATAAGCATCAATTTCTTCTTCTTTTGTAAAATCTGCTATTGGTGCTTTCTTTGTGGTGCTTGATAATGCAGTGCGCGCCGCCGACGCAGAATTTTTTTTAAGTCGTTCTGCCATATTAAACTCCCTTTTATGATTATTTAGGAATAACCTTTACGAACAAAAGTTACAAGCCTTATCAATCGGCTTAAACAATATCATTGCTGATTGTTGTTTAAATTAAGCGATTTTTCATTTACCTTTGGTATCATTTCAAGGTATTAAGATTGTCAATTCATTTGGCTTAGAAAAGTTCAAATTCTTTCGGACATACTCATCCAACATATCTTTTTCTATATGCCCATTGCGTAAAAGAGAAATACGCTTTTCCATGAATATCCGCTCAGCTTCTATTTTATGAAGCTCCTTTTCTAATTCGCTAATATGCTGATTAACTTCACTGCGTGAATACAATCCATACTCACCATGATAAATGTGATAACTGAAATAGCTTAAGACTCCCACCGTCATAAGAGGTAGTACAAAGCGTACTTTGATTGATCGACGTTTCTGCTTTGTCCACATAAAATAGCACAGTCTTTACAGCACAAATTTCTTGATATTTTGCCCAACTATGCATGATTTTGATTAATACCTCATTACCAAATCTACACCAAAATAATTTGTTATCATCAAAGTCCCCCCCCTTAATACAATTAAAGTAAGCTGAATAACCCACTTTTTATATTATAAATATTGGATATCCTCTAAGTTGTGATTTTACACCCATCTTTGTCCTTAAAACTTCCTGTTAAAATGACTATAAAATCAATCAATACCCAAGGTGTAATTATCAAAAAAATTCCTATAAGCCCTACCGGCATAAGTATTACACTTATTATAAGTATTACACTTATTATATTTATAAGAAGCATTGCAATGCCCGTTCCAACTTTACCAACCATAAAACGATGAAGTCCTAGTCCACCTAGAAAAAAACAAACGACCGCTAACGTCACTTTTGATTGCTGTGACTGACCTTCAGTCAAGATAGGGAAAATAGATTTAATGGTATCCCCTTCACACACAAAATCAACGACGTCACCAACTTTCGGCGGCGTTTTTCCTGACCAATCCCAATTCGCAAACTGATAGCGCTTACCATCAGCCCCTGAAATGAAATAATCTCCTTGATCATGACCAATAATCTTACCTTTCATCTTCACCACCTATAAAATTGTTATTCATAAAGAAGCTTTTCTTCTAATATGATAATATGTTGAATAAACCTCACAGCATGAATACAGTCTGTATTCACCGTGATATATGACAATTTAAAAAGCTAAAAATTCCCCAACAACTTAAAATTCCCGCAATTACAAGTGGTAATACAAAGCACGCTGTTCGATTTGCACCTTTGCTTTTTTCATATGAAATAGTACAGTCTTTTTCAATAGTTTTATTTAAATATTCATAATTTTCTTTAATATTTCACATTTAAAGACATATATTAAAATAATTTACATTATTAAATTAATATATTGACAACATTAAAAGTAAAGAAAGTGCCTCACTCTTTACTTTTTATATTATTCTAAAATTTCTACCAATTTATAATTTTATCCCCATTTTCATCCCTAAAATATCCGGATAAAATAACTATAAAATCAATGAATGACCACGGTATAGTAACTAACAGCCCTATACCTGTTATCGTTATAAGAAGCATTACAATACCCGTTCCAACTTTACCAGCCATAAAGCGATGAATTCCCAATAAACCAAAAAACCAACAAACAAGTGCTATCGCCAATCTTGATTTTTCTGACTGAGTTTTACTCAAAAGAGGGAGAACAGATTTAACAACATTATCTTCATATACAAAGTCAACGGTATCACCCACTTTTGGTAATTTTTTTCCTAACCAATCGAAACTTGAAAATTGATAACGCTTACCATCAGCCCCTGAAACAAAATAATCTCCTTGATCCTGACCAATAATCTTACCTTTCATTCTTGCCCACCTATAAAGCTGCTTCTCATGTGTTATTCATAAAGAGATTATTTCTAATTCGATAATATGCGGATTAACCTCACGGTGTAAATACAATTCGTACTCACCATGATAAACATGAAATTAAAATAGTTCGTAACTCCCCAATAATCTAATATTTCCCCCTGCTATAAGCAGTAACAAAAAACATGCTTTAGTTGATTTATATCTTTGCTTTACCCATATAAAATAGCATTGTCTTTTTCAATACGTTTACTTAGCTGTACATGTTTTTTAATATCTCATATTAAATAAATGTAGTACAATAATTTTGCATGATGCAACTTAATATATTTATAAAAATAAAAAGCGAGCTAAATCACCTTTTTTTATTATAAGATTTTCACAAATCTGTAATCTGATTTCCATCTTTATCCGTAAATCTTCCACCAAGAATGACTATAAAATCAACAATTGCCCAAATGCCGGTAATTATCAATCCAAACAATGATAAAGATAGAACTAGCATTAAAGCACCAGTCCTAACTTTACCAACCATAAAGCGATGGACACCAAAGATACCTGCAACCCAACAAAGCAGTGCGAACATTATCTTTGTGTTCTCTGTACCTGATCTCAACAATGGAAAAACAGAACTGACAACCCCCCCTTCACAGACAAAATCAACAGCATTACCAATCCTTGGTGGATTCTTTCCCAACCAATCCCAAGTCGCAAACTGATAACGTTTACCATCATCACCAGCAACGAGATAAGTTCCTTGATCTTGACTAATAATTATACCTCTCATCTTAATCCCTATAAATTTAAACACTTAAAAATTATTGCGTATATGCCTTTGATAAGAAATCTCAATTTCATAATCTAAATGATCTTATACTTTCATATTTTGTGCTCAGAACTATACACTAAATCACCAGCATAACGCGCTTGGGCTCCTAGCATTTCTTCAATACGAATAAGTTGATTGTATTTGGCTAATCTATCCGAACGTGCAAGAGAACCTGTTTTAATTTGTCCACAATTCGTTGCAACCGCAAGATCTGCAATGAAAGAATCCTCTGTTTCGCCTGAACGATGAGATATAATGGCACGATAACCTGCTTTATGTGCTACTTCTACAGCATCAAGTGTTTCACTCAATGTACCAATTTGATTAACTTTTATGAGAATAGAATTGCCTACCCCCATTTTGATACCATCACGCAAACGTGCTGAATTCGTTACAAACAAATCATCGCCAACAAGCTGACATTTTTCTCCAATTGTGTCAGTAAGTAGCTTCCAACCTTCCCAATCATCCTCTGCCATTCCATCTTCAATTGTAATAATAGGATAATTTTTCACAAGATGTGCTAAATAATCTACCTGCTCTTGGATGTCACGGCATTTCCCCTCACCTTTATAAAAATACGAACCATTTTTATAAAATTCGGTTGAAGCACAGTCTAAACCAATGGCAATTTGTTCACCTGGTTTATAGCCACATATCATGATAGATTCCATAATAAAATCAATTGCTTGATCAGCACTTTTAAATTGAGGTGCAAAACCACCTTCATCACCAACATTGGTATTATAACCCGCATCTTTTAAACGCTTTTTCAATGCATGGAAAATCTCAGCGCCATAACGGATAGCTTCTCTTACAGTAGGAGCTCCTATAGGGATAATCATAAACTCTTGAAAATCAATCAAATTATCAGCATGAACGCCACCATTAATAATATTCATCATGGGGGTTGGAAGAATATGCGCTTGTGTACCACCAATATAACGATACAAAGGTAAATTTAATGAATCCGCAGCTGCTTTTGCAACAGCTAATGAAACACCAAGAAGTGCATTGGCACCAAGACGGGCTTTGTTTGGCGTTCCATCCAAAGCAATCATTGCTTGATCAATAGCAATTTGATTTGTTGCATCCCGCCCACCAAGTTCTTCAAGAATTTCGCCATTAACTGCAGCAACCGCTTTTTCAACACCTTTCCCTTGATAGCGCAAACCACCATCACGAAGCTCTATAGCCTCGTGTGCTCCTGTTGAAGCTCCCGAAGGAACCAGAGCGCGACCAAAAGCTCCATTCTCCAAATGAACATCAACTTCTACCGTTGGATTACCACGGCTATCAAGAACTTCACGCCCAATGATATCGACAATTATAGTCATATGTGTTTCCTTATCCAATAAAAGTCTCGATTCATTTATAATGCCCTATTAATGAAATATTTTTTCTCTTCTCAACTCAACTTTTTTGACAGATAATCAAATTCCATTAAAGTCTCAAGCAATCTTTGTAAATCATCAACTTTAACCATATTGGGTCCATCAGAAGGTGCATTATCTGGATCTTGATGTGTTTCTAAAAAAATACCAGCTACCCCAACAGAGACAGCTGCACGCGCTAAAATTTCAACAAATTGACGCTGCCCACCAGATGAAGCCCCCTGCCCCCCAGGTTCTTGAACAGAATGCGTTGCATCAAAAATAACAGGAGCACCAAATGAACGTAAAATAGGCAACGAACGCATATCAGAAATAAGTCGGTTGTAACCAAATGACGTGCCTCGCTCACAAAGCATAACATTCGGATTACCACTGTAAACAACCTTTTTTAAAACATTCTCCATGTCCCACGGCGCTAAAAACTGACCTTTTTTAATGTTAATAACACATTCTGTTTTGGCGGCTGCTACCAAAAGATCTGTTTGACGACATAAAAAAGCCGGTATTTGTAAAATATCAACTGTAGAAGAAACAATTGTACATTGCTCTTCTGTATGCACATCAGTTAATATGGGACAATTAAACTCTTTTTTTAAATCAGAAAAAATGGACATTGCTTTTTCAAGACCAATACCACGTGCCGCCCCCAAAGAGGTTCTGTTGGCTTTATCGTAACTTGATTTATAAACAAACCCGATACCAAGCTGATCGGTAATTGTTTTAATACGACCAGCCATTTCAAAAGCATGATCACGACTTTCCATCTGACACGGCCCTGCAATTAATGAAAGAGGCATTTCATTTGAAAAAATCATATTTCCAACTTTCACACGGGCATTTGGTTTAGTCATTTTATCCCTCAAAAGCAAAGTAATCCAATTTACGCATTAAACCAATCGACTTTGTTCTACAGCGGCTTCAATAAAAGAAGAAAAAAGAGGATGTGGATCAAAAGGACGTGATTTTAATTCTGGATGATATTGAACAGCAATAAACCATGGATGATCTACATATTCTATCGTTTCTGGTAAAATACCATCAGGAGACATCCCTGAAAAAATCAAACCACACTGTTCTAACTTATCCTTATAATCAATATTGACCTCATAACGATGACGATGTCGCTCGACAATCTTGGTCATCCCATAAATTTGAGCAATATGACTCTCTTCTTTTAATTCAGCAGCAAAAGCACCAAGGCGCATTGAACCGCCGAGATCACCATTTCTTGTACGTTTTTCAAGAACATCTCCTTTAAGCCATTCTGTCATTAAACCTACAATTGGATTGTCTGTTTCGCAAAACTCACTTGATGAAGCATTCTCAATCTGTGCAATATTGCGCGCAGCTTCTATACAAGCTAATTGCATCCCAAAACAAATCCCTAAAAATGGAACTTTACGCTCTCGCGCAAATTGAATTGCTCGAATCTTCCCTTCTGCCCCTCGTGCCCCAAAAGCACCTGGAACTAAAATTCCATGGGCTTTTTGTAAAGCTGAAACAGAATCTTCTTTTTCAAAAAGCTCCGAATCAATCCACTCAATATTAACTTTCACTCTATTCGCTAAACCACCATGCGCAATCGCTTCAATAAGAGATTTATAAGCATCCTTTAAGCCCGTATATTTTCCCACAACAGCAATCGTAACTTCTCCTTCAGGATGATGAATACGATGCGTAATATCTTCCCAACGATCCATCTTGGGGGAAGGTGCCGAATCGATTCCAAAAGCGCAAAGAACTTCAGAGTCCAAACCCTCCTTATGGTATGCCATAGGAACATCATAAATTGTTGGCATATCTAATGCCTGAATGACTGCATTGGAGCGAACATTGCAAAAAAGTGATAATTTGCACCGTTCTGTTTCTGGAATAGATCGATCTGCACGTACAAGCAAAATATCAGGAGAAATACCAACTGCTTGCAATTCTTTGACAGAATGTTGTGTTGGTTTCGTTTTTAATTCACCTGCTGAAGGAATATAAGGCATTAATGTGAGATGGACATAAACGACATTTTGTCTCGGTAGCTCATTGCGAAGCTGACGAATCGCTTCTAGAAAAGGCATTGCTTCAATATCACCAACCGTTCCACCTATCTCACACAAAACAAAATCAAATTCTTCATTTCCCATCGTAATGAATCTCTTAATTTCATCTGTAACATGAGGAATAACTTGGACTGTTGCCCCCAAATAATCACCACGCCGCTCTCGTTCAATGATATTGCGATAAATACGCCCTGTTGTAATATTATCTTGGCTATTTGCAGAACGCCCAGTAAAACGCTCATAATGACCAAGATCAAGATCCGTTTCTGCACCATCATCGGTCACAAATACTTCACCATGTTGATAAGGCGACATCGTACCTGGATCAACATTTAAATAAGGATCAAGTTTGCGAAGACGTACGCGATAGCCACGAGCCTGTAATAACGCTGCTAACGCCGCCGCTGCGATGCCTTTTCCAAGGGAAGAAACCACACCACCAGTAATAAAAACATAACGTGCCATGGGCTTATGGTGATAAGCAATTTATAATGATTTTTCCAGCAAAAAATGCAAAAAGAAACAATTTTTCTTCTAAAATAAAAAAGGCGAAAAAAATCACCTTTTTTAAAAAGTCTATGTTTTCTTAAAAAACTATTTTGTACTGTTATCGGGAACTGTATTTTCAAGAACCTGAGGAACTGGACTTTCTGCTTCAGGATTTGTGGACTGTTTCTGTTCCTGCGAAGAATTCGAAGTGCCTCCTAGCTGTTCAAGAATAGAAGGGGAAGACTCACCATCTGACGATGGGACTGATCCTGAGTCTTTATTGGTAGAATTCTGTTCTGAATTAACCGGTATACGCTTTAAGATATCAGAACTAGAATTTGATATATTACTCACCACGGTAAGTCCAATAGACACAACAAAAAAACAACAGGCTAAAATAGCAGTCAAACGTGTTAAAGGGTTTCGAGATCCACGAGTTTTCATCAACCCTGAGCTATTACTCACACCTAGCCCACCACCTTCTGAAGGTTGAATTAATATAACACCAACCAAAGTAATCACAATCAAAAAATGAATAACTATAAGTACTGTTTGCATAAACCCTGCTCTTCAAATAACTCTTTAATAGCTATTTACACATAAATAACGCACAATCCAAGGGGAAACTCAAATTTCTCTGCTATAGTTTACGACAAACATCGCAAATAGTTAAAAAATCAATCGCTTTTAAGCTTGCTCCACCTATCAAAGCACCATTAACATGAGCAATGCTTAAAAGCTCAAATGCATTGGATGGTTTTACGGATCCACCATAAAGCAAACGTATCTTATTGCCTTCATCACCAAAACGAGAGCGCACCCTATCACGAATGAAATGATGTACTTTTGCAATATCTTCTGGAGTCGCTGTATTGCCGGTGCCTATCGCCCAAACTGGTTCATAAGCGATAATGGTATTCTCTGCTGTTGCATCATCTGGGAGAGATTCTTCAAGCTGCTGCGTGAGAATATCCAGTACTTTATTATTATTACGCTCCTCCAATGTTTCACCAATACATACAAGAGCCACAAGACCTGCTCGCCACGCAGCTTGCACTTTGGCACAGACAATCGCATCATTTTCCTGGTACACTGTACGACGTTCTGAATGCCCAATAATAACATGACTTGCTCCCGCTTCTTTAAGCATAAAAGCTGAAATATCTCCAGTATAAGGACCATGATCATCAAAGTGACAATTTTGTCCTCCTAAAAGGAGATTTTCACCATTCAGCGTATTAGAAGCACGCGATAAAAGCGTTGCTGGAACACAAATTAGGGCTTCAAATAGATGACCTAGATCAGAGCTAACGCCTGTAGCAATAGCACGCAACTCTCCAAGCGATTCACTCGTTCCATTCATTTTCCAATTTCCAGCAAGAAAAGGCCGAATATTTTGAGACATATTTTCACCTCAAGAGCTTTTACAATACATTGTTTATCTGTAGTTACCAAATTATAAAATGAAAGCAAGTCTTTAAAGCTTGCATCTTTCATCTCTTTATTGCAAATTCCATTACAGCTTTGATAATAACTCACATTAAAAATGGACTTGAACAATGCTTGACATCATAAGAAATGCTACAAATTCTTGGATTTTTAGAATTTTCCTTGCTATTTTACTCTTATGCTTCATTCTTTTATGGGGGGTACCGCAGTTACACAAAAAAAGTGAAAGAGATCTTATTACTTCTGGAAAGTCCACAGTAACTGTCGATGATTATCGTCTTGCACTCGCCGATCAAAGCGCACGTTTAGCATATGCTGCTCATCTTGGACGAATGTTTACAACAAATGAAATGCAGCAATACCAAATTCCTGCTTTTGTATTTAATCAATTACAACAAAATGTACTGCTTGATGAACAAGCACGTAAAATGAAAATAAGTCTTTCAAAAGATACAATAGCTCATACGATTGGTTCTGATAAGATGTTCCAGGTAAATGGCACTTTTGATAAAAACTTGTTTTATAACTATCTTCAGCATTTACGTATTAGTGAAAGTGCTTTTCTTAATTATTACACCAAACAAGAAAAGCGTAATCAGCTTATTGCTGCTTTACTTTCTGATATGAAGGCACCAAATCTCTTTTATAAAGCACTTGCTCTTTATCAAGGAGAAATGCGTATTGCTGATTATCTCGTTATTGATCTAAAAGAAAAGAAAACAATTGCTGATCCTGATTACGAAACATTACAAAAATGGTTTGAAACACATCAAAGTCAATTTCGTGCTCCAGAATACCGTACTGTCTCTTTGCTATCTATGGAACTTAATGATTTTGTAAAACCTAAAGATATCTCAACAGATGAGGCGAAAGCCTATTATACACAAAATGCTTCACGTTTTGTAACGCCTGAAAAGCGTACATTCGAAGAACTGCGATTCCCCTCACGCGAAGAAGCCGATAATGCAGCAAAAAAAATAGCTGATGGATTGAGTTTTGATGAACTGGTAAAAGCTGAAAAAAAGACTCTTAATGACATAAAAAAAGGTCCTCTCGCAGAAAACGAACTTCCTAATCATCTGACATCTGAAATTTTTGAACTTCAACAAGGCCAAGTCAGTCCTGTGATAAATGACTTACAGGGACCTGTTCTCATTCGCGTTACGCATATTGAACCTTCAAGCTCTCTTCCTTTTGAAAGTGTAGAAGAAAATATTCGCCAAATACTTGCCAAAAATCGTGCTACTGATGATATCCGTAACAATTATGCTGCCATTGAAAATGCTCGTTTTGAGGGTGCTTCTCTCAAAGAGTTAGCTGACCAATACAAGTTATCTTTGCGCACAATTACTATTGATAAAACGGGAAAAACGCTTGAAGGTGCAATACTCACGGATTTACCTCAAAAAGATATTTTACTGAATGCCATCTATCAATCAAACGAAGGAGTCGATCTTGATCCTCTCTCTTTTCAAAATGGTGGATATCTCTGGTACAAGGTCGATAAAATTATTCCTTCCCGTGATAAGACACTTGAAGAGGCTAAGCTAGATGTTCTTTCTCAATGGAAAGATGAGGAAATCCAACGTCTTCTTGATGAAAAAGCCCAAAATGCTCTCAAACAGCTCACGGAAGGAAAAAGTCTTGTTGCTCTTGCTCATACCCTTGGTGTTACAAAACAAACAACACCAACCCTCCGGCGTCAAGACTCATCTGAAACCCTTGGCGTTGAAGGCATTAAAGCATTATTTTCCGCTCCCAAAGGTCATTATGGCATCATAAAAGGTCCGGTTGCAACAAACCGTATCATTTATCAAATAAAGACTGTAACCATGCCTAAAGATATCACGTCTCATAATCTTTCAACTGAGGTCCGCGCCAATATAGATATGATGATAAGAGAAGATCTCAAGCTAGAAATGCTACAAGTTGCCAATAAAGAACATCCTTTGGAAATTAATAGCACAAATTATAATCAGATCTTTAACGCTCTCCAATAAAAAGATTGTGCATAATTTTAAGAACTTATTGATAAAGTTTTCATCAGCTCTTCGTCTATAGTTGAAGAGGTAAGACGGGTTTCTTGTCTGCATATCTTAGGATCAGCGTTTGTATAATGATTCATTTTCTCGCAAAACAGTGCATGTATGGATTTGCGAGAAAATAGTCAATGGAATGTAGAATCGTTTTTGCAATGCATTAAAAAACATTATCCATCCAAAGGTCGTAAAGGTTGCCGCCCATTAAGCTATAAACATCATCCCTATCGTCATTCATTCATAGCTCATTATATTGCTACTCTTAATATTCATTCATAGGGAGCGTATTGCTTCTTCCTTAAATGATTTCATTTACACATCCAACTTATAATAGATAAAAAAACTATTTTTAAAATTCATTATAAAAATGGAGAAATCTTTTTCTATTCAAGACTCTCATTCAATATAAGAAAAAACGTATTATCATTATAAATCAATATATTCATCAATCATAACAGTCATCAATTATGATGTTATAATTTCTCAAAAATAAGAGTTTTTTATAGACTTATAGACTGCTAAGATAACTTCTCTCATAAAATAGAAATTTTATTTCATTTGCAAATGAGCTACAATCAATACATTCAGAGTACTTAAAAGTTCTTCATCAAACAAACCAATGTATTAAGATTTATCTTATGTTTTTCTTTCTCTGCATCTCACCCATCCAATACACTGAATAAAACATATTACTGATGAAGAAATACAGCGTATTTTCAAGATCATAAAATTTCTTATTCTTCTGTGTTCATAACAACCAAAACATCAACATTTTTTATAACAAAAAAATGGTTTGGAATCACAATAGCTCCTTTTATCTTCATATGAAAAAATCAGTCTACATGTTACGCATTCCAACGTAGTAATATTTTTTTACAATATCTTTGGAAAATTGCCGCTTATTGCTGCCCTTGTTATCAACCAATAGCGATACATCAATGGCAAAGTTGCGCTCTCTTGAAAAATTGCTGCCCCCAGCTGTATAGCTTTTTGAAGAGAAGCCGGTACAATGACCAATGGAAGAAAAGCTGGCTTAAGAACTCTCGGTAAAATACAAGAATACTCGTAAAATTGGGTATAATGATCGCGCGATAATGCTACCATAGCTTCAACAATACAACCCTTTTGTTGATCACTGAGACGATGAGATTCCAAATCTTCCCTATTCACTCCTACAGCCTTTAATATATCAGTGGGTAAATAATATTGATATCGTGATTGCATGAATGATAAAAGACGCAATACACCGCTTAATCCTTGAGAAATCCCTCCGTGTTCATAGATATCTGTAAACTCTTGTGCAGTTTCAGGATCTAATATCTGACAAGAAAGCTGTAAAATTATGCCTGCTGTCTCACCACAATAATGCTCTAGATCATGAAGTGTTTCTATTGGATTGTGATAAAGATCTAAAATTTGCGCATCACAATAACGTAAAAAAGCTGCCTTAGGTAAATTAAAAAGAGTGATTGCTTTTAATAAATCATTCAAAATCGGATTGTTTCCACTCGTTTGCATTTCACCATGAGCAATAGCATCATACCACCAACGTAACCGTATTTCTCCTATGAGTGGATCATGTACACTTTCGCGGATACGAGAAACTTCAGCATTAAATACATAAAGAGCAGCCAATGCTTGGCGCTTTTTTTTAGGTGCAAATAAAACCGATATATAGCGATCACGATCTATGGTACGTAAAATATCAAGACAATAAGGAAGAGAGCCTATCATTCTATGAACCTATTAACGTCCCTTTTTTAGCAATTAAATTAATACCCTCTTTTTATTCATATTAAAAAATGAAGGATAAGCAAATACAGTTCAGAAAATAAGATTTTTAAATGTGTCTCTTAACTGTATTATGAATTAAAATTTCTTTTCTAGTCCCTTTTCGTTTTAGAAAGAAAAAAATTAAATAAATAATTTTTCTGATAAAACTTATCTTATCGGACTTCAAGTTTTCATTTGCAATAAAAAAGCTAAAAACCAATCGTAACATGCATAGTAAAACTTGAACAACAAACAATGCAAGACACTTTTTCAGTGGATAGATGACAATGTTATTTTATAAAAAATGCACTGATCACAAAAACTTCATCAAATCATTGACCTCCTCCCCATCCTAAAAGACAAAGGTTCTTACCAACACCAATTTCTAAAAAATCCAATTGCTCTCGGTACGTTTCTGTTACTATAAACGCATTGATTTATAATGATAATTTTGTGTTTTGTATGTTAAATTAGAATCCCAAATATCGTAGATATGCTTTCATTTCAAACCAATTCCATGTTACATCAATAAAAACTATTCCCTTGCACGTCACAAGCGGAACTGGCTTGTAGGTAAAACTGTATAAGAAAGAATTAAAATGCCTCTTATGAACCGTCTTAAGTGCCAAGAGCTGATCACTCATGTGATTCATTAGGAACTATGAGCAAACTTTGTCCTGAATACTTGCTGCTGTATTTAAAAACACTTAATGTGTTAAGTTATGTATATTCTATACCCTTATATCACCGCCTTAAACGACAGTATTTTACAGCGCAGAAAATAATCACACAAGTCTTTCATGCTAGACCAGAGCCTTTGTTTTATTAAACAATACTCTATTCTACCGCAAATAATAACGCTGCAACAGCGCGATCTTCAGCCAATAAAACATTAAATGTACGCACCGCCGCTCCCGTACTCATTGTATCTGATGAAATACGTTTTTCCCATAAAAGCACCCGTAACTCTTCAGGTAATCGTAATAATTCAATTCCAGTACCTATTAATAAAACTTCGATTTCAGAAGCTTCTTCTAAAATACGAGATATATCCCCTTGAGTGGGAACAGGCCCTGCCATCTCAATGCCATAAATACCTGATGGTACACAAATAATAGAACCTCTATGAGACATATCAGCAAAACGAAACCCACCATTTCCATAAGCATCAATAGGTGCGCGACTTGGAAAATGTGCTTCACGAATTTGAATTGCATCGAACATGAATATGCACCTTTTATTTTTGAATAATCCAATTGTCTTTGCTTCTTCTCACCATAAAAATTAAAGTAAGGCTGATATAAACATTGATATGTTAAACATAGCCTAGTATTGAAGTGAAAATTTTTATATAATGCCCTAATCTTCTCATACAACAAATATATGAAAATTTGGGAATAAACCGCTGTAAAATGCTATACCTGCTTAAATAAATCTATCTTTTAAAAAGTTTCCTCAGCTTATTTACTCACAAATTGCTTTTTATAAAAACAATGATCTTGTTTAAAAAACAGAAAAAAATTGCGTAATATTCTATAAATAAAACAACTATTTTAATAATCTAAAGAAAACAAAAACTCCATTTTCTGTAGCCACTATAAAAGCCTCTTTTTCAATGAAATTGTCTTGATCTTGCCAAGCTTTTTATAAAAATGCTTAAAAAATGTAATAAACTGCCATTACACCTTAAGATGCATTTTCCTTTGATATAGCTTTTTTCTCTTTAGAGATACTCATATCTTCTTTCGTTGTCGTTTTAGATTTAGACTTTTGTGGTCTTTTTGCTTTAGCATTAAGTTTTGATTTTTTTTCTGCAACCGGCTCACCTTTAACGCGCACATCAGCTAATGTTGAGCGAATAACACGAATATTCATACTCTCACCAATTTCAACCTCTAATTCACCACTCTCGTCGTGAACCTTCGTAACCTTGCCGATAATACCACCACCCGTTATAACTGTATCACCACGACGTACTGCATTAAGCATTTCTTGGCGTTTTTTCATTTGGGCACGCTGTGGACGAATGATAAAAAAATACATAATTGCAAAAATTAAAATGAATGGGACAGCGCTAGCAAATGAAATTCCACCGGAAACATCGCCTGCAACTTGAGCATAAGCGTTCGTAATAAACATTTTTATCTCCTATAGTTAAACCTCAGGTATTTCCCACTCTATTAAAATGAAATTCCGATACAGAAAAAATTCCTAAAGAATTTATCATAAAAAGCAATAACGACATAATCTAATCACAGCTTTACAAAAATACAATAAATCCTTAAGAGGCAGAATACCAAAATACAATGAGAAAAATCTTAAAAAATAGATTCACTTTCCCCTATTGTATATCCTACAATACAAATCTTTTCACTAACTCAATAAATTATACAAGATAATTTTTCTAATGAACAAACTTAATTTATATAGATAATTTATCGTTTTTGATATCAAATGACAGATCTAAATACAATAAAACGCTCTCATTTCAAACCTTCTGAATTAATCAAAACGATTTTCTTGCACGTCACACATATTAAATGAGCCTGTAGATAAAAACTTTTTAAGAAAGGCGTGAAAATATCTTTTTCATGCTTCTCTCAAATGCAAGAGCAATTGGAACACTCAAAGCTGACAAATAGTATGATACTATTGTCTTACACTTTCATAAATACAAAAATGGTAATATTTACCGACCCCAACGAACTACTTTTCTAAAACCAATGATTTTTTGCTGTAATGTCATTGATTTAAGAAAATCAATTATTTTTCATGAATTTTCTATAAACTGTAAGACTATTCAAATGTAAAAGTCATCAATAAATTAGTTTTCTAAATATTTAAGGGGATCAACAGGTAATGAATTCTTACGCATCTCAAAATAGACACGTGGCGTTTTAACATTTCCTGAAACACCAGATTTAGCAATCTCATCACCGCGCCTTATCCTTTGTCCTTTGTTAACAACAAGCTTACTATTACATCCATAAATAGTGATAATATCATTTTCATGTCGAATCATCACAACATTACCAAGCTCTTTTAATCCATCTCCCGCGTAAATAACCACACCATTTTCTGCCGCCTTTACCGAAGACCCTTCAGGCACTGCAATATCTATTCCTCGATTCATTACTGTTCCCTTTTTTTGACCGAACTGGCTTAATAAACGCCCTCGTACTGGCCAACGCATCTTAGAAATTCCTGTGGCTTGCGGAGTCGTCATATTATCTGTATTCGTAACAGTACTTGACAAACCAGTCTCATGTTTCAATTGCGTCATCTGTTTAGAAAAATTTTTCTCAGAACTTGATTTGTTCATCTTTGCAGAGGGTGGCGTTGTTACAGGAGCTTTATATATAGGAGAGGACTTCTTGTTTTTTATAGAGGACATCACTTGAGATTGGGATGCAGATTCTGTTGTTGACACTGCCCAATCGTTATTATTGTGTGCATTTGAAGCTGCTAATGTACGCCTGCTTGGAACAACAAGGACCTGACCGATATAAATGGAATTGCTGTTTATACCATTTGCTAATTTTAATGCCTCAACACTAACCCCTACTTGTCGTGCAATACTGAGCAGTGTATCTCCACTCTGGACAATATAAGAATTCCGCCGAAAAATAGGAGATTTATCCATTTGTGAACGAGAAAGTGTTCCAAGATTACGTGGAGGGGAGCCCATAACGCGACCATCAGAAGAAGTTATCCTATCTTGATGTGGAAAATTATAGGGGGAATTATCATCTCCCCACGAATCATCGCTTGATTCCACAGGTGGCAATTCAGTGCTTTGTATCATACCACTACCGTATGATAGCATTCGCGGGTCTGTATACATAGTGCTTGATATATTTGATTGAGATGATACCGTACGATGAGAGAACGTATTGGAAAAACGCTGTGTACCAGAACTACAACCAGCAACAATAGTTACCACCGCTAACAAAGTTATTCTCTGAAAATTATGCTGGAAAATATTATCCAAAGCTTTTAGACACATCGTTTTGCTCACTCATCAATAATCAACTCACTCCATTAAAGCTTTTTTAAATTACCGAAGAGTTAAAATGAGATGTTTTATTCATAAATATCTTTATATAAGATCAAAATGAATTTAACGTAGACAATTCGCAGAAACTTCTTAGCTTTTAAAAATTAAAGTATCTCCGCAATGCCTTTAATAAAAGGTTGGTAACGCACTTGGAACAGTTCTAAACACTCAAATCGACTACCAATTTTTGTATAGCGCGTCACCGTTTGTACCCCTTCGTCAGGTCCTATCGCCTGAATGAGAATTCCATTTTCAGCTAAAAGTTCTAAAAATTCCTTTGGTTCATCAAAACGTGATGGCCAAATAAGAATGCGATCAAATGATCCTAAGCCTGTCACGCTATGACTTCCATCAATCTGCCTTATAACAATATTTTCAATTCCTAAAGTTTGAAATTTTTGGCGTGCTAAATCAACAAGCGTTTTATAACGATCAATCGTTGTCACACGGTCACTCAGACATGCCATAAGAGCAGTACAAAAACCAGATCCTGTACCAATTTCTAAGACACGATGCCTTTTTTTCAACGATAATGCCGAAAGAATTAAGAGTTGTTCTTCCAAACGTTCCATATATTCACCACACTCAAGGGGAATAACTTTATTATCATAAGCACTATTGAACCAAGGAGCAGCAACAAACTGTTGACGCGGAATTTTCTCTAATGCCGAAAAAAATCGCACGTCATCAATGCCTTTGCTACGCATTTTCAGTACAAGAGCGGCTAACTCCTCACGAAATTGTAAAATACCCTTTTGCCCCATAGTATCATTCAATCTCCAATGGAGGTGCACTTTTATCATACTGACAAACTGCTTCTTTTAAAATGGCAAAAACTTGCGTCTGTGTATCATCACCTCTTGGCAATAAACGCATATTGTCTCTCCTTTCGTAAAATTAAGCAGTAATACAGCGCATGCCTCCCATATAAGGTTGTAAAACATCTGGAATAATAATTGATCCATCAGCCTGTTGATAATTTTCAAGTACGGCAATAAGACAACGTCCAACAGCCGTACCAGAACCATTAAGGCTATGAACAAAATGCAATTTTTTATCGCCTTCTTTACGATAGCGCGCATTCATACGGCGACCTTGAAAATCTCCACAAACTGAACAGCTAGAAATTTCACGATAACATTCTTGACCAGGAAGCCAAACCTCGATGTCATAGGTTTTACGCGCTGCAAACCCCATATCACCCGTAGAAAGAACCACTGTGCGAAAAGGCAAACCAAGCCGCTTTAATATATCTTCTGCACATTCCGTCATACGTTCTAATTCAATTAAAGACTGCTCTTCACTGGTAATCGAGACCATTTCAACTTTCCAAAATTGATGCTGACGCAACATACCGCGCGTATCACGACCGGCTGCTCCCGCCTCTGAACGAAAACAGGGAGATAAAGAAGAAAATCGTAGTGGTAAATCTGATATTTCAAGAATTTCATCGTTGACCAAATTGGTTAATGGCACTTCTGCTGTGGAAATAAGCCATCGACCATCTGTTGTACGAAAAAGGTCTTCAGCAAATTTCGGTAATTGTGCTGCTCCGTAAACAATCTCATCACGAACAAGAAGAGGTATTGAGACTTCTGTGTAACCATTCTCATTGACATGCACATCAAGCATAAACTGGCCTAATGCTCGTTCTAGCCGTGCTAATGCCCCTGAAAGTACTGTAAAACGTGTTCCAGACAAACGACTAGCTCGTTCAAAATTCATCTGTTTGAGATCTTGACCAAGATCAAAATGTTCCTTTGGTGTAAAATTAAATGTTGGAGGTGTACCAAAATGTCGAATGACGACATTATCACTTTCATCTTTACCTTCTGGAACATCATCTAATGGAATATTTGGAAGTGCTGAAAGAAGTTTCTCAAGACTCTCCGTCAGCTGTTTTTCTTCCACTGTTGCAGAGGAAAGAAAAGCTTTAATCTCTTCAACTTCAGCCCTAAGACGTTCAGCCATTTGCTGATCCGATACCGCTAAAGCCTGTCCTATTTCCTTTGAAACAGCATTGCGACGTTCCTGCGCCAATTGCACCTTAGCAATATACGACCGACGTGCAAGATCAAGTTGTATTAACCTTTCAGCTTGTGGCTCAAGACCTCTACTTACGAGTGCTTTATCTAATTTCTCAGGATTGTCACGAATCCACTTAATATCAAGCATAAAAATTCCTCATTTATATTGTTTTTATTCATTCCTTATCGCATAAGATTATACACTTTTCTTAAGCGGATTTTCTTCTCTTTTCTATACTGTAAGCAATTAAAATTGAAATCTCGTAAAGTGCTATCGTTGGTAAAGCCACTGCAAACATCGTAAAAAAATCCGACGGCGTTATGATTGCCGCTATGATAAAAGAGAGCAAAATAGCCCATTTTCGTTTAGACGCCAAGTCATGAGATGTTACAAATCCAATTTTTGTTAAAAGACTGATGACAAGAGGTAATTGAAAAATCAAACCAAAAATTAGGATAAACGATGTCATAAAGCCCAAATAATCAGAAATACGCACTATAAACTCTATTTTTAAATGAACATCTGGAAGAAATTGTTGAGAAAGGCTAAACCATAGTATTATTGGCGCTAATAGACCATAAACAAACGCTCCCCCAATACAAAATAAAATAGGCCCCCCAATGAGAAATGGTAAAAAAGCCATACGCTCATTTTTATAAAGCCCTGGTGCAATAAAACTATAAAACTGAAAAGCCGTATAGGGAAAAGATAAAATAATTCCCCCAAAAACAGAAAGCTTCATCTTCGTTAAAAAAGTTTCCCATACTTGCGTTGATTGTAAACGAATCCCCTCAGGATTACCCTCTGCTATTTTCATTGCCCACTGATATGGCCATAGTAAAAAATTTAAAATATAATCTTTAACAAGAAAACACATCATAAAAGCGATCATAAATGCAACCAAGGCAGAAATAATTCGCTGACGAAGTTCAATTAAATGTTCTAAAAGTGGAGCCATATTAGCATCAACTTCATCTTTCTTAACATTCATGACATATCTTCTTTATCTTTAGAAGCAATAGATACTGTCGTATCTTTATTGGTTACGTTTTGATCGCATTCCAAAATTTCTTTATCTTTTTTTGATTTATGGTGTGTTGCCTTAACATCCAAATTATCGTGGATATCTTCTAATGTATTTTGAATGGGATCAAAAGTCTCTGTCAACTTCTTGCTTGAATCGCTAATATCCGAACATACTTTTTGCAAATTATCGCGCTCGATTTGTTTTATTACATCATCAAACTGATGACGAAGTTCATTTGCTGTTGAATACACATACGCTCTTATCTTTGCTACTGTCTTTAATATTTTAGGTAAATCTTTTGGTCCAACGACAATGATGAGAACAAGTAAGATTACGATAAACTCTGGTCCGTCAATCCCAAACATCTCTTAATTCGACTTTCTCATCAAAAAATATTGCACAATGATGATTGCGTTTTTGTTACTGTTTTTTAGCAACAGATGTTTTGCTTTTTTTAGAAGCAGAAGAAACCTTTCTGCGCGCTGTTGCATGTTTTACCGATAACGGCTGAGATTGTTGAGATTCTACATCAATCATTTGGGAAGTAGGAGCCATTTCAACTTTATCCTCAATGCTATCATCTTCTTCTTTCATATTTTTTTTGAAGGCTTTAATTCCTTTAGCAACATCGCCCATTAATTCAGAAATTTTACCGCGACCGAAAAGCACAAAGATAATCAATAAAATTATAATTAAATGCGTTGGTGAAAAAATATTACCCATTATTCTCTCTAACTTTATGCTTTTAAATTTGATTTCATTTATTCATGCTTCCTCTGAAGGAGGTATCAAATATAATATCTTACTTATATATTTTCTTCTTAACTTAAAAGCAATTACACGCTTTTATTGCAAAAAGAACTTTTTATCCTCTCATCCTTTTTTAGCGTATTATAACACAAACCATTCAAAAATGATAAACCACTTCATACAAAGTTCAAAACACTTAAAAACTTTTCTAAAATAACTTCATCTGATCTCTTAGGTTACTCATCTTCCTGTAAATACTATAGCCAATGTCTTTCCTTTTAAACAATGTTGTACGTATCATTACAAACATTTCCGCCAAATTATCCTTTACTGATAAAAATCATAACATGCTGTAAAACATTTTACGTATTCAATTAAAAAAATCAGAAAGAAAAATCTCTAAAAAACTTTCTTAACACATCATCAGTCTCTTCAAAAACGATCATCTTACGCACAACATTTACTCTTTGCGTTGGGGTGGGAATTTTATCATCCATTATTCCATATACAATACGAAATATGAGCCATCATCGTATTCAATTAAATATCTGTCGTGTAAATAAAACTATTAGCGGAAAGAGTAAAAATGTACTTTATGAACCAACTCAAGTGCCAAGAGGTATGGCAATACTGCTAAAAAATAAAAAAGGTACCAGCTTGTGCCTTTATTCAGTAAAATACCTCCATATAACCAGCTCTCTAAGCCACTGTATGCTCTAACTATTACAAGTCTCCGGATTCTGGGCATGCGTTCTCATAATATCATGTGTTTAACCTATCTCAGTATTGAAAACAGAATGGGCATGAATAGAAAATTACATTCAATCAAAAGCATGGTATAGAAGCATAATCCATATAAAAAGAATTTCTTATCCTAGCCTTTTTTATAAGATTACCTCATAAAGCCGCTCGATAATACAGTGTTAGAGATAGATAAACCTATTTACTTTAGTTTAAAATTCCTCATTTTGATTGAGATAGCTTGCAGAGCACATATCAATTTTCAAAAGTTTTATTTTAGCATCATACACAATAACCTAGCTATTTAGCGTGTATAATGTAAAGCTTCGGCTCCGCTTAAAACAATGAAATTCATTCACACTTTTACAAAAATCTATCACTATAACACCAGCACTTTATTGCTCTATCCATAATTTTACGCTTGCTAAAAAACTTATAAATGTAACAATGTTTTTATCAAGCATTTGAAATTCTTTAATCTTTAAACAAAATGAATTTGAAAGATACCCTTCAATTTTTCAACAAACTTCACTAATATTCTCGTTAATTGAGTTTTTTTATAGTTTTCCTGAAAGAGTCCGCGGTCATAAAAAAATTCTCTTACAACATAAATATCTCTATTGAAATGTTTGATCTCTTCTTGTCTATCTTTCATATAAAAAAATTAAAATTTTAACGATTAATCTCATTATATAAAAATAGCTCTGTGAATAAATGCTCTGATGACATTAATATTTTTTCTGTAGTGTATAATGTGGGAGTGAGGGTATTGTTTGATTTCTACAAGAGTATTTTTATGGATATCAATTCTATTATTCTATGCTAATAATCCGGTACAGTTATACATATGATAGAGTTTACTCCATGAATTATCGGCATATTTATCATGCTGGCAATTTTGCTGATGTTTTTAAACACATTATTGTCACTCGCATTGTAGAATATCTCAAACGCAAAGAAAAAGCTTTTCGCGTTATAGATACGCATGCTGGAATCGGTATTTATGACCTTTCTTCTTTAGAAGCACATAAAACAGGAGAGTGTCGCGAAGGTGTCCAACGACTTTTTTCAACTCCTATCCCAGAAGATTTAAGAACACTCCTTTGTCCATGGTGTGATATCATTGATGCCCTCAATAAAGGGGAAAAAGAAATTGTATTTTATCCTGGATCTCCTGTTCTTATTCGTCAATTATTACGGAAACAAGATCGCCTCACCGCAATAGAATTGCACAATGAAGATTATCATATTTTAGCAAAAAACTTTGCAGGAGATTATCAAACAAAAGTTCTGCATTTAGATGGTTGGCTTTCCTTAAATGCTCATGTACCACCAAAAGAAAAACGTGGGTTTATCCTTGTTGACCCTCCCTTTGAAAAAACTGGAGAGTTTTCCCGCCTTATTGATGGATTAACGAAAGCCTATCGTCGCTTTTCTGGAGGAATCTACGCTTTATGGTATCCTGTTAAATATGACAAAGAAATTGAAAGTTTTCTTCACGCGCTTTATCAAACCGGAATTCCTAAGATTCTACAGCTTGAAATGCGTATCCGAAAAAGTTCAAGTCCACCGACAATGAATGGAAGTGGTATGATTATTATTAACCCTCCCTACCTTTTGGAAGAAGAAATGAAAAAACTCAGCCCCTTTCTTATCAACCGTCTGGGACAAGATGAAAATGCCCAAATAACGCATAAGTGGCTTCAAAAAGAACATCTGTTATGTTAGATCTTTCTCTGATATTTTTTCTAAATCAAATATCATGTTGTAAAATACAAAGGCATTAAATGATAAAGTTCTTTGATTCTTTGGATAATACCAACATATTATAATGGTAAGCTAATAACGATCAGCGTGAATTAATTTTTTTCCTTTTAGAAAGTCTATCCTCTTAATCATCATGGATTTCTTATTTCAATCATTTTAATGGATAAATTGGGCAAATTCATAAAGCTGTCTTAGAATAACAACTCTCATATTTTTTTATGAAAGATCGGCTCTCTAAAATCATACTCTTATGTTATAAGATATTATTTATAGAAAAAAATTATAAAGACATAAATAATCATTATTTAATAAAAAAGAATATTTCATATATTAAACAAACAACATATTCGTAACAAACGGAATGGTCCTGAAAAATAATACAAATTGTCCGCAAAATGAACGGGAAAAACTTTCTTTTCTCTCTAATGTTACATGGCATAATGCCAATCAAAGCAATGAGAAAAATCAGTTCCAAGGTATCAAATTCATACAAGAGTTTGTTAGACACCTTCCGCATAAGCCAGGGGTTTACCGGATGATTGATGAAAATGGTGATATTCTTTATGTTGGCAAAGCCCGTAATCTCAAAAAACGTGTTTCAAACTATACACGTGAACAAGGACACAATAATCGTATTACCCGCATGATTCGTGCAACATATCATATGGAATTTATCGTCACCCATACAGAAACAGAAGCACTCCTTTTAGAAGCCAATCTCATCAAAAGATTGCATCCACATTTTAATGTACTCCTGCGTGATGATAAAAGTTTCCCTTATATTATGATTACAGATGATCATCGAGTGCCTGCACTTTACAAACATCGTGGTGCTCGAACACGAAAAGCTCACTATTTTGGTCCTTTTGCTTCTGCTGGTGCAGTGACACAAACAGTTCATGTTTTACAACGCGCCTTTTTATTACGAACCTGTACTGATTCAGTTTTTGAAAACCGTACACGCCCCTGTTTGCTTTATCAAATTAAGCGATGTTCTGCACCTTGTACTCATGAAATTAGTGACAGTGATTATAAAGAACTGGTGAAAGGAGCAAAAGCGTTCCTTTCGGGAAAAGATCAATCTATTAAAAGCGATATGGTTCAAGCTATGCATAAAGCCGCAGAAAATCTTGATTTTGAACAAGCAGCTTCCTATCGTGACCGCTTATCAGCCCTTTCTCACATACAAAGCCATCAAGGTATTAATCCTCAAACGATAAAAGAAGCGGATGTATTTGCAATTGCGCAAAAAGAAGGAATGACCTGTATTCAAGTGTTCTTTTTTCGCATGGGGCAAAATTGGGGAAACCGTGCCTATTTTCCTAAAGCAGATCCCTCTTTTTCCCGTACTGAAATTTTAGCGAGTTTTCTTGCCCAATTTTACGATGATAAACCACTTCCCAAAAGCATCCTTTTATCTGAAGAAATTGAAGAAAAGGCACTTCTTACAGAAGCATTTAGTCTCAAAGCAAACCACAAAGTATCCCTCTCTTTACCTAAACAAGGTGAACGAAAAACTCTTGTTAATCGTGCCTATCTCAATGCTCATGAAGCACTTGAACATAAGCTTTCTGAAACAGCCACCCATACAAAATTGCTTCAAGGTCTTGCTAAAACATTCCAACTACCTTTTCCTCCACACCGGATAGAAGTCTATGACAATTCTCATATCATGGGAACAAATGCTGTAGGGGCTATGATTGTTGCTGGTCAAATGGGATTTATTAAAAATCAATATCGAAAATTCAACATTCGCTCAACAGATATCACGCCTGGCGATGATTTTGGCATGATGAAAGAAGTGATTAAACGAAGATTTTCACGCCTTATCAAAGAGCATGATCTGCCAAATAGAAGTCATAACATAAAAGATGATGATCTTTTTCCCATTTGGCCTGACCTTATCTTAATCGATGGTGGTGAAGGACAAATCAACAGCGTACATGCAATACTTGCTGAATTACAATTAAATGATCTCTTCACAGTTGTTGGAATCGCCAAAGGTGTTGACCGTCATGCGGGACGTGAACGATTTTTTATAAAAGGTATTCCCCCCTTTACACTTCCTCCACGTGATCCTATCCTCTATTTTTTGCAACGTCTGCGTGATGAAGCACACCGTTTTGCGATTGGAACTCATAGGATAAAACGAAAAAAAGCAACATTCAAAAACCCACTTGATGAAATCGAAAATATCGGTCCGACAAGAAAGCGTGCATTGCTTCATCATTTTGGAAGTGCCAAAGCTGTTGCTAGTGCCTCATTTGAAGATTTAAAAAAAGTTACGGGAATCTCTATGACAATTGCACAAAAAATTTATAACCATTTTCATGAAAAATAGGCTTGTTTCATAACCTTCGCCTTGTTACGTTTAGGAAATATATTCTCTTTCACAAGAATTAAAAATGGCTCCATGAAAAATCATACTTTTTCTTTTCCAAATATTTTAACTTATGCACGAATTGTTGCAGTCCCAATGGTTGTTGCATGCTTTTTTTTAGAAGGGCGACTACAATCAAGTGATATCACTCGCTGGATTGCTGTTTCTATTTTTATCGTTGCATCCATTACTGACTTTCTTGACGGTTACCTTGCTCGTATTTGGGAACAAACATCCAATATTGGTCGCATGTTAGATCCAATCGCCGATAAACTTCTCGTCTCTGCTTGTTTGCTCTTGCTTGCCGCAGACAGTACCATCGCTGGGTGGACTCTATGGGCAGCTATTATCATTCTTTGCAGAGAAATTCTTGTATCAGGATTACGTGAATATTTGGCGGAGTTAAAAGTTAGTGTTCCTGTCTCTCGTCTTGCAAAATGGAAAACTTTTGTACAGATGATCGCTATTGTATTTCTTTTAGCTGGACCAGCCGGTAATAAAATTTTCCCTTACACAGTAGAGTTTGGCATTACTATGCTGTGGATTTCTGCCCTCCTTACATTGTGGACAGGGTGGGATTATTTTCGTGCAGGTTTAAAACACGTTATCCTATGAATAGTATGGAATTTTATAATGATGATTTATCTTTTTGTACTTAAATAAGAGATGAGAATAGCATAAGATTGATTTATTTTAAATCTATTAATGATAGATCAATAAAATGCTTTTTTGCACATTACAAGTAAGGGTAGCGTGTAGATAAAAACTCTTCAGAAAAGAGTAAATAGCCTTTATATTTTCGTAAAAGCAGCTGCAATATTAAAAGCTAAAAAAACGATTAATGCTCCATATGCTTTCAAAAAAATCTATAATCTCATAAGCAAAAAACCGAAATATAGTGTTTCGGATTTTTGCTTCTTATATACGCTTTATTATTATAAACGCTTTATTAACCAACAATTTCTACCTCAGGAAACCAAAAGGCGATTTCTGTTTTTGCCGTTTCAGCACTATCGGATCCATGGACAGAATTTTCGCCAATCGATAAAGCATGAACCTTACGAATTGTCCCTTCTTCTGCATCACTAGGATTCGTAGCCCCCATTACTTCACGGTTTTTAGCTATTGCATTTTCACCTTCCAAAACTTGTACAACGGTTGGACCAGAAGACATGAATTCAACTAATTCACTAAAAAAAGGACGTTCTTTATGAACAGCATAAAATTTTTCAGCCTCACGTTTGCTCATCCAGACACGTTTAGACGCAATAACACGTAGCTCCGCATCCTCAAGCATTTTAGTAATTGCGCCAGTCAAATTACGACGGGTTGCGTCTGGTTTAATCATCGAAAAAGTACGCTCTAAAGCCATTTAACCACCTTTATTTCATTTATAATATTCTCTAGCCATTTCTATAGCGAGCAAGGAACCCTTTGCCAAGTGACTCTGCAAAAATCTACACAAATTCTCAAAAACATAGAATAAATTATAAAGAAAACTTTAATAAAAATACCTGCAATTGCTCATCCCATCATAAAGATACGCTACAGAATCTCAATAAATATTGAATCTTCTTTCATAATCTTAAATGCTTCCTATCAAAATTATCATTGAGATCAATTAAAAAATAACCATATCGTTAGAAACGATAGCGTACACCTAAAATACCCTGAAAGGACTGTTTTGTTTTACGCCCTTTAATATAATGGGCCTCACCATATAACTTTAACTTCTCACTCACTAAACTGCTTAAACCTATTCCTAATTTACCTGCATTCCCCGATAAGTCAGTGGTAAATGGATGGCGTTGATTAATTAACGTTTGATTGTCATCTTTATTCTCACGCAACCATGCTGCTGTAATATACGCAAGCGATGAGGAATCCATGTGAGAACCAAATTCATATCCTAAAGATAAGCCAACCTCACTGCGTAATGAAGTGAATGGACACATGTCACCTGTCATGTCATTCGATAACTTGATTTCTTTACCCTCAACTTGTAACCATGTAAATTGTCCATAAGGCTGTAACCAACTGTTCTTTGACGTCTTAAGTCGATAACCAGCTTCAAAGGAAGTTCCCAATGCCCTTTGAGTATATGTTCCTTCAATCCCTAAACCATTCGTTGAAACGGCTTTTAGAGTATTTTGATAATGATTGTATTTTAAAATACCATCGAGATACCATCCACTATGATCAAAATAAGTGACATAAGCACCAATACCATAAGTATTGATTCCACTGTTACCCCCCCGTGCATGCGCAACACGGGCACGATCATAACTGCCAAAACCACCTATATAAAATTCTCCATTTTCCCACTCGCTTAAACCATTGATCCCCAAAACGATACCGGTCTGATCCAGTTTAAAATCTATATGCTCTGTAACAACACTCTCTTTAGATTTAACCGCATAGGTCCATAAAGCCGTATTCTTTTTACTTTTATCTAGAATTCCTCTTCCCGCACGTACGGTTTGCATTTCATTGTGAAAAACCATCGCTGGAGCCACAGACATAGACAATACCGCATCTGTAGAGGGAGTGGTCAAAAAGTGAGAAACTGAAAGTTTCTCACTCAATTGTGGAAAAGGTTGTTCTTTATGAACTGGACGCACAATCATTTGATCGGCTAAAGATTGAGAAGAGGTTGAAACAGCAGTTTGTTGTTTTTCATCAGAAAAAGGATGAAGACCTGATGGAGGTAACGCTACAAGAGTCTGATTTTCTTGAGAGAGAGATACAGAAACACTAGAGACATTCTGTGCCCCTCTTAAATGACGTGGAGGACGTTGCTTGGGCATCTCTTTTTTAGTAGGTGAACGAAGACTGGTGTTTTTCTCTCCAGAAGAGGCGGCTTGATCAGACTGTGTACCACTCCTTGCAGATAATGGAAGAGGAGTCTTCGCTTTCTTATTCATACACTGTACCTCAGTATCCGAACGTCCCATATCTTCAGAAGCTCTAGATAAATACCAAATTGTAGAATGACCACTAGAATCAGCACATCTTTCTCTCTTCAGCAAGCGATACTGATAGGTTCCACCATCAACAGCTGTAATGTCCGTCCCCGAAAGGTCTGCCAGAGTAAAATTAGCACCTCCCTCTTGGCTTTTATCGGTAATTAAATTGACTCCGCTAACTAAACCATTCCTTTGTAGGAGAGAATCTGTAATTTCCCGACCAGAATCTGTAACACTTACTTTGTGGTTACCGGCACCATTATCGATCAACAAATAATCGCTATTATAATCTCCCATAGCATTTATATTAAAACGAAAATGTAAATCCCCTGAAAGTTTCTCAACATGAAGCGAAATATGTCGTGGATCATACGGAATAGAAGTAAAAGTAACAGTCCCTCCATTACCACCTAAATCTTTAATTTTAATCTGAGGTTTATGCTGGGTATCCCGTTCACCAATCTCAAATATTATTTCATCAGGTTTTATTATTTCATCAGTTTTTCTTTCTATAGGAATGCTTTTCTTGGTGATATGGTTTGTTGAATCACCTGCAAACAAATAAAGTTCTCCATGATGATTAACCCTTACTTCCCCAACGACTTCTTTTACACCAACATGTAGCCACGATTTGGCAAAATCCGTAATTGTTAAAGTATCTACAAATCCTATAGGATATACAACTTGAGTAGCTCGATCCTTCAAAGTAGTTTTCACCGATTCTCCTAACGCTAAGACATGCTGTCTCCCATTCCCAGAGACCTCAGCATACATTGATTTTCCCCCCTCTTTTCTTTGTCCTGCATAAAGATTTTGTTCTCCGTTATCTCCCACTTTCGTATACCAAGTCTCTGCCCCATCATACACATTCTGCTGCCCTATTGCTCCATCTCCACCAGTAACTGTGGAATTATATGCACTACTTCGTCTAACCACGAGTGTAAGATCAATATTTGGCTCTTCATGAATAAACTGCTGACCTCCCAAAATTTTGGCGCTCATTGCAATTCCTGCTCGTGTAACTATTTGCATCCCTCCTTTTTTAATAGTGGACCCCACGGAAGTTTTTCCATTCTCAACAAGCTCTACATCACCATATTCAATCGTAATATTATTTTTGAAAAAACTAGCAATCAGTTCTAAATTTTTTTCTTCCTCTTCTCTATTTCCCACATCTGTTGCTCTTGTTAGCACTCTATTCCTACTCTCAACTACACTTGCAGATTGCAAAAGACAACTACTGATCATCAATACTGAAAAACTTAATTTGTATTTATACCGCATTATCCACACTCCACTCTCAATTATTTAGAAAAATACCCCGCGACTACATAGATAGCTCATTTTAGATTGTATCATAATGTGTTTTATTTATGTCTAAATACAATTTTTTAGTGTATTTTTTTAATTTAAACAACTTAAAGTTGTTTATCTATAAACCACTAAAAAACTCTAACTTAAGGCAGAAAAATTGAATAAAATTCAAAATGTTCACTTAAGTTAAAGGAATAATTTGCATATCTGGAATTATAGATGAAAAAAATGCTCGTGCCCTTTAATGGGGCCCCCTCTTCACGTAAAACAAAACGCCATTGGGTTGTACATTCACTCACTTGTTTTAAAGAGACATCTCTCAATGCACTCAAGCCCATTTCGCCACGTCATCCATGAATGATATACCGGTAAAGCCATTGCCCCCCCAATCTTTACGCTTATGAAGAAGCGGGCCGATATCATCATACACTTTGCCATCCCAATGTTGTGACAGCCCTTGACACTAGAGACGATTCATCAGAGACATTTTTACTTCTTTTTTGTATAGTTTTTATACACACCTTCATCCCGCTTGCGATGTGCCAAGCGAATAATTTTGATTGATTCAACATAAACAGATTTGGAATGAGAGAATCCTATGATTTTCGCGACTCTCATTCAACATGCATAGAAATGAATTATTATTATAAATTCAGTATGTTGCCTTTAAAAGAGAGAGTATAAAGACATTTCTACTATTTGAGAAAGTCCTTACACTCTCGAGAAGACATAGCCGAACGTTATCTGTTTAAGTTTGCAAAACAATTACATTTGTAAAGTTAATCAGCCATGCACACATATTTAGAAACTATAGCGTAATCCTAAAATACCTTGAAGAGCATTCTTAATCTTATGTCCTTTTAGATAATGTGCTTCCGCATAAAGTGTTAGTTTATCATTGACCGAACCGTTTAAACCAATTCCCAATTTACCCGCACTGCCTGATAAATCTGTAATAAATTTATACTGGTTATTAATTGTCGTATAATTATTATTTATATTCTCACGCAACCAAGCTGCCATAATGTAAGCTGTTAATGAAGTTTCTGAACTCACAAAAAATTCATGTCCTGCAGTCAATCCAACTTCACTGCGGAATGAAGTTAATGGGCTTAGATCACCTATCATTCCATTGGAAAGTTTTATTCTTTTACCTTCAACCTGCAAACCTGTTAGCTTGATATAAGGCTGCATCCAAGTATTCTGTGCCGGTTCAAAATAACAACCAATCTCAAATGATCCACCTATCGCCCACTGATTGTAATGACTTTGAATGGCTAAACCATTCGTTGATATGGCTTTCAAATTATCTCGGTAATAATTATATTTCAAAACACCATCCATATACCATCCACGATGATCAAAATAAGTTGCGTAAGTTCCAATACTATAAGAGCTCAAATCGCTGTCACCACCTCGTGCATGAGAAATACGTGCTTGATCATAACTCCCGAAACCACCAACATACAACTCTCCATGCCTTAATTCACTCAACTGATCAGCACCAAAGACTAAACCTGTCTGCCCAAGCTTAAAGTGTGTATGGCCTGTCGCAACACGTTCTCTGCTCTTAATCCCATAAGTCCATAGTTCGATATCTTTCTTATTTCTGTCCCAAATTTTTCTACCATTCCGTATAATTTGCAACTCATTATTAAAAATAAGCCCAGGAACTACGGACAACGTTAACACTGCATCTGTAGAGGGGGTTGTTGATGTTTCTCCAGGAAAAAAAGGATTTGTCGGATCTGGTATAGAAGGTTCTGGTCCACTGAGGCGGTCTGCCGATAAAAACCAAACTTTTCCATTTTCATCCTTTCTTTCTTTCAAATCATACATATAAGTTCCACCATCAATGGCGTTAATTTTTTCACCCTTAAGATCTGTCAGCGTAAAATGCGCTCCACCACTTTGATCCGTAATTAAATCACGCTTATTTGAAAAAGGATCCGTGATTTCAACTCCAGAATCAGCAACACTTATTGTATGTTTCCCAGCGCCTTTCTCAACCAAGAGATAATCACCACGGTTATGGGCAATCGTAGTATTGAACGCGAAATGTAAATTTCCTGAAAGATTATTCACATGAAGCTGAGAATAATATGGATCAGAACCTGTAAACGAAAAAATAACACTCCCTTCACCACTTAATTTTTGTATCAAAGAACTTTTTCCATCAAACTCATCAGTAATAGAGTATAGTTTTGTATCTTTTCCATTTAAAATAATATCTTCTACTGTGGTGCGTTGTTGATCATTTCCAGCATAAAGATGGATCTGCCCAGAATGGTTTACCTGTGTCTTGCCTTCTAATGTTGCTCCAGCATACACCCATGATTTTGTTTGATCATTCATTGTTAGATTTTTTACAGATCCATCAGTATATATTTCCTGAATAGCACTCTCATTTAAAGTGACTCCAATAGCCTGACCGCCTTTTAAGATATGTTGTTTACCACCACCAAAAACTTCTGTGTCAAATGCAAAACCACCATTTTTTGCACTTTGAGACTTTTGTCCAACCTCTTGGACACCCCCTTGCATAACTTTTGTATTCCAAACTTTTCCGCCATCATATACTTTTTGTTGGCCTAGTGTTTCATCTTGACCATAAATGATAGTATGAGAAGCACTACTGCCTTTAATCTCTCCTCCAATATCCCCCTCGCCGAAAACAAGCTGCTCACCGCCATAAATTTTAGTCCCCTCTACTTTCCCTCCATTTCCAACACTTTGGTGCCCGCCTTCTTTAACAACAGCATTTTTCGAAAAACCTTGTTTTCCCTTTAAAGCCTGAACATTTTCAATTCCACCATGTTCAATTTTACTATTCTCACTGAGTCCTCCTGCATACACATAAAGCTCTGCACCATTCCTTACAGTGTTATTAATGGATCGCCCTGGACTATCAATCTCACCATCATTTGAAATGTATGCTTTACCTTCATTATCAAGGATATAATTTTCTAACATTGCCCCATCTTTAATGGAAATAAGTTCAGGCTTTTTAAGGAATGCAGTATTTTGTTCTTGTGCATTATATCCAGCATTGTCACGATGACTGCTGTCAAGCTCCTGTTGACTCGCAAACACTCTAGCACCCTTATCCATGATAAAATCGCTAGGCTTTTTCAAAAAGTCTAATTCATTGCGCGTTCTTACCATGACATCATTAGAGGCTCCAAGTATGCATCTGCCTGTTTTCATATCCTCATTGTATTGATCTTGAAATACTTTATCATTTTCATAACTTGAAGATTGACAAAAAAGTGCTGTTCTCCCCTCATTTGCAGCAGCAGCTTGCACAAAACAGCTGCTCAACATGAGTATCCAACAATGTCGTTTCCATTTATATTGTAGAGCCATATCCTCCCCCCTTCACGCCTGCATAGACACTAAACGTAATTAGCTCTACAAAACATATTTTCAACCTTAGATTGCAATAATCCTTCTTAAAAATCCCCCTTATCTCATAAAAAACCGTTCTTTATAGTTTTTAAATACTTTTTTGATCAAGAATATAAGAGCGCTTTTATAGTGCTTCTTTAGCATTTTCTCGGAGTTTTCTTATCAAAGATAAAAAGTAATGCATAATCAAGTATATAAGGGTATACAGTTTATCATGAAAAACGAAGCTGCGTACTCTGAAAAATTGTTCTCTGATGCTGCATTAAAAACTTAAAAAAACTAATCATACATTTAAAGATAACTAAAAAATAACCATATCGTTAGAAACGATAGCGTACACCTAAAATACCCTGAAAGGACTGTTTTGTTTTACGCCCTTTAATATAATGGGCCTCACCATATAACTTTAACTTCTCACTCACTAAACTGCTTAAACCTATTCCTAATTTACCTGCATTCCCCGATAAGTCAGTGGTAAATGGATGGCGTTGATTAATTAACGTTTGATTGTCATCTTTATTCTCACGCAACCATGCTGCTGTAATATACGCAAGCGATGAGGAATCCATGTGAGAACCAAATTCATATCCTAAAGATAAGCCAACCTCACTGCGTAATGAAGTGAATGGACACATGTCACCTGTCATGTCATTCGATAACTTGATTTCTTTACCCTCAACTTGTAACCATGTAAATTGTCCATAAGGCTGTAACCAACTGTTCTTTGACGTCTTAAGTCGATAACCAGCTTCAAAGGAAGTTCCCAATGCCCTTTGAGTATATGTTCCTTCAATCCCTAAACCATTCGTTGAAACGGCTTTTAGAGTATTTTGATAATGATTGTATTTTAAAATACCATCGAGATACCATCCACTATGATCAAAATAAGTGACATAAGCACCAATACCATAAGTATTGATTCCACTGTTACCCCCCCGTGCATGCGCAACACGGGCACGATCATAACTGCCAAAACCACCTATATAAAATTCTCCATTTTCCCACTCGCTTAAACCATTGATCCCCAAAACGATACCGGTCTGATCCAGTTTAAAATCTATATGCTCTGTAACAACACTCTCTTTAGATTTAACCGCATAGGTCCATAAAGCCGTATTCTTTTTACTTTTATCTAGAATTCCTCTTCCCGCACGTACGGTTTGCATTTCATTGTGAAAAACCATCGCTGGAGCCACAGACATAGACAATACCGCATCTGTAGAGGGAGTGGTCAAAAAGTGAGAAACTGAAAGTTTCTCACTCAATTGTGGAAAAGGTTGTTCTTTATGAACTGGACGCACAATCATTTGATCGGCTAAAGATTGAGAAGAGGTTGAAACAGCAGTTTGTTGTTTTTCATCAGAAAGAGGATGAGAACTTCCTGAACCTAAGACTTCAATAACATGACTTCCAAGAGAGGAAACAGTTGGAGATACAGAAACCTGAGATTTTTGCCTTAAGTTTTGGCGGTTTTTTCTTCGACGTGGCAATTTAATAGCATGCGCTTGTGGTGCTGCAATAGTTGAAAGAGAAAAAACTGATTGATTTTGATTTAAATGCCGCATAGATCTGCTTCTGTGTGACGCACTATCCATGTAAACTGCAGTCAAATACCAAATTTTTCCCTCTTCATTCTCAATATTTTTGTGTTTTAAGCCATAGGTATAAGTTCCCCCATCAATAATTGGAATTTTTGCACCAGAAAAACTTTGTAGAGTAAAAGATGCGCCACCACTTTGATCAACAATTAAATCAAGTTCTGTTGAAGAAGGATCAACAATTTCAATACCGGAATCTAAAATACTTATTGTGTGAGAACCACGGCCATTTTTGATAAAGAGATAATCACCTTTTTCTTCTGCAAGGCTAACATTAAAGTTAAAATGTAGACTCCCTGCTAGATTATCAATGTAAAGCTGAGAGTAATATAAATCATCTTCAAAAGAGGTAAAAATGACTTTTCCTACACCGCTTAACTGCTGAATGCGTGTACTTTTGTCGTCAAACCCACGAGCAACGGAGTATAATTGAGCGTCTTCTCCATTTAATTCAATGTTTTCTACTATAGTTTGTTGACCATCGTCTCCAGCATCAAGATGGAGCCCACCAAAATCCTGAACTTTTATTTCTCCTCCTAATATTGCACCAGGAGAAATCCATGAATTAGCATTACCTTCAATCGTTAGATTCTTTACAATTCCACCTGCATAGACTTCTTGAACACCACCAGTGCGTAAAATGACTGTATTTGCTTCACCTCCTGCTAAAACACGCTGCACACCCTCTGAAAAGATTTCAGCATTTACAGCTAAACCGCCGGCTTTTTCTGCAAAGTTATCATCATTAGGAAACCACTTAGCAAGAGTTTGTACTCCTCCACTCATCACTTTTGTTCCCACAGCCATCCCATCATCATATACATTCTGCTGTCCCGGCGTATCACCTTGACCATAAAGTGTCGTATCATAAGCACTGCTCCCAACAATTCCACCGTCCACATACCCATCTCCAAAAACAAGCTGCTCCCCACCATAAATTTCAGCTCTCAATGCAGAGCCTCCCCCCTCCACTTTTTGTTTTCCACCCTCGTAAATAATCGTAGATTCTGAGACCCCCTGTTCCCCTACAATCTCAGTACCACCATTTTCAATGGTTGTATTTTTACTGAAACCACCAGCTTCAACATAAAGTCTTCCTGATCCCTGAATTGTATTATTAATAGACTTCTTAAGAACACCTTGCTCTCCATCATCAGAGACATAAACTACGTTATCATCACCGAGCAAAGAGCTTTGTAGAATTCCTCCTCCTTCCCCAATGCTGTAATGAATTACATCAGAGATACTAAAATCTTTTGCCGATGTCATATTTTCTTCTTTTTCAGGAAGCTTATCTATAGGCGACTCCACATGAGGTGAAGGAATTACAGGAGCAGAAGTTATTTGTGATGTAGCCAAAGACCAAGTCTTTCCCCCATTATCATCTTTTGTCTTTAAGCCATACATGTAGGCTCCACCATCAATCGTACTCGTCTCTTCACCAGAAAAATCTGTCAGAGTAAAATGCGCATTTCCGCTTTGAACATGAATTAAATCAAGCTCCAAAACTAAATTCTGATCTTGTAGAGGAGAATTGGTAATTTCAACACCAGAATCGATAACGCTTATGGTGTGATTACCTGATCCTTTTTTGATCAGAAGATAATCACCGCGCTGTTCTGCAAAATTAGTATGCAACCTAAAATGTAAACTCCCTGAAAGATCATTGATCTCAAGTTTAGAGTAATGTGGATTAAACACGGTAGAAGTAAAAATAACACGACCATTCCCACTCAGATTCTCAATCAAAGAACTTTCACCATCTATATTAGAGGCAATCGCGTACAATTTTGTATCTCTGCCATTTAAGACAATTTTTTCTACTTCAGTACGAGATTGCTCTGCACCAGCATAAAGATAAATCCGTCCAGAATCATTAACCGTTGTCTTTCCTTCCAATGTTGCGCCACCATGTAACCACGATTGTGCTTGATCCTTAACGGTTAAATCTTTTACATAACCTCCTAAATCTATTGCCTGAAAAGCAGTCCCTTCTAAAAGAACGCCAATCGCGATTCCTCCCGCTAAAACATGTTGCTGTCCACCAGAAAAGACCTTCGTATCAAAGGCAAAACTGCTATAATGGTCTAAATCTTCTTCCACATAAAGATTTTGTACCCCTCCTTCCATGATCTTTGAGCTAAAAACCTCTCCATCATCATACACATTCTGATATCCTCGCACTCCATTCTCACCAGAAACGATAGTGTCATGAGCGCTACTCCTTACCATCTCCCCTTTGATATCAGACTTTCCTGAAACAAACTGCTCACCACCGTAAATTTTAGCCCCTTCAACTTTTCCCCCATCTTTAACCTTTTGTTTTCCCTCTCTCTTAACTGTACTATCCTGTGAAAGACCCTGTGTTCTAACAAGCTCAGTGCCGCCTCTTTGAATTGTTGTATACAAGCTAAAACCACCGTGATAAACGGAGATCTTTCCACCGTCTTTAACTGTATTACTAATCGAAGTTTCTCCAGTGCTTTCAACTTTCTCAACGTTACTATCAAAGCTAGGATCAGCAATCGTAACAATCATCCCCTTTTCAATTGTGCGTTCTGTGAGATCCTTCGATAATGAAGCTATAGCAAATGGTTGCAAGCTAAAATCAGAAAATAAAGAGGTATTTGTCTCATCAAGAGCATAATTCGCATCTAAATACCAAATTTTACCAGCCCCCTTATTGTTTCTATGTTTCAAACTATACCGATAGGTTCCGGCATCAATAGCTTTGATTTTTTCACCAAAAGTGTTTGCCAGAATAAAATGAGCATTTCCACTGCGATCAGAAATTAATTTAAGCTTTTTGTGGGAAGGGATTGTAATTTCACGCCCAGAATCAGCCACACTTATTGTGTGATAACCTGAACCACTTTCTTTAATGACAAGATAATCACTAAGATGCTTGGCAAAGTTGACATTAAAATCAAAATGTAAAGAACCTGAAAGATCATCAATATTAAGCTTAGAGTAATGCTTATTAGTCCCTAAGTACGTAAAAATAACTCTGCCACTTCCAGTTAAATTCTGGATATTAACGTGAGGTTTTTTGCTGTTATCTTCAGGAGCAATAATGTATAGTTTGCTATCTTCTCCATTTAAATTAAGATTTTCTACTTCCGTAACAGCTTCACCATTCCCAGCATAAAGATAGAGACTACCAAAATCATGAACATTTGTATCCTTATCTAATATTGCACCAGCAAAAGCCCATGACCTTGCTTGATGATTAATGGTTAGATTATCCACGTATCCAGAATCATATATATTCTGAATAGCTCTATCGTATAAAGCGACTTCACTCGCATTCCCTCCTGCAAAGATATTCTGTATACCATTTTTAAAAAGTTCGGTACTCAGTGCAAAAGCCCCCTCATTAATTGTAAAATCTTCATCTTCTATATCGGCTGTATCAGTATCTTCTGAGAAACCGTTATGAAAATTCTCTTTACCATCAAGATTCTGGACACCATCTTTCATAATCTTTGTGTCAACAGCCATCCCCCCACTATAGACACTTTGTATTCCTAGCATTCCATCTGCAGCATGAATTTCAGTGCCATAAGCACTACTTTCCTTATCTTTACGCGACAAACCATCCCCAAGAAACCCCTTACCAAAAATAATCTGCTCACCGCCATGGATTTGAGCCCCTTCTGCATTTGCACCACTCTCAACAATTTGTTTCCCCCCTTTTTTAACAGCGGCATATTCCGAACTGCTCAAGTTTTGGACAAACTCAATCCCACCATGCTCAATTGTCGTATCCCTGCTAACACTTGCTGCATCAATGTAGAGTTTTCCCCCTTCTCTAACCGTATTATTAATGGAATAAGCTGCATCTTTATAGTTAAAGCTATTTATTTCAGAACCTTCAGAGTCACGGTTAGTAATATAGATCGTAGCACCATCGCTTATTATTGAATTTGTGAGTACTTCAAAGAATAGCTTTTCTAATCTCTTCCTTTCCTCTTCTGAAAGATCACTTCCTTCTACTGTCTGTTTATTCTCTATCTTTTTTGATCCCCCCTTTTTTTCTTTTAGTCCCCTCACTTCCGATAACAACTTTCTTGTCTCTTCTAGGTGTTCACTGATACTTACTGGTGTTAATAACTTTTCTCTTGGTGTAGCTACTCCATATGCACTCGCAATCTTGACAAAAAAACCACTGGCCATTACCGCACAAAAACTTAATTTCAATTTGCGTTGCATTATTTACACTCCATAATTTTAAATTTAAATTCTCCCATTTAGAAAAAAGTGCATAGATCAAAACAACACAACGTAATTGCTCAACCTCATGTCTTTTAAGATAGCAAAGCATTCGATGGATTAAGCTCTGACAGATCAAATATACACCATGTGTTTTAAAATGCATGCACAACTAAAAGATTTAATTTGTTTTAGATACACTTTAAAAGTGTTATAATTGCATCCATGAAAAATATTTTTAATATTTTGAGACACTAAACACTGATCTACGAATAAGATTGATTCCTTAATAGATAAAAATGGCATTAAACTTTAAAGGAAACAGCAATGTGAATGAGAGCTGCGTTTATGGCCACCTATTGCCATCTTCTACAGCATTTAAAGCAGTGTCTTTATTTTATTCAATATGGATAATATATAGACCACTTATTCATACCCATCAGTCCATAATCATTGTTCTAATATATAACGAAGTGTCATAATATTGACTCGACACCGATTTGAAATTTCTATAGTTATAGTCAGTTAACTCGTCATTTGATTTGTCATATACTAAAAGGGACATTCTATTCATGTCTATAAACTCAGAAATGAAAGCTACAAGCAACAGAAACTCCCCTCGTCGGATTTTATTTGCAAGCCTTATTGGCCCAACAATTGAATTCTTTGATTTTTATGTCTTTGGCACTGCCGCAGCTCTTATATTTCCTCATGTGTTTTTTCCAACACAAAATGATCAAATTGCTATTTTACAATCTTTCCTAATATTTGGAGCAGCCTTTTTTGCCCGCCCTTTTGGATCAGTTGTTTTTGGACATTTTGGAGATAAGATTGGAAGAAAAGCAACACTTATCGCTTCTCTTCTCACAATGGGTCTTTCAACAGTCATTATTGGTTTTCTTCCTACTTATGAAATAGCTGGGTGGTTTGCCCCTTTCCTCTTAACCTTGTGCCGTATTGGACAGGGAATTGGATTAGGAGGAGAATGGGGAGGAGCTGTTTTGCTCGCTACAGAAAATGCCCCTCCAGAAAAGCGCGGCTGGTATGCAATGTTTCCCCAATTAGGCGTTTCAATAGGTTTGTTTTTATCTATTGCTGTTTATTTGGGTCTGCTGCATTTCCTTGATCGTGAAGAACTTTTAGCTTGGGGATGGCGTATTCCTTTTATTGCTTCAGTTGTTTTTATGATTATAGGATTATGGGTCCGTCTTTCAATCAATGAAACTGTTCAATTCAAAAAAACTCTTGAAAGTAAAAAACATGTCAAAGTTCCTATCATAGATGTCTTTTTAAAATGTCCACGAATCCTATTTCTTGGAATATTTTCTGGTATGGCAACTTTTGTTTTGTTTTACTTGGTTACTACATATTTGTTAAGCTATTCAACAAACCATTTGCAATTGCCATTTCATCAAGCTCTTCAAATCGAAATTGTCGGTGCTATTTTTTGTGGGATTTTTACTGTCATCACGGGAAGACTCGCTGACCGTATTAGACGTAGAACTTTGATGATTTGGATTACAATCATCACCGGTATTTATTCTTTCGCAATTCCTTATTTCTTAAATTCTGGAGTTATAGGAGTCCTTGCAATGTCTGTCATTGGCTTATCTCTCATGGGAATGATATACAGTCCTCTTGGTGCTGTTTTGGCTTCACCATACCCAACAGCAATTCGATATACCGGTTCTTCTATTACTTTCAATTTATCTGCTATTGTAGGAGCATCTCTCGCGCCTTATATTGCAGAATATCTGGTGCAACATTTCGATACATCTTATATCGGTTATTATTTGCTTCTTGCTTCTTTTATTTCACTGATTTGCTTCGTCGGATTTACAGATGATGAAATATCCAACTAAAATATAATAACGAAGAATAAAATAAGGACTGGCGGCAAAAATGCTGCCAGTTTCGTTTTTAAAGATAGGGGTTGAGGTATTTTCCACCACAATATTCCTGCAAACAAGGCACTCAAAAAGAAAAATAAAAAATCTGCAATATTGCTTATATAAGAAACAGCAAACATTTCTGATAAGATATGCGTTATCCCCAACCATGAAACGCAAAAGAAGGCCAACATCACAGCCCATAAAACAAGCAAAATTCGATCAATGATCATCATTATGGCGTTTCGTTTTTTTAATTATAGTCCATATATTTAACATGCCTAAAAGAAAAATCACAATAAAAACCCAACGCCCTCCCCCTGAGCCTTCCGTAATAAAAAGTGCAGGATTTACTATTCCCAGTAATCCTATAAAAATCAGAACAATAGATACAAGACGCATTAAACCTGTTTTTCCCAGCGATAATCTTCAGTCTGTTGCCAATACGTTAAATTATGATTTTCCATTTTATATTTTTTCCACTGTGCACGAACGAGATTCAACTGCTCTTCACTTCTACCATCAAATATCACGACAAGCCGTTGATAAGCATCAATATCCGAACAAACAGCTCCCTCTATGAGAAAACGAATTTTTGAATCATTCGGATTTTCTTGTCCTGTCGTAAGAAATACAGGCTGAAAGTTTGGATATTGATCACACTCCGTTCCATGTCCAATAAATGATTCATCAGTATAAACCCATAAATGTATATCTATAGAATCGCGTTGTTCTTTACTCACACACTGTATTGTTACTTTACCAAAACGAGCCAATGCACGCTCCACAAGCGTCGGCAAAATATCCTTCAGCGTTGACTGCGTCAAATGATAGAATAAAATATCCAATCTCTTAAGCCTTCATCATTCTTTATAAAAAGCTAACATCTTTTTAAAAAAAATTCTATATCCCTAATACAAAGGAAACGGTTCAAGATATAAACCCTCTTTTTTGATTGAGATGCATTATCTTTTTGCACGTGTCTTTAAAAGACAAAAATTTTTATCTTCAACGTTAATAAAAAAGTTTTTTAAGTTATTTTCTAGATTCTTTGTAGACTATAGTTGAAAATAAAATATAATGTACGGAAAATTTAAAGAGGACCTCATAGGCAATTTTATATTATTTATTTGGTAAAAATATCCAATTCATGAAAGGATATTTTTTCAAACTTTATTACATTTTAACCGAAAGCAGTAAGAATATTTGCTATCGAATTAAAAACTGAGGATTTTCCCCAATTTATGCGTATTATTGAGTTCTACATCCTGAAACGTGTCCTTGTTTTGTTTAGTTCTGTCATGATTGCAGCAGTGGGCGTTAGTTGGACTATACAAATTCTTGCACGGATAAACTTTCTCACAACAAGTAAACAAACACTCCTCACAGTCTTACAATTTTCACTCTCATTGGTTCCTTCTGTTATTTTTGTTGTCATTCCGTTTGCATTAGTCATCGCAATTACAACCATCCTCTCAGCAATGCATCAAGACTCAGAACTTGCTGTCATCAATGCCTCTGGTTTTCCTAAAAGTACTGTTTGGAAACCTATCCTTCTTCTTGCTATTGTTGCATCCTGTATCTCCTTTTCTATAGCTAATTTTGTTGTTCCTCAAGCGCGTCTTCATATGCGACAAATGCTAGCAAGCGCTCATTTTGATCTTATTAATCTATTCATTAGTGAAGGGAGCTTCCAAAAACTCGCCAATAACCTTTACATAGAAATTGGCGAACGAAATCCAAATGGAACACTTGAACGCCTTTTCATTGCCGACCAGCGTGATCCTAAGACTGATCTTTTTTATTATGCAACAGACGCATCCATTGTGAGCAATAAAAACGGCAGTTTTCTGGTTCTCAATAACGGTGAAATAGAAAGAGTCAATCATCAAAATAACAGTGTTTCAATCGTGCAATTTAGCTCATATACTTTTAGCCTAGGAGAGTTTATCCCCAGTGATAAAACACCTACTCTTTATCCAAAAGATCGGTCTCTTTCTTATTTACAAAACCCTGACCCAAAAGATCCCTACTATCAACGAAAACCACTCCAATATAAAGCTGAATTTCACCGCAGATTAACACAATGGCTCTACCCTATTGTTTTTTCACTTATTGCATTAGCAGCGGCAGGGGATGTACGCTCCCATCGACAAGCTCATCATTCCGCAAATCTCTCGGCAATTGCCCTCTCTTTTCTGGTGTATTGGATAGGATATTTTTTCGCAGAAAAATCAAAAAGCGATCTTGCATACGTTCCTCTCCTTTATATTATCCCCATAGGAACAAGTGCATTTGTCTTTTTTATGCTTTTAACGAATCATAAAATTGGGCTTCCCACAAAAGTTAATGAGATACTTCAAATCGCTTTTCAAAAAATAATGAACAAATTTGAACATCGAAAATCTCAAGATTCCTCGGATGAAATATCATGATTGGGTGGACACTTGGACGATATTTTTTTATACGGTATCTTAAAATAACTTGTTATTTCTGGGGAAGCATTTTTGTTCTTGCTCTTTTAATCGATTTCACAGAGAATTCTGGTAAGCTATCTTCCCTTCCGCATTATACAGCAAAAGATGCATTTTTCCTCTCTGCTTTACGCATCCCTTTTATCATGCAACAACTTATCCCTTTCATTGCACTCTTTTCTGCAATGGCAACGCTTATCTCGCTCAACAAAAAACTTGAACTTGTAGTAACTCGTTCAATCGGTGTTTCTGCATGGCAATTTCTTATGCCAGCTTGTTTTGGAGCTTTTCTTTTGGGATTATTTTCAATTCTTCTCATTAATCCACTTGCTGCATGGGGATTTTCTCAAGCAGAAAAAAAGATGACTGAATGGCGCAATCACAATGTACTAACACCTCTTCACAATACAAGTATCCACTGGTTAACACAACGTACAAATTTAGGCAGAACAACCATTGGTGCCAAATCTATCACCGATCAAGGACTTTCTCTTCTCGATGCAACCTTTGTACAATACAATGACAATGCAACCGTTAAAAATTGGATTAACGCCCCAAAAGCAACCTTGACTAATGGATTTTGGCTATTAACAAATGGAACAATCTATAAAATAGGGCATCCTCCTGAAAAATTTACCGTGTTGCAAATAAAAACCAATCTAAAACCTGAATTTTTAACGGAACGTTTAGTGAATCCCGCAACTATTCCATTTTACCAATTGCCAAAAAAAATTATGATTGCACGTTCATTTGGCTATTCTGCTAATAATTTTGATATGTATTTCCAATCTTTGATTGCATTACCGGCATTGCTTGTGGCAATGACCCTCATTGCAGCAACTGTATCTTTAAATTTTACACGTTTTGGGCAATCTAGAATGTTGATTCTTGGTGGCGTAATAGCTGGGTTTATGCTTTATGTTATTTCCGTACTTGTTCAAGCTTTCGGTAATGCTGGATATATTCCACCAATTATTGCAGCTTGGACACCCGTTGTTATTGCGTTATTCTTAGGAATCTCTTTTTTACTTCATAAAGAGGATGGCTAAGTGAAAGCATTAACACTTAAAAAAACTATTTTAACAAAATTAAGTGCTCTCGCTTTTAAAAGTGTTGTGGGGGTTATTTTAGGAAGTGCTTTGTCTTATTGTGCGCACGCTCAAAGCCTTCAATCTCCTTCTCAAAGTCGCATTCAAAATCTGGAACCTCCTCTTTTGCTCTCTGCGGATGAACTCATCTACAATCGTGATGAAAACACTGTTTCTGCACACGGTAATGTCCAAATCAAATATGATGGCAATAAAGTTGTCGCTCAAAAAATTATTTACAATCAAAAAACAGGACGGCTTATAGCACAAGGGAACGTTGAAATTACTCAAAAGGATGGTAATAAAATTTATTCCAACCAAATTGATATGACCAAAGATCTTGGCGAGGGTTTTGTAAACGCCCTACGTATTGATACAGCCAACAATGTTCACTTTTCAGCCCAAAATGCTACACGCAAACACAATCACATAACAGTCTTTGAAAATGCAACCTATACAGCCTGTGAACCTTGCTCTTATAAACCAGATAGAGACGTCCTATGGAAAATTAAAGCAAGAAAGATCATATGGAATAATAGCGTCAAAAAAATTCGGTTTGAAAATAGCAGTTTTGAAGTTTTTGGTGTACCGATTATAAAATTTCCAAATTTTGAGATCTATGATCCAACTGTCAGGCGTGCTAGCGGTCTGCTTACTCCTCATTTTTTTTATACTGATTATCTCGGTATGGGGATAAAGAATTCTTATTTCTGGAATCTCGCCCCCCATTATGATTTTACCCTTTCTTCTACGGTTTATACCCAACAAGGGCTTTTAACCGAAGGGGAATGGCGTCAGCGTTTAAAAACAGGACGTTATAACATTCGCTTTGCTCATATATATCAAATGAAACCGCATAGATTTGATAATGATACGATTGATGCCCAACATAAAAACCGTTATATGCTGGCGACAAAGGGGGATTTTCGTATTAATTCACACTGGACTTATGGATGGGATATTCTTGCACAATCAGATCGGCATTTTAGTCGTGCCTATAAACTTGAAAACTATAACAATCCTACACAACTTTCTCAGATCTATCTGAATGGTCTTGCAGGAAAAAATTATTTTGATATGCGTTTTTATCATTTTAAAGTTCAAGATTCAATATTGAATGATCCTCATTATGAACGTCACTCTCGGCAAGCGTGGGTCTTACCACGCATCGATTATTTTTTCACACCAGATGAACCCATTTATAATGGAGAGCTTACCTTCCATAGTAATATGCAATCAGTTTATCGTCGCCATGCTGACTTCAGTTCACCCGACCAGAACGGAAACCCTCTCAACACAGTAAAACTTTCTGGTATGGCTGGAAATAGTTTGCGTTTAACAAACGAGCTTCAGTGGAAAAAGCGCTTCAACACGCACAACGGACTCATCTTAACCCCTCTTCTCTCTCTACGAGCTGATATCATTACAACCAATGCAAGCGAAAATCACACAGATTCTATAGAAAACAATGCCTTATCCGCAATTCATGGTTCAGCAATTCGTGGCATGGCAACAGCAGGATTGGAACTACGCTATCCCTTCCTCATTACAGCTGATCATTCTACACATATTATAGAACCAACTGCACAAATTTTTATACGCAATAATGAACAATATATTGGACAAATTCCTAATGAAGATGCTCAAAGCTTTGTCTTTGATGCAACCACTCTCTTTCAACGAGACAAATTTTCTGGTTATGATCGTGTAGAAGGTGGTACAAGAGCCAATATAGGTATAAGATATTCTGGAAGCCTTAATGATAATTGGTCTCTTTATGGTCTCATTGGACAATCCTTCCATCTAGCAGGAAAGAATTCTTTTGCAGAAAAGGACTTTATCAATGTCGGTACTCATTCTAGCTTAGAGGCAAAACGTTCAGACTATGTTGCAATGTTTGGTACAACCCATAAAAGTGGTTTTTCCTTAGAAACGCGTGGACGCTTTGACAAAAAAACAGGAAAAATCCGCCGTAGTGAAATCGAAGCATCACAAAAATGGCAAAATTTTTGGGCGGCTCTACAATATGCCTATATCGCAAAGCAACCAGACTATGAATATTCTCAAGAGCGCCAAGAAATTTCTTTTCAAACAGGACTTAAATTAGCAGATTATTGGTCCATTAATAGCAACGCCGGTTATGATTTAGTATCTGGTACATTTATAAAGCGAGGAATTAGCTTGAGTTATATGGATGAATGTTTCGGGTTAACATTCGGTTATCAACAGGTAACGAATCCAGGCAGGAAAGCACCCTTGCAAAACTTTAATTTCTCTCTTTCATTGCGTACGATTGCAGATATCGGAAAAAAGATAGATTAATTTATAAAGGGAATGTATCAGTCATTTAACTTATCATTGTTTTTATGAAAGAAAGCGTGTATTTTAAGTTGTTGATGAGAATTAATAAACAATGCGAAAGCCTATTTACATGAATAAATTGAAAAAGCGTTTTCTTGCTTTATTTTATATTGCATCTTTGAGCGTAAGTAGCCTGCTAATAAATGGATTTTTGATTCCGACAGTCTTTGCGCAGACTTCTATTGTTGTTACAGTTAATGGCAACCCCATCACAAATTATGATATACAAAGACGCCTTGCTTTTCTCAGGCTACAACAAAAGCAAGGCAATTTGGTGGCACAGGCTAAAAAAGAGCTTATTGACGAAAAGCTAAAAAATATTGAAATAAAACGTCTTAATATTGAAGTAAGCAATGATGAAGTTGATAGAGCTTTTGAGAATTTTGCGACACAAAATAATATGACGATTGATCAGCTCAACCAGATTCTGATCCAAACTGAGATCACAGTGCAACACTTTAAAGATTACATCCGTGGACAAATAGGATGGGGGCGTCTTGTTAGCGCACGCTATCAAGCTGAAACAGGTATGATTAGCGAACAAGAAGCTGTACGCAGAATATTAAAAAATGGTGGTGTAAAACCTTCAACCAACGAATATACATTACAGCGAATTGTTTTTGTCATTCCTGCACATCGTCGTTCAGAGATCTTTGAAAGACGTCAAAGAGAAGCAAGTAATTTTCGCGCACATTTCCGTGGATGTGCCAATGCTCACAATCAAGCAAGAGGTATTTTAGACGTTACTATCCGCCACTTAGGAAAGTTTCTGGAGCCACAACTTCCTAATGCATGGGAACAAGCTATTCTTGAAACGCCTGCTGGAAAAATGACAAAATTACAAGAAACATCTGATGGAATCGAAGCAATTGCTGTCTGCAAAATAAAAAGAGTTTCTGATGATTATGTCGCTCGACTGATATTTTCTCTTCAAGATAGTAAAAAAAGAAGCCCGCAAAAACTTGAAGAATTAAGCGACAAATATTTAGGAGAACTGCGCCGAGTGGCACGCATTCAAAATTCATAATGGCTGCTCTTATTGTTAGCGGTGGTGATCCTGCCGGAATTGGTCCTGAAATAGTACTAAAAGCGTGGAATTTGCGTGTTACGCGCCAAATTCCACCTTTTGTACTTCTTGCTGATCCAGATGTTATTCGTTCGCGCGCTCGTTTTTTACAGATTGATGTTGAGGTGCAATCTGTTTTAATCAATAATCCTGCAAAAAATTTTCAAAAAGCTCTTCCTATCATACCGTTAAAAAACAAACAAAGTGATCAATTAGGTATACCTTCATCGAAAAATACAGCTGGAATTATTGAAGCAATTAAACACTGTGTTCAATTGATTCAAAATGGCCATGCATGTGCACTTATCACTTGTCCTATTGCAAAAAAGAGTCTTTATGATGCCGGTTTTCAATTTCCAGGTCATACAGAATTTTTAGCCGATTTAGCCCATAAAGCTTTTCATAAATGTTATCATCCAGTTATGATGTTAGCAGGACCCCGATTAAAAACAGTACCAATAACTGTTCATATTCCATTTAAAAATGTTCCTTCACAGCTTACCCGTGATTTAATTATTCAAACGGTACTTACTACTGAATATGACTTAAAAACAAGGTTTAAAATAACGTCACCCCGACTAGCTGTTGCTGGTCTTAATCCTCATGCTGGAGAAGGAGGTGCAATGGGAAAAGAAGATATTGAAGTTATCACTCCTGCTATTGAATATCTTAAAAAGAAAGGACTCAATATTGCAGGCCCGCTGCCTGCCGACACAATGTTCCATGAATGCGCAAGAAAAGCATATGACGTTGCCATTTGTATGTATCATGATCAAGCCCTTATCCCTGTTAAGACATTAGACTTTGACAGCACTGTTAATGTCACGTTAGGTCTACCTTTTATTCGCACGTCTCCAGATCACGGAACTGCTTTTGACATTGCTGATAAAGGGATAGCCTCTCCCGAAAGCTTTATTGCTGCTCTTAAACTTGCAAATCAACTTGCAAAAAATAGTTTAAACCCATGCCAATAGATAATCTCCCTCCTCTGCGTGAGGTCATTGATATATATGGATTACAAGCGCATAAATCTTTGGGGCAGAATTTTCTTTTTGATCTTAATTTAACATCTAAAATTGCTCATCAAGCAGGCAATATAGAAGGAAAACCTGTTCTTGAAATTGGTCCTGGTCCTGGAGGTCTCACACGTGCCTTGCTAGCAAAGGGTGCCATTGTAACAGCAATAGAACGCGATGAGCGCTGCATACCGGCTCTCTTAGAAATAGAAAAACACTATCCTAAAAAATTAAAAGTTATTTGTAATGATGCACTGAAGCAAGATTTCTCAAAACTCTTTGAAACAAGCCCTGTAAAACCGCGCATTATTGCAAATCTTCCCTATAATATTGGGACACAACTCTTATTAAATTGGCTTTTGACTGAACCATGGCCTCCTTTTTATGAATCAATGACATTGATGTTTCAACGTGAAGTTGCCAAACGGATTACAGCTAAACCTCAATCTACTCATTATGGACGTCTTAGTGTCTTAACTGGCTGGCGTACCACTGCTAAAATTGCTTTTGATGTCCCCCCTCAAGCCTTCATACCAATACCTAAAGTAACGTCTTCCGTTGTTCATATTATTCCGCGAATACAACCTCTTTCCTGCTCTGCACAAAAACTAAGCCTCGTCACAAAAACCGCCTTTGGGCAAAGACGAAAAATGCTTCGTCAAAATCTCAAAATACTTGGAGGTGAAGAGCTATTAGAAAAAGCTGGAATTGATGGAACGCGCCGTGCTGAAACGCTCTCGATTTCTGAATTTGTAACTTTAGCGCATCTAGTGCTCTAAAAAATGCACTTTGTGTTATAAAACCTTTTTTAATCACAACATTTATCGATTTTTTCAGCAATAAGCCCATCAACAAAAGAGCCAAGATAAGAACAACGCTCACGTTTTACGGTTTCAGCTAAATAAATTGATTTAATAAAAGATAAAGACTGATCTAAATCTTCGTTAATCACAACATAATCATAAGAAAGCCAATGCTTTAACTCCGTTCGTGCATTTTCCAATCGCAAATTGACAGTATCTTGACTATCTTCTGCTCGACGATGTAAACGCGAAACAAGCTCTTTCATTGATGGTGGAAGAATAAAAACAGATACAGTGTCTCCTAGCATCTTTTTTTGCAGTTGCTCGGTACCTTGATAATCAATATCAAATAACATATCTTGGCCAGCATTCAATGCGCTTTCAACAGTTTCACGTAAAGTGCCATAATAATTTCCGTGAACTTCTGCCCACTCAATAAATTCATCCCTATCACGCTTATATTCAAACTCTTCCTTTGAAATAAAGTAATAATGCAGCCCATCTACTTCACTAGGACGCCTTTTCCTTGTGGTCATACTTACGGAAAGCTCTAATTGTCCCTCTTTTAGAAGTAATCGAGAAATTGTTGATTTACCAGCACCTGAAGGCGAAGAAAGAATAAATAAAAAACCGCGGCGTTGATTTATTTTTATAGCACTCAATTTACTTTCAAAGACTGTCATTACATCACTCTACTTTGTTCATAAATGTTTCTCCAAAATTTGAATTATACATTATCTCAACCTCTCCCCTAATCAATGTGTTTTCTTAGCAATTCTCAATGTTATTTTGCTCTTTTTTGAGATAAGGTATTAGCAGTATATTCACTTTTTTCTTAAATATTTTTATCCATACGCCAACCCACTTGTGACAGACAAGAAAATGATTTTTTATCATTCTCATAAAAAATTTAAATAGAAAAATTTTACTATATTTGGGATTCTCATTTACGATGCAAAAAGATGTGTTATCACTATAAATTCAATGTTTTGCCTTTAATTCTCGCCACTTGCGAACATTCATATTATGTTCCTCTAAAGTTCGAGAAAAAACATGCCCTCCTGAACCATCAGCAACAAAATAAAGTGCATCACTGCTTGGTGGATGTGCCACCGCTTTTAAAGAATCTCGACCTGGATTTGCAATAGCCGTTGGGGGCAAACCATTAATTTTATAAGTATTATATGGTGTTTCCTTCTCAAGATCTGAACGATAAATTGCACGACCGGATGGTTTTCCTTTTCCTCCGAAGAGACCATAAATTACTGTTGGATCCGATTGAAGACGCATATGCTTTGTAAGGCGGTTATAAAATACCGCAGCAACCATTGGTCTTTCTGCTGCAATTCCCGTTTCTTTCTCAACAATTGAGGCTAATATAACAAATTCATCAATTGATTTAATGGGTAAATCAGGTGAACGCGTAGCCCATATAGCATGAATTAATTTTGTCTGTCCTTCACGCAACCTGTTTACAATCTCTTTACGCGTTGTTCCCCGAATAAAACGAACAGTATCCGTCATTAAATAACCTTCTGGAGGCAAAATTTTTGGAAGGTCTCCAATCAAAATTTCATTCGCAGCTAATCGATCGAAAACTTGCTGAACCGTTAAACCTTCAGGTACTGTAAATGTATACTCTATAGATTTTCCTTTCACAAGAATATCCATAATATCCTGCATCGAAGCATGAGCTGGAATTAAATATTCACCAGCCTTCAGATGCGTTGTTTTTTGGTGATAACCAACCCCATAAACAAAAATATCTGATGATCGAATGAAACCACGTTTTTCTAGCAATGAAGCAATTTCACGAATTCCGGTACCAGGATGGATAAGAACAATTTGTTCTTCCTCAATTTTTCCCTTTTCTTCAAAAATACTTTTTCCAATATAAAGAGGAATACTTATGGCAAAAAGAATAATCACAATCAGCATAAGAAAAAAATGACCGAGAATGACCAACGGATTACGGACGATAGATGATTTCTTTCGTTTTTTATGTATTAACATGTCATAACTATCTGCTAAATGATTCGAAGAGGAATCACTTACGTCCTTTAATGATTTTCCATTTTTCACATCGGACATAACCCCTCAATAGCGATTAAGGATAATATTATAATTTCTCATTCACCTTATAATAAAGTAGAAAACTCAAAAGCAAAAATTAAATAAAAATACTTATTATCCCCTAAAACGTCGCATCACCAACGATGCATTTGTCCCACCAAATCCAAAAGAATTAGAAAGAATCGTATCAATCTTTCGTTCACGCGGTTTGTGTGGTACAAGATCGATTTTCGTTTCAATCGATGGATTGTCAAGATTAAGTGTCGCTGGGGCTATATTATCCCGTATAGCTAAAATAGAAAAAATAGCCTCAGCAGCACCGGCTGCACCAAGTAAATGCCCGATAGATGATTTCGTTGATGACATAGAAACTTGTGGTGCATAACTCCCTAAAACACGCTCAACAGCCGCTAGCTCTATGGAATCAGCCATCGTAGATGTACCATGAGCATTAATATAATCAAGTTCACTCACATTCACTTGTGCACGCTTAAGAGCAGCTATCATACTACGCTGAGCCCCTTCACCACTTTCTGAAGGCGCTGTAATGTGGTAAGCGTCACCAGATAAACCATAGCCAATAACCTCAGCATAAATACGCGCTCCTCGTTTTTTGGCATGTTCCAGCTCTTCTAAAACAACAACAGCTGCTCCTTCCCCCATCACAAAACCATCACGATCAGTATCATAAGGACGTGACGCCCGTTCAGGATCATCATTGCGACAAGTGGAAAGAGCTCTACAAGCTGCAAAACCTGCAAGAGATATCCGATTTATTGGAGATTCGGTTCCCCCTGCCACCATGACATCTGCATCACCAAACATAATCAAACGTACCGCATCACCAATCGCATGCGCCCCTGTTGAACAAGCCGTTACAACAGAATGATTAGGCCCCCGTAAACCATATTGAATAGACACATAACCAGAAGCAAGATTAATCAAACGACCCGGAATAAAAAAAGGAGAAACACGACGTGGGCCCTTATCACGAAGCGTATAACCAGCTTCAACAATACCCTCAACTCCCCCAATTCCCGAACCAATTAACACGCCTGTACAAATCTGATCTTCATCACTCTTAGGAAACCATTCGGCATCTGCAAGCGCTTGGTTAGCAGCTGCCATTGCATAAACAATAAATGCATCAACTTTACGTTGCTCTTTAGGTTCCATATACAAATCAGCATTATAAGTCCCCTCTGTTCCATCCCCTAAGGGGATACGCGCAGCAATCTGGCATGGCAAATCTGACACATCAAACTCAGTGATACGTCGGACACCACTTCTTCCTTCAAGAAGTCGTTTCCAACTATATTCAGTATTACCAGCTAATGGAGATACCAACCCTAAACCAGTAACAACAACACGCCTCATAACTTCTAACCTTGAACTAAACTTCACCTCTCAAAGCTCTCTTTTCAAAAGAGCTCCGAAGAATATAGGCAAAAGCAATTTATGCCTTTGCCCTTTAGTAATCACGCAGAAGCTTTATCAATGAACTTGACTGCATCGCCAACTGTGAAAATCGTTTCAGCAGCTTCATCTGGAATTTCTACCCCAAACTCTTCTTCAAAAGCCATAACGAGTTCAACCGTATCAAGGCTATCAGCCCCTAGATCATCGATAAAGCTTGCATTTTCTACAACTTTATCAGCATTAACCCCAAGATGTTCCACGATAATTTTCTTAACGCGCTCTACTGTATCACTCATGTTGAAATCCTCGAATTTATATTTTCCTATAATTTGGTTAACTATATCGGTTCATCTAATCAAGCAATAGATGCATTACTTTAAAAGATTTTAGTAATGATTTAAAACATCCTGTGGATATCCCCTACAAAATGAACCAATCTGACATTCCGACATCAATTGATCAACGACCATATTAAAGAAATAGATGCATCTATCCATTTCAATCGTTACTATCTAAAATAATACAACTCATAAATCAATGTGGAATAAAATAAATACTCAAATCATTGCCATTCCACCATTGATATGGAGTGTTTGACCTGTCGTATAGGCTGCTTCATCGCTTGCTAAATAAACAGCAGCAGCGGCTATTTCTTGCCCACTTCCCATACGTTTCATCGGAATCGCAGCCATAATGGCTTCTTTTTGCTTTTCATTAAGCTTGTCTGTCATTGCGGATTTAATAAATCCTGGAGCAATACAATTGACAGTGATGTTTCGCGAAGCAATTTCTTGTGCCAATGCTTTAGAAAAACCTATCAAGCCTGCTTTTGCAGCACAATAATTCGTTTGTCCAGGGTTTCCCACAACACCAACAACAGATGTAATGTTAATAATCCTTCCATACCGGCGGCGCATCATAGAATGTATTAATTCACGCGTCAAAAGAGAAGCAGCTGTTAGGTTAACTTCTAAAACATCATCCCAGTCTTTATCTTGCATACGCACAAAAAGACCATCCCTAGTGATTCCCGCATTGTTAACCAAAATATCGACGCCATCCATTTCTCTTTCTGCAACTTCAGCCAATTGTTTAATCGATTGGCGTTCAGAAAGATTAGCGGGGAATACAAAAACATTCTGCCCTAATTCTGCCGCCACTTCTCTAAGCTTTTCTTCGCGTGTTCCATGAAGTCCAACAATGGCTCCTTGTGCATGAAAGCAGCGTGCAATTGCCTCACCAATTCCTCCCGAAGCCCCCGTTACAAGAGCTTTACGTCCTGTTAATCTAAACATTTTTTAACTCCTTATAGATTAAACGCCGAGCATACCTAGCGCTGATTCTATTTCATCAACTGTTCCAATGGTTACCCCCTTTATATCTTTGTTAATACGACGCGTTAAACCTGTTAATACTTTTCCAGAACCAACTTCAAAAAGCGTATCAACTCCATTAGCAGCGATCCATTCTATTGTTTCACGCCATCGCACCCTCCCAGTCACTTGTTGGACAAGAAGAGTAGTAATACGCTCTGGATTGCTCTCAGGTGCAACAGAAACATTGGCAATCAAAGGAACAATAGGGGACATTTTGTTAACAGTCAAAAGTGCTTTCTTCATGGCATCAGCAGCAGGTTGCATTAAAGATGAATGAAAAGGTGCAGAAACAGGAAGAAGAAGTGCACGTTTTGCACCTTTTGTTGATGCAATCTCTACCGCTGCCTCAACTGCTTTTGCTTTACCGGAAATAACAATTTGCCCACCACCATTATCATTAGCAATCTGACATAGTCCTTCTCCAGAAACAGTTTCACAAATTTCTTCCACAATGTGCTCTTCTAAACCAATTAATGCAGCCATAGAACCTTCACCAACCGCGACAGCAGCCTGCATAGCATTGCCACGAATACGCAAAAGTCTTGCCGTATCTGTGAGAGTAAATGTACCAGCAGCACAAAGAGCCGAATATTCGCCTAAAGAATGACCAGCAACAAACCTTACCTTTTCTTCTATACGAAGCCCTAATTGTTTCATCACACGAATGACAGCCATAGATACAGCCATTAATGCCGGTTGTGCATTTGCTGTTAACGTTAAAACATCTGCTGGTCCTTCAAAAATGATCTTTGATAATTTCTCACCCAAAGCATCATCAACTTCCTCGAAAACCATCCGTGCGACAATAAATTGCTCTGCAAGCGCTTTCCCCATACCAACAAGTTGACTCCCCTGCCCTGGAAAAATAAAAGCTGCACCCATTTATCAACTCCTAAAACTGTACAATTAAATTATTTTCTTTTGACCTTATTCATCCGCACAAATCAATATAAAGCCCTTTATTTAAAACGAATACCACACCTAAAATTATATTTTAAGGGCGGAATTTGATATAAAAACTTAGGAAAATAGGGTGCTATAAACTGAATAACACCCAAACTTATGAGACTTCCTAAAAGTGCACCTGCTAAAATATCAAAGGGATAATGTACACCCACAAAGATGCGCGCCCAACAGATCAAACACAAAAATACGGTGGCAAATTTAAAAGTAACTTTGTATCGGTAAAAATAAAAGTTAGCTGCATAAGATGCAATGGTCAAGGCATGATTACTAGGAAAAGAAGCTGTTGCACGATGTTGAATAAGCGGTGTCGTCAGCCCTACCACGAATGGGCGAGGATGAAAATAAAAAAGAGAAATGAGATAACCTATGAAAAGAGATGCACAAATACTCATGCAAATGCTTAGCACAACACACCGTTCCCTCTCCCCACCACAAAACCACAACGCACAAAGATGGAGAGGAATAATATAAATTAAAAACTTTGCACAAAAAATACTAAACAAAACTACAATCGACCAAGCTTGATGATTGCCGACAAACATTTCAAAGAGTGTAACATCAATCTGGTTTAAAAAGTCCATTTTTCCCTCCTTTGCCTTTATATTACAGTATTATCTTTTTGTAGAAGAAGGAAATATATCAAGATTTAACAAATCAATTTTTTTGTGTGCATAAACTTGCTATTTTAAAAGATAACCTGTAGATATGAAATATTCGTTGCCGGCACTTTAGCTGGAGGTTGAACGGAGGGCTGTAAAATATCAGTAGGAAATACAATGTTTCCGGCCTCCCGTATCTCCGCTCTGAGATGTCTCGAATTGTAAACGCGTCCTTTCTTCTTTGGATTTCCAAAAAAGACAAGTCGCAGAGGCTTTGCGCTAAAACCGGTGAAATTTAATTGAAGAAAGGCAAAACAATGGCTCTTTATGAACATATGTTCCTTGCCCGACAAGACATTGCACCGCAGCAAGTTGATGAACTTTTGAGTCTCTACAAAGGTGTCATTGAAGCGCATGGTGGAAAAGTTGGGCGTATAGAAAATTGGGGACTTCGTCCTCTTGCTTACCGTATTCGTAAAAACCGTAAAGCTTATTATGTCTTAGTCAATATTGATGCACCAGCTTCAGCAATTGCTGAAGTGGAGCGTCAGATGCGCATCAATGAAGATATTTTGCGTTATATGACCATTCGCGTAGAAAAACACGAAAAAGAAAAATCTGCTATGCTCTCACACCTTGATCGCAATAGTCACATTGGACATGATGAAGAGCGTCCTCGTTTTCCACGTCGTCAACGTGAAAATACTATAGAAGGGGTAGAATGATGACTGATACTAATCAAAACTCTGCACGTCGCCCCTTTCATCGTCGTCGTAAAACATGTCCTTTTTCAGGGACCAATGCTCCCAAAATTGATTATAAAGACATCAAGTTGTTACAACGTTATATTTCCGAACGTGGGAAAATTGTTCCTTCACGGATTACTGCTGTTAGTCAGAAAAAACAGCGTGAATTAGCTAATGCTATCAAACGTGCTCGCTTTTTAGGCTTACTTCCGTACGTTATAAAGTAAGCAATCAATACGCTATGCAACTGGAGAGTTTCTCCAGTTGCTTTTCTTATATGGTTAAAAAATAGCTTGTTGTATCCTATGTTAAGCTATTAAATGTCAAAGTTGGGGTATTGACACGCCTCTAACTGCAGAAAGCAGGACAGCAATAAATGAAAAAAAATCGTACTTATGAGATATTAACCGGTATTTTGGCAGGATTATTTGCTGTTGTGATAGGACTGGCAATCATCAGTGTTGCAAATATCGCGCCCTTTTTTTCTCTTCTTCTTGGCTGCTTTCTTTCATTGCCAATTTTTATTGTTGCGTTCGGTCAAGGAACATTAGCCAGTCTCATCGCCCTCATAAGTGCCACTGTTGTTCTTATCATAACCACTAATACCTATATTGCTCTTGGCTTTATGTTCTTATTTTTCCTTCCTGCTGTCTATGCTTCTTGGCTTCTTGGGCTTGCACGACCAGCGCAAAAAGAAAACGAACTGATATGGTATCCATTATCATCGGTTATTTTTCATTTAACTAATTTTATCGCTCTTATAGCAACTTTCATTGGGCTCTATGTTCAAACACGTCCTTCCACACCCATCGTTGCAAAAAAAATCACCGAAAACATAGCACAAACTCTGCAACAAACACAGTCAATAAAAGAAGCCGATATACGCGCTTTTAATGAGCTTTTAATGACGCATACAGCAACTTTTACTGCTTTTTCTTTGACTATTTATAGTTTGGTTTTTCTCATTGGTAACCTTTACTTTTCCATGATAGCAGCACAACATATGAAATGGCTGAAAAGACCCCGTGATGATTGGAGCCAAACTCTCCGCCTTCCAATTTCTGGAATTATTATTTTTATTATTGTTTGCATAGCATCGATGATTGAGTTGAGCGCTTCTCTTAACTTGAGTACCCTTGCCTTTAGTACTGCATACACTGTCATCATATTAATTAGCGGTCTAGCATATCTTCACAATATTACAAAAGGGGTAAACGGTCGGATTATTATACTTTCTCTTGTTTATATTGCTATTTTTACAGTCGTTTTTACTCCACCTATTGTTTTCATGATGCTTTTGATGGGAATTTGGGCTGCTATTCAATACAATTTTCAATCACGCAAAAAACTCCACTAAATTTATTTGTTCGAAAGGAAAAACTATGGATATTATTTTACTTGAGCGCATTCCTCGTCTTGGTCAGATGGGTGATATTGTCTCAGTTAAAGATGGTTATGCGCGTAATTTTCTCTTGCCTCAAGGTAAAGCTTTACGCGCAAATGAAGCTAATAAAAAACATTTTGAGGTACAACGTGCACAACTTGAAGCACGTAATCTTGAACGCAAAAGCGAAGCGCAAAAAATTGCTGAAAAACTTGATGGACAATCATTCATTGTTGTTCGTTCTGCTGGTGAAACGGGACAACTTTATGGTTCTGTGTCAACACGTGATATTGCTGAAATCATAACAGATGAAGGCTTTTCTATTGGAAGAAATCAAATCGAACTTAATCATCCAATAAAAATGATCGGTCTTCACACTATCACTCTTAGCTTACATCCAGAGGTTCAAATTTCTGTGATTATTAATGTTGCGCGTTCTACCAGTGAAGCACAACGCCAAGCAGAAGGTGAAACCCTCACTTCGGCTAAAGAAATATATAATATTCAAGAAGAATTATTAGAAGAAAGTCAGGAGGAATTATTGGCAGAAGAAATTAATGACAACGATATAAACAGTTCTCATCAAGAAGCTTAATTGCTATTTTTGCTTTCTGTTTTATATTTTTTATTCCATTTTAAATATCGCTCATAAAATACTCACACTTTAAAAGTGAGTATTTTATGGCTATCGTACATAAAGAACCTAATTTTTATGAAAGAATTAGAAATATATTATTTAAAGGCATTACATGCCGAGAATGATAATATCACTAAGAGTGAAATGTCTTTTTTTTTCCAGCATATAAAGCAAAAATAATTTAAAGTTCTACCCTTAAGGCTAAAGTTTGTATGAGCGTTAAGTTGATTATATCCTCACATGATCTGAAATAATTTCAGTTATAAAAAAATAATTCTACTTACACAGATATTGGAATTTTAAGGTTAAGTAACTTAAAAATACTTAAATTTAGAGTAGCAAAACTTCCACTTTAAAATCACATATTATAAAATAAAATAGATAGACGTTATATAAATAATACACAAATGATAAATGAGGAACGAAAAGAGAGTTTTAAAAAATTATATAATTTTAACTTAAAATGAAGATTTGTAGCTCTATTCTTTTAATTATACGATTTTCAATTTATCGCCTAAAGTAGCTAGACTTAGAATTTTAGTGGAAAAATATTATGGAAGAAACTAACGTTGTTAATGTCAGCTCTTCAAAGAAAGAGGATTCTCCTTCTTTTCGGCAACTTCCGCATAATATTGAAGCTGAACAGGCATTGCTTGGTGCCATCTTTATCAACAATGATTCTCTTGACCGCGTTTCAGATTTTCTAAAACCAGAACATTTTTTTGAACCATTGCATCAAAAAATTTATCATGTTTTATCTCACCTTATTAAAATAGGAAAACGTGTAGATCCAGTTACAATCAAGCCCTATATCCAAATGGAAGAAAAAATTGGAGATATTACTGTATACCAATATGTTGTTCGCTTAGCCACAGAGGCAGTCACTATTATTAACGCTGAAGATTATGGACGCGTCATTTACGATCTCTTTATCCGACGGTCTTTGATTAACCTTGGAACTCAAGTTGTCAATACAGCCTTTGATGCTCCTGTAGAACTCACACCTACCCAACAAATTGAAACTGTTGAAAATCAGTTATTTGAGCTAGCAGAAAAAGGGAAATATGGAGGTGGATTTGAAAATTTTAATGAGGCTATTAAAAAAGCTATCGATATGGCAAGTGCTGCGAAAAAGCGCTCTTCACAATTATCAGGGATAGCCACCCATATTAAAACACTTGATGAAAAAATGGGAGGATTACAAGCATCTGACTTAATTATCCTTGCGGGCCGCCCTGGTATGGGTAAAACCTCACTGGCTACCAATATTGCCTTTAATATTGCTAATGCTTATAATCGTAATGCCAATATCCAAGAAAATGAAGGCGGCATTGTGGGATTCTTCTCACTTGAGATGTCATCCGAACAGCTTGCAACCCGTATTATTTCTGAACAAACAGAAGTCTCTTCTTCTGATATTCGGCGTGGCAATATTTCAGATGAACAATTTTCAAAAATTATTCGTGCGGTGAACCAACTACAAAAGGCACCACTTTATATTGATCAAACTGGGGGAATATCAATTACGCAATTAGCTGCTCGTGCGCGGCGTCTCAAGCGGCAACATGGTTTAGATATCTTGTTTATTGACTATATCCAACTCATGACAAGCAGTTCAAAGCGTTCATCAGAAAATCGTGTTCAAGAGATCACAGAAATTACCACAGGATTAAAAGCATTAGCAAAAGAATTGAATATTCCTATTATCGCTCTCTCTCAACTTTCTCGTCAAGTAGAAAATAGAACAGATAAACGTCCACAGCTCTCAGATTTACGTGAATCTGGTTCAATTGAGCAAGATGCCGATATCGTTCTGTTTGTCTATCGCGAAGAATACTATCTCAAAAATGAAGAACCAAAACTAGGTAGCTTGGAACATACGAAATGGCAAGAAATAATGGATAAAGCTTTTGGAAAAGCTGACGTTATTATTGCAAAACAGCGCCATGGGCCGACAGGAATCGTGCCCCTTGCCTTTCAATCTGATTTCACACGCTTTAGTGATCTGGCCGATAGCAATTACCTTCCAGAGCAAATTGGTTAAATCGACATGGCGCGTAATCGTATTCAATTTATCTGTCAAAATTGCGGAACCATCCATTCCCGTTGGGCAGGAAAATGTAGCGCTTGTGGGGAATGGAATTCCCTTATCGAAGAAACTATAAATAGCGGCATAGGAAGTGGTCCTAAGCAGAATGCTCGTAAAGGACGCATTGTCACACTCACATCTCTTTCTGGAAATATCGAAGATGCTCCACGTATTCATTCTGGTATTGCTGAACTTGATCGTGTTACCGGTGGGGGCTTTGTCCGTGGATCAGCACTCCTTGTTGGAGGTGATCCGGGTATTGGTAAATCAACATTGCTGACACAAACAGCTGCTGCTTTATCACGTAAAGGATATAATGTCATCTATGTTTCAGGTGAAGAGGCTATTGCGCAAATTTGTCTGCGCGCACAAAGGCTTGAAGCTAACAATACAGAAGTGAAACTTGCTGCTGAAACCAATGTTGAAGATATCCTGGCAACCTTAAGCGAACATAAAAACCTTGATATGGTGATTATCGATTCGATTCAAACCCTATGGTCAGATACAGCAGATTCAGCACCTGGCACTGTCACACAAGTACGTATCGGTGCTCAGGCAATGATCCGCTTTGCCAAGAAAACAGGAGCCGCCGTTGTTCTTGTTGGGCATGTTACAAAAGATGGACAAATTGCTGGTCCTCGAGTCGTTGAACATATGGTTGATGGCGTTCTCTATTTTGAGGGTGAAGGAGGACATCATTATCGCATTCTTAGAACTGTAAAAAATCGCTTCGGACCAACAGATGAAATTGGTGTCTTTGAAATGTCTGATAAAGGATTACGCGAAGTGATAAATCCATCTGAATTATTTTTAGGGGAACGTAATGAAAAAGCACCAGGCGCTGCTGTTTTTGCAGGAATGGAAGGGACACGCCCGATACTCGTAGAAATTCAAGCGCTTGTTGCTCCTTCTTCCCTTGGGACACCAAGACGTGCGGTTGTCGGATGGGATGGAAATCGTCTTTCTATGATTCTTGCCGTTTTAGAAGCTCATTGTGGCATTCGTTTTGGACAGCATGATGTCTATCTGAACGTGGCAGGTGGATATCGCATATCAGAACCTGCTGCTGATTTAGCTGTAGCCGCTGCTTTGGTATCTTCTCTTGCCAATATCGCATTGCCAACGGATTATGTCTATTTTGGTGAAGTCAGTCTTTCAGGAGCTACCCGCGCTGTTGCACATTCAGCACAGCGCATCAATGAAGCAAAAAAACTCGGCTTTCAAGGAGCCTTTCACCCCACAACAACAACCGAAATGATGAAGTCGCTCAACTTTCAACAAAAAACTTTCTCCGACCTTCCCGAACTCGTTGCTACTCTTACCGTAAGTAAAAAATGATCTGCACCACAGATATGATAATATAGAAAAAACTCTATAAAATACAAAAGATCCTTGCTATAAGAACAAAAAATGGCATAACAAAAAATATATTTGCACACAGACTTAAAAGAACACAACTTTATGTATAAGGAACAAACAAATGATCATAACAATCCTTGATGGAATTGTCGTAGTAATCATCCTGTTTTCCGCTTTTCTTGCTATGCTTCGAGGATTTTCACGTGAAGTGTTATCGTTGATTTCTTGGGCAGTTGCAGCTGTTACGACACTGTTTTTATTCAAACCTGTCTTACCTTTCTTTGAACAATATCTCTCTAATAAAATGATTGCATTGATCACAACATTGGTCACAATTTTTATTATTGTTCTCATTATTACTTCAATTATTACAATGAAGATCTCTGATTTTATTATTGATAGTCGAATTGGTATCCTTGACCGTGCTATTGGTTTTATTTTTGGAGCACTTCGTGGTTTACTTATCATGGTCATCGGTATGTTGCTGATTAATGCACTGATTAAACCCGAGCTTCAAGCGAATTGGTTAAAAAATGCAAAAACAAGGCCTATTTTAGATTCATTGGGACAAAAAGTTTGGGAAATACTCCCCAAAGATATTGGATCTGTTCTCGAAAAGACGGAAAATTTGTTTAAAGACAGCAATAAACTTACGTATGAGCAACACTCTCATGAAAAGATAATTTTCAAAAAATAGAGAATAGTTTTTCATGAGGAAAGAGAACTAAATGATGTAAAATGTGATATTAATGATTCCTCCATATCACAACTGAAAGAATATGATGATAAAAAGCGATGTTTTCTGTCAAGAATTTTCATTAGATGATGATACCCTTCATGAAGAATGTGGAGTTTTTGGTATTCTTGGGCATGAAGATGCCGCAACATTAACAGCTCTTGGACTCCACGCACTTCAGCATCGTGGGCAAGAAGCAGCTGGGATTGTTTCTTACCATAATAAAATATTTCATCAAGAAAAGCATTTAGGTCTTGTTGGCGATCACTATACAAACCCTGCAACACTTGCGCGCTTACCAGGAAATCGTGCTATTGGACATACCCGTTATTCAACAACTGGAGAAGTGGCATTACGCAATGTTCAACCCCTTTTTGCTGAATTGAAAGTTGGAGGTATTGCTATTGCGCATAATGGTAATCTTACCAATGGTCTCACATTACGCCGTGAACTCATCGCTTCTGGTGCTATCTGTCAATCAACGTCAGATTCAGAAGTTTTTCTCCATCTTATCGCTCGCTCACGTTATGAATCGTCCTCTGATCGTTTTGTTGATGCGATTCGGCAAGTAGAAGGTGGGTATGCTATGTTAGCGCTCACACGTACAAAGCTTATTGCGGCACGCGATCCAACAGGAATTAGACCTCTCGTGATGGGGGAACTTGATGGTAAGCCTATCTTTTGTTCTGAAACTTGTGCTCTTGATATTATTGGAGCAAAATATGTCCGTGATGTTAAAAATGGAGAAATCATCATATGTGAAATACAAAAAAATGGGGAAATTACGAAAAAAATTATAAAACCAGAAAATGAGACACCAGAAAAGCTTTGTTTATTTGAATATGTTTATTTTGCCCGCCCGGACTCAATCGTTGGAGGGCGTAGTGTTTATACAACACGTAAAAATATGGGAATTCGTTTAGCACAAGAAGCCCCCTGTAAGGGTGATGTTGTAGTTCCTGTTCCTGACGGAGGAACACCTGCCGCAATTGGCTATGCACAAGAAATTGGAATTCCCTTCGAGCTTGGTATTATTCGTAATCACTATGTTGGCCGCACTTTTATCGAACCAACACAACAAATTCGCGCTTTTGGCGTCAAGTTAAAACATTCGGCAAACCGTCCTGTGATTGAAGGAAAACGTGTTATTCTGGTTGATGACTCTATTGTGCGTGGAACAACATCCCTTAAAATTGTACGAATGCTTCGCGATGCAGGAGCAAAAGAAGTTCATATGCGCATTTCTAGCCCTATGATTTTTTATCCTGACTTTTATGGTATTGATACACCTAAAGCTGAAAACCTTTTAGCAAATCAATATCCAGATTTAAAATCTATGTGTGATTTTATTGGAGCGGATTCATTAGAATTTCTTTCAACGGATGGATTATATCTTGCTGTAGCAGGGGAAAAACGGAATAACGCCGATCCACAATTTACTGACCATTATTTTACTGGATATTATCCTACGCATCTGGTTGATCAAGAAAATCTCTCCAAAATTCATCAATCATCTGTTCTTAAAACAAGAGATTAATGATGACAAAACGTGACTTTAGTCTCCATGGGCGTGTTGCACTTGTTACTGGCGCATCAAGAGGGATTGGCTATTATTTGGCACTCGAGCTTGCTGCACGCGGTGCTCATATTATTGCTCTTGCACGAACAGTCAGTGGACTTACTGAATTAGATAATCAAATCCGAGAAAAAGGAGCTCATGCAACCCTTGTTCCCCTTGACTTGCATCATATGGAAAACATCGATACCCTTGCTATCTCAATTGCCAAACGCTGGAAAAAACTTGATATTATCGTTGCAAACGCAGGAATTCTTGGAACACTCTCACCAATAGCGCATATAGAAAACACGGTATTTGAAGATGTTTTTCAAATAAATCTTTTCAGCCAATGGCGCTTAATGAAAGCCGTTGAGCCTTTATTACGTGAATCTGATGCTGGACGAGCCATCCTGTTATCCTCAAGCGTTGCGCATGCTGCGCGCCCTTTCTGGGGAGCTTATGCAGCCTCTAAAGCGGCTTTAGAGGTGATTGCCCGCTGTTGGGCAGAAGAACTCAAACAAACCCCTATTAAGATTAATTGTGTCAACCCTGGTGCCACACGCACTGCCATGCGCGCTGAAGCTATGCCCGGTGAAGATCCACAAACTCTTCCTTCACCACAAGAGGTTGCAAAAAAGATAGTCCATTTGTTATCACCTGATTTAAAGGAAACTGGAAAACTCTTTAATGTCCATAAAAATCGGTTTGTAGATTATCATGTACCTGATTGATCATCATATGAGAAGTAAATCGTTTGACTCTCTCTTTTTCCTGTGCTTTTCGACAGAAGAATGAAGCACTTTATAATTCTTGGATAGCTTTAGCATCAGCCTTTTTCTCTTCTAAAGTAGCACGTTTATTATAAGCGATAAAACTACAAGGGAGAAAAATCATATAGCTAACAGCTGTAATCAATAAAGTTTCCCATGTGTAAGTCGCAAGAAAACCGACATAAATAACAATGACCAACATGCACGGTATAACGATATCGCGCCTTAAATTTTGATCAATTGTTTTTGCATTCCATACCGGTAAACGACTAATCAAAAGAAAAGCAATAATTACAGTATAAAGACTAAAAAATAATGCCCACCCCCAATTAGGGACCAAACCAAGAGTGCCTAAATAGGTAGGCAATAAAAGTAATAATGCTCCTGCTGGTGCTGGAACACCAACAAAATAACTTCTCTGCCACTTAGGTATATTGGGGTTATCTAACATCACATTAAAACGTGCTAATCGCAAACAACAAGCAACACAATAAACAAGGGCAGCAACCCACCCAATATGATTCGCTTGATTCAAGATAAAAGAATAAACAATGAGTGCAGGGGTAACACCAAAATTTATAACATCAGCAAGAGAATCCATCTGTGCCCCAAAAGATGAACTACCATCTATTAAACGGGCAATGCGACCATCAGCACCATCTAAAACTGCGGCCAAAAGCACCATTAAAATAGCAGCTTCATAGCGATGTTCAAAAGCCAAACGAATGCTGCTCATCCCTGCACAAATTGCTAAAATAGTAATGATATTAGGAATAACATACCGCATTGATGTAGGTGAACGCCGCCGATTTGCAACATCATCATGCTGCCCCTCAGGATTGAATGAAGAAAATGGCGAAAAATTTTTCATTGTGAGTCCTAATCGTATCTGAAGTCCGTTGTGGCACTCTTATCATCAAAAGAACCTAAAACTGTTTCTCCAGCAATTGCTGTCTGTCCAACTGCAACACGCAATTTCATTTCAGTTGGTATATAAACATCAAGGCGAGAACCAAAACGAATCAATCCAAATCGCTCACCAGTCATAACGGCATCGTTTTCTTTTGACCAGCAAACAATCCGGCGCGCAACCATTCCCGCTATTTGTACGACACCAATTTTACCATGCTTGCTATCAATTACCACCCTATTACGCTCATTAAACTGACTAGCTTTATCAAAGTCAGCATTAGTAAATCGACCTGGCTGATAAACGATAGACTCTACTGTACCACTGATAGGAATACGATTAATATGGCATGAAAAAATATCCATAAAAATGGAAATACGGATCATTTCATCTTTCCCTAATCCTAATTCTTCAGGTGGAACACATGATTCCACAAATGAAATACGCCCATCTGCAGGCGACATAACCCAATTTGAATTCAAAGGGATCACACGATCTGGATCACGGAAAAAGTATACACACCACACCGTAAGAACGAGACCAAACCAAAACAACGGACTCCATATCCAACCAAGAATGAGCGAAATAACAAAAAACGCTACAATAAAAGGATAACCTTCTTTATGAACCGGTACAAAGCTATTATGGAAAGATTGCAGAATACTCATATAATTTCCTATTCATCGTAAACTTAAACAAGCAACAAAGCTTTTTGTTCCTCTTGTGTCTTTTTATGTATTTAATCAATCACTCCATATAAAGATATAGATTACATTTTGCTCTATTTATTTTTTACGATTAACAACACTCGTCTCATCTTCTTCACGCATTTTACGTAATTTTTCTTCTGCTTGCGATGCTTCAAGCTGCTTATTCCACATTGAAGCATAGAGACCTTTCTTGCGTAAAAGCTCTGTATGCGTCCCATTTTCAATAATACGACCACTTTTAAGAACTAAAATTTCATCCGCATTGATAACAGTAGAAAGACGGTGCGCAATAATCAATGTTGTACGTCCACGGCTTACAATATCCAATGCTTGTTGAATTTCCTGTTCCGTCGCCGTATCAAGAGCCGCCGTTGCTTCATCTAGAATAAGAAGTGGAGGAGCTTTTAAAAGTGTCCGTGCAATAGCCACGCGTTGTTTTTCACCACCTGATAATTTGAGACCTCGCTCTCCTACCATAGACTGAAAACCTTCCGGTAAAATTTCAATAAATTTTGATATTTGTGCCATTTCAGCAGCTTTGCGCATCTCTTCATCTGTAGCACTTGGACGCCCATAGCAAATATTATAGGCAATTGTATCATTAAATAACACCGTATCTTGTGGGACCATGCCAATCGCTTCACGCAAACTCTTTTGTGTTACGTCACGAATATCCTGCCCATCAATTGTGATAGAGCCTGCATCAACATCATAAAACCGAAAAAGCAACCGAGAAATAGTAGATTTACCGGCACCCGATGGACCGACAATAGCGACTGTTTTTCCTCCCGGAACTTCAAAATCAATATCTCTGAGAATCTGACGTCTCGAATCGTAGGAAAACTTTACCTGATGAAAACAAATGGTCCCATCGCTTATCTCTAACGGTTTAGCATCCGATTTATCAACGATCTCCTTCTGAACATCTAAAAGATCAAACATTGCTTCAATATCCGTTAAACCTTGTCGAATATCACGATACATTGAACCAATAAAATTTAGTGGAATAGAAAGTTGCATTAAAAGCGCATTAATAAAAACAAAATCTCCTAAAGTTTGTGTCTTATAAAAAACTTCATAAGCTGATATCAGCATCATGATCGTCATTCCAATACCAAAGATAAGAGTCTGACCAAAATTAAGCCAGCTTAACGATGTCCAAATCTTTGTTGCGGCTTTTTCATAACCTACCATAGAAGCATCAAATCGATCGGCTTCTAGAGTTTCATTACCAAAATATTTGACCGTTTCAAAATTCAAAAGAGAATCAACAGCGCGAGTATTCGCCTCAGTATCCGCTGTATTCATTTTTTGTCGAATGCGAATACGCCAATCACTCGCCTTAATGGTAAATAAGATATATAATCCAACCGTTGCAACAACAATGAGAAGATAATGCCATCCATAACTTATGTAAAATACCAGTGCCGTTAATATAAATTCTAAAACTGTCGGTACTGTACTAAGAATTGAAAATCTTACAATCGCTTCAATTCCTTTTGTTCCACGCTCAATCACACGAGAAAGCCCACCTGTTCGGCGTTCCAAATGAAATCGCAAGGATAACTCATGCATATGTACAAAGGTTTTATAAGCTAATTGACGAACAGCGTATTGACCAACAGTGGCAAACAGGGAATCGCGTAATTGATTTAATCCAGCCTGCATAATACGCGCGACATTGTATGCCAAAACGAGCATGATGGGAATAATCCAACTGGATGGGAACCATTCAGGTAGCTGAAAGCTTGAATCAAGCACATTCGTAGAATATTTAAATAAATACGGTACAGATATGAGAACGAGCTTAGCCAAAACAAGATAAAATATTGCCCATAGCACACGCATTTTTAGATCACGCCGACCTACCGGCCACATATAGGGCCATAAATTGTAAAGTGTGTGCAGAGTCTTCCCTGTATCTGATGATACAGTTTTTGTCATTTCATTGCGTTTCATAAAGTCCTTACTTCTCTATCATCCGCACAAACAGGCAAAATACCCTCTGTGGTTATTTATAGATTTATCTCTTTATTATACTTCCAATAAGCTATACCTACCCGTTTTTTGAAGTTAGACTGTTTTTGAAAAAGGAACAAGAAATAATCCACTATACAATTTATTATTTTGATCTGTATTTTCATACCACTCTGCTGCGAATAAACTTTCAACTTTTACATGTCTTTTTTTCAATTCTGCCTGAAGCCACTTTTTTGTTTTACCAATCTCTTTAAGTCCATCATCAATAACTTCACCATTTTCTATTAAAATCGTCGATTTCTTTCCCTCTTCCTTTTTAATGACAGTGCAATCACCATTGGTTTCCAAACGAACAAAAGCAGCTTCATGTAAGTGACACCCTTTAAGACGTAACATCGTAATGAGATCATTAATATTGATCCCCAAGTTCTTAATCTTATCCATTTGGAAAACTCCATCTAAAACTAATGTGACATTCCGCCCTGCAATAAGACGACGAAAAAAAACTGAATAACGTGCAATAAAATTAAAAGATGTAATCAAGGTTTGCCAGATGAGTAAAACAAGCAATAATTGAATGCTACTAATATTCTGATTATAAATAACGCCTCCAATAATACCTCCCATGACAAAATTACTGACCAAATCAACTGGTGTCATTTGACTAAGACTCCCCCGCCCCGTCGTTCTTAAAATAAATAAGAAGGCAACAAGACCTACAGCCAGCTTAAGCGCGATATATCCATAATGATATAAAAATTCCATCATATTCTCCTTTTTTATGGAGCTGCTGGAATAGAGACATTAGTGTCGCTTTATTTCCCACACAGTTATGCGCTCACCACTCTGCGGATCCTTACTGTCTTTTAAAAGAACCCCCTCGGCTGCAAGCTCATCACGAATTGTATCCGCAGCTTCCCACTCTTTATTATGGATAAGTCTTAGTCTTTCGGCAATGCGCTGATCAATAAATTTTGTATCAAGGAAAGTTTTTCTCATAAATAATAGGCAATCTATTTCTTTAATCCATTCTTGTCTTAACAGTCCTAATAAATTCATCCCATTCAGAAGAGCCAAAGCATTTCCTTCTTTATAAAATTTTCGCAAAAGAGTCAGTGCTTTTGGAGTATTAAGATCATCACTAAGTGCATCTATCAAAGTATCATCAATTGCTTCATTGTTTTTCATCTCACTCTTTTTGCTGCGAAGCCATTCATACCAACGATACAGTTCGCTGCTCGATTGTATTAAACGCTGAGCTGTCCAATTTAATGGTTCACGATAATGTGTTTGCAACATCGAAAAACGCGCAGACAAACCAGCCCAATTTTGCTTCATTTCATCGGCTAAAATACCATTAAACTCCCCAAAATTATTCTCTAAAACAGAACGAATAGTTATGAAATTGCCAAAGCTTTTCGACATCTTTTTGCCTTCAACTTGTAAAAAACCATTATGCATCCAAAAATTAGCCATTCGCTCCGTCCCAAAAGCTGAACAACTTTGTGCAATCTCATTTTCATGATGAGGAAAAATTAAATCAATTCCACCACCATGGATATCAAAAACATTGGCGGTCGGATCATCACAGGTTAAACCACCGCCATAGGGCGCTAATAACTTTGCCATTGACATTGCAGAACATTCAATATGCCAACCTGGACGACCTAAAACAGGAATTCCGCCCGGTGATTTCCAACCTGGTTCTCCTTCCACAGAAGGCTTCCACAAAACAAAATCCATCTCTTCCCTTTTATAAGCAGCAACATCGATACGCGCCCCCGCCCTCATTTCATCTAAAGAACGATTTGCAAATGCCCCATAATGGGGAGGATTTTTTATGCTACTTACAGAAAATAATATATGATTTTCGGCTTCATAAGCGTGCCCCTTTTCAAGCAACCTTTCAATTAAAGAGCGCATCTCCTCTAAATGCTCAGTGGCGCGTGGCTGACTGGTTGGCAACAGACAACCAAGTGCTATGGTATCTTGTTGAAACTGAGAATATGTACGTTCTGTTAAGTGACGAATAGCCTCATTCAATGATACGTTTGGATATTCGCTAGCTGCTCGTGCATTAATTTTATCATCGACATCTGTGATATTACGTGCATATAGAACATGCTCATTGCCATAAACATGACGCAATAAGCGAAATAAAATATCAAAAACAATAATAGGACGTGCATTTCCTATATGCGCATAATCATAAATTGTCGGTCCACAAACATAAAGACGTACTCTTGTCGCATCTATTGGTGTAAATTTTTCTTTTTTACGTGTTAGCGTATTATAAAATCGCAACTCTTTCATTTATTAACTCCATGGACGATATTATGCACCGATCCTTTTAGATGTATCTTATCTCAAATCATTGTATTACGCGGTTTAAGCTAAAAACTTGTATCTTTTATAGTAAATTCTTCTTACCATTTTCCCATTGTATTTACGGCTGTATTCATCGTTTATCATAAAAACAATCTATTTTATTTGATTGGACAAAAGCGTTCTATCATTAGAGATGCTTTCTCTCCTTAAAAAAAATGAGCTTAGAAAAAAATCTATAGGCAATACAATATAAATCTATGTGAAAAATAGATAGCTTGCAGGCAGAAAATCTTAAATTTTTAACCACACAAAGCTTCGTCAGTATTTTCAATATTCCACAATGGGTTCCTTACTGCCTCTTACGCCCTATATTTTATAATCAATAATTGAGAATAATGTAGCAATTAACTTTATTTTTTTACACCGTTCTCATGACAAAATTATTTTATCTTTACAGAGTTTTATTCAAAGAAAGCAATAAAAATAATGCGGTATAGATTGATGAACATCATTATTTTAATATTTCTTGTCATTTCAATGCCAACCTTTGCACAACAATCTCCACCTTATGAAAAAAAATTACTCCGACTAGCAGAAATTTTGGGATCATTGCATTCTCTCCAAAATCTTTGCGAGCCTCCAACAAACCAATGGTATGACTATATGAATGCACTGATTGAAGCAGAACGCCCCATTCCACAAAGACGTGCTTATTTTTATGAAGCGTTTAATGAAGCGTATCGTGCTTTCTCAGAAAATTATCATCATTGTACACAAGCAGCCATTGAAGCCAACCAAAGATACATTGAGGAAGGAAGAATTTTATCTGAAAACCTCCTCATGCATTATAAATAATTAATCTATACAAAAAGTAGCTCTCTCAATCTTAGCGATATCAATGATACTCCTTTCACAAATGCGGGGAGCAATAAACCAGCTCTGAAAATAGAGAGACGTTTAAAGAATAATGTCTCGATACGCTTTTATTCATATGCGCCTTTTTCCCCATACAAAACTGTTCTTTGGCTTCCTCCCCACACTTTAACGGACAAAGATTTTTAACTAAATTTGCTCTGTAAATAATCTAGGTTCTTGTTGAACAAGGTTTCTCTTGGCTTCTAACACATGTAATTTGCTGCATAGTTTCTACAAACAAGCCTAAGAATATTCACCACGCATTAAAAAAACACTTATGTATCAAAGAGGCTGACATACCCTATATCACCACTCTAAAGGATGGTATTTTACGGCATACTTATAATTTTAATCTGTTTACACCAAAGTTTCCATAAATTTAACAGGCTCTCCTTGTGAAGGTGTGACAATTTCACCTTCCCACATAACGCGCATACCACGGATAATAGTCCCAACAGGCCAACCTTTAACTTTTTGACCATCATAAGGTGTCCAACCGGCGCGAGAACCAATTAAGCTATTCGTAATAATTTCCTCTCGCTTAAGATCAACAATGGTTAAATCAGCATCAAACCCAACAGCAATGCGCCCTTTACAACTTATACCAAAAATACGACTAGGGCCATGTGAAGTGAGATCAACAAAACGTTCAAGAGATATTTTTCCTGCATTCACATGTGTCAACATAATTGCTGCTGTTGTTTGCACGCCTGTCATACCTGAAGGTGAAGAGGGATAAGGTTGAAGTTTTTCTTCAAGAGTATGAGGCGCATGATCTGAACCTAAGACATCAATAATTCCTTGTTGAACACCGTACCAAAGAGCGTCACGGTGGCGCGGCTCACGAATAGGCGGATTCATCTGAATTAATGTACCAAACTTCTTATAATCATCAGCCGTGAGCGTCAAATGATGTTGTGTCACTTCAATTGTTGCAACATCCTTATGTTTTTTTAGAAAATCAATTTCTTCTTCTGTCGAAAGATGTAACACATGAATCCGAGCCTTCGTCTCATGAGCAATTTTTACCAAACGCTGCGTACATTTTAATGCCGCAACTTCATCACGCCAAATCGGATGTGACGATGCATCCCCTTCAATACGCAATATTTTACGCTCTTTGAGCCTCGCCTCATCTTCAGAATGAAAAGCCGCACGACGGCGTGTATTCTTCAAAATAAGGCGTACACTTTCATCATCATCAACCAAAAGATCACCGGTAGAGGACCCCATAAAGACTTTAATTCCAGCCGCACCAGGAAGTCTTTCTAATTCAGATAGTTCATGAGCATTTTCACGCGTTCCTCCAACCCAAAATGCAAAATCACAATGCATTCGATGAAATGCGCGTTGAACCTTATCGCTTAATGTTTCTTCTGATGTTGTCAATGGATTGGTATTAGGCATTTCAAAAACTGCCGTAACACCCCCTAACACAGCAGAATACGAGCCACTTTCCAAATCCTCCTTATATTCATTTCCTGGCTCACGAAAATGCACTTGGCTATCAATAATTCCTGGTAAAATATGAAGCCCCGTACAATCAATGACCTCACTAGCCGATGCACATGTAAGGTCGCCTATTTCAGCAATACGACCATTTGTAATACCAATATCACGCTTGCTTCTTCCATCATGATTCACAAGTGTTGCACCTTTAAAAATTGTATCAAATGTTTTAAACATAACCACGCTCCTTACATATTGCTCACTTATCGATTATGTAACTTTGAGCAGAAAGGCAAGAACCATGATTGAAAAACAAAATGCCATTTGCTTAAAAAACCGCGGACTTATTCAAATTACAGGCGAAGAAGCAACAGATTTTCTACAATCCCTGATCACGACAGATGTAAAAAAAATCAGTCCACAGGAACTTTTCCCTGGAGCCCTTTTATCCCCACAAGGAAAGGTTCTTGCTGATTTTCTTATCGGAAAAAAAGAAGATGGTTACCTGATTGATATCAGGATGCCTTTAGCTGATACGCTCCATAAGCGTCTGTTGCTCTATAAGCTGCGCAAAAAAGTAGAAATTACACAACCATTCCAAGAGCTTGTTACAGTTTCTTTGAATAATGAATCAGATGCTTTAAATTTTGATTCAAGTTTTGTTGATAAACGCTTCCCACAAAAAGAAAAAATAATACGAATCTATGGCAAAAAACCTTTTTTAACTTCAGAATATCATGACACATGGAATCAATTGCGTATCCGTTATGCAATTGCGGAAAGTGATCAAGACTATGAAATTGGCAAAGTCTTTCCTCATGATATTAATTACGATCAAATCAATGGACTTGCATTCAATAAAGGATGTTATATTGGACAAGAAATTGTTTCACGAATGCACCACCGCCGTGCAGCACGTCGCCGTATTTTTATTGTAAAAGGCCAGTGTAAATTAATCCCTCAATCTAGCATTGAAGCAGGAACAAAAGTGCTTGGCTACTTGGGAACATGTGTAGAAAATGAGGCTCTTGCTTTAATGCGTATTGACCACGTCAAAGATGCTATGGATCATAACATCCCCTTTACTGTAAAAAACATTCCTGTCACTATAAGCATTGCTGAAAATATGAATTTTACCTTTCCTGAAAATACTATAGAAAACACTCATGGCTAAAGCTGAATTATTAAAAAATGGAGAAGCCCGCGCTTGGCAAAGAATGCTCTCTGGAAGGCGACTTGATCTTCTCAACCCTTCTCCTTTTGATGTTGAAATTGAAGATATTGCCCATGGACTTGCTCGCGTAGCACGTTGGAACGGTCAAACACGAGGAGAGCATGCCTATTCTGTTGCACAACATTCACTTTTGGTTGAACAAATATTTCAAAAACTTTTTCCACAATCGGGAAGCAACGAATGTCTTTATGCCCTTCTTCATGATGCTCCAGAATATGTCATCGGCGATATGATTTCCCCTTTTAAAGCTGTTATAGGAAAACAATATGAACGCGTTGAAAAGCGCATCCAAGATGCTATCCACATGCGCTTTTCTCTTCCCGTTGATCTTTCTCAAAAACTTTTAAAAAAAATTAAACAAGCCGACCGTATCGCTGCCTATTATGAAGCGATTACGCTTGCTGGATTTAATACAGAAGAAGCCCTTCACTATTTTGGCTCTCCCAATAATATTTTACCCGATGATCTGAATTTATCCCCCTATTCTACCCAACACATTGAAAACGCATTTTTAACGCGCTTTAATGACTTGGATGTCCAAAGATTATAGCCCCTTCGCATTGTTGATTCCTTGTCATTACAGAATCATCACACTGACTTATAATAATAATTCATTGTTTTTTCATTTTGAATGAGAGCTCCTAATATCGTAAGCTTCACTCATTTCAAATCTGTTTATATTGAATCAATCAAAATCATTCTCTTGCACACCACAAGCGGGTCTGGCGTGTGGGTAAAATTTTTTAAAGAAAGAGTTAAAATGCTTCTTATGAACCATCTCAAGTGCTAAGCGCTGTCGCAGCATTGAAAATTGGCAAAGTGTGTGATGATGCCGGCTTGCTCTCTTATGAAGCGTAAAGACGGGAGTACTCTATAAATTTTATACACTTCATAAGGGACTTACCACTATACTATTCACGAACGCCGTCGCGAAATAGGTTGGGTACCTTAAGAAAGCTTTCTTTAAAAAAGCATGTGAATTAGCGACCCAATGGCGTTCTGTTTTGCATGAGAGGCGTGACTTCATTAAAGAAATGGAAAAAATCACAGTTCAAATTGCATACAAAATATATTAAAAATGCACATTCATTATCAAAATAACAAATGTTCTCTTGTCAAACCTTTCATCTTAAACTGAAGTTTATTTTAGTTTATAAACTTCATTATCCGCTGGGAAAGCACGAGATGTGACATCCTCTGCATAATTCTTTATTGCAGTTTCCATGGCTTGTTCAAGGTCTCCATAACGGCGTACAAATTTTGGCACATGAGAACCATAGCCCAACATATCTTCCATAACCAATACTTGCCCATCACATTGATTGGACGCCCCTATACCGATCGTAGGGATAGAAAGCTTATCTGTCAGTTTCACCGCTAAAGGTTCAACCATTGCTTCTAAAACAACAGCAAAAGCACCTGCCTCTTCAATCGCTGCTCCATCTGCTTCAATTCTTTGCCAATCATTCTCCTTGCGTCCTTGTGTTTTAAAACCACCAAAACGATTCATTGCTTGGGGTGTAAGACCGATATGCCCCATCACTGGAATGCCACGTTTACACAAAAAATCTACTGTTTCGGCTATATAAACGCCCCCTTCAAGCTTAACTGCACCACACCCCGTTTGTGCAAGAATGCGCGATGCATTTAAAAAAGCTTGCTCTGGACTTTCCTCATAAGAACCAAAAGGCATATCAATAACAACAAGAGCTTTTTGAGATCCACGCACCACGGCTTTCCCGTGTGAAATCATCATATCTAAATTAACAGGAAGCGTTGTCTCAAACCCATACACAACCATCCCAACGCTATCACCAACCAAAAGGATATCGCAATATGGATCAGCAATCCGCGCAGTATAAGCTTGATAAGCTGTTAAAGAAACAATTGGCTGTTGTCCCTTTCGTGCACGTATTTCGGAAGATGTTATACGCTTTACGGTTTTATGTACACTCATTTTCCACCCTTCTCTTGCAATATATATTGATCAATCAGCCTTATCTCACCAAAGCGGACAGTAAGAAGTAAAACTGCTGGTTTATTCAATGTTCCTTTAACCACGCATAAAGTTTCCATATCCCGTAAATCTATCGCTTCAATGATTGCACGCGTTTCTTGTTGTAAAATATCACGAACAGTTTTGCATAATTTATCAACCGACCGTTCACCTTCATGATAAAGCTTTTCAGCAGCTTTTCCACTTTCAGGAATAATTTTGGCAGCTTTACGATCTTCTAATGTTAAAAGCTGATTGCGTGAAGAACACGCTACACCATCTGACTCCCGTAGAATAGGAACTCCAACGATTTCAATAGGAAAAGCCAAATCTTCAACCATACGCCGAATAATTAAAATTTGTTGAAAATCTTTTTCCCCAAAAAAAGCCTTATCTGGTTGGACAATGTTAAAAAGTTTAGCAACAACGCTTGTTACACCACAAAAATGCCCCGGACGTAATTTTCCCATCAAAATACGTGATAATTTTTTCACTTGTACAATTGTATCATTCCCCAGTGGCCACATTTCATCGACAGAAGGAGCAAAAACACATTCAACACCTGCTTCTTTTAACAAAGCACAATCGCCCTTCAAATCTCTTGGATATTGAGAAAAATCTTCATGAGGTCCAAATTGCTTTGGATTGACAAAAATAGAAACCACTACGCGATCACACATTGCTCTTGCATACTGTACTAATGCAAGATGTCCATCATGCAATGCCCCCATTGTTGGAACAAAACCAATCGAAAAACCTAAACGTCGTTCCTCTGAAGTATATTGGCGGACTTCAGCAATTGTCTTTAAAATTCTCATTTTCCCATTCAATTATCATCAGATCAACCAATTAATGCCTGTACACCAAATTGACGCTCAAACAATTGTATCAAATTCATGCGCACTGACGGCTGCTTTATATCTCGTGGCTCCCAGACATGACGCATAAGAAAAAAACCCGTCAGTATAAAACCATTTATTATGTCACTAAAATCAGCAGGACGAGTCGTTCTTTGTACAAGAAACTGTGGTAGAATGAGAAGCTTTTTTTTCCAAGGTTCCCCTGCTTCTTCACAGACAGCCCGTCCAGATTTTGGTGATACGTAATGAAGCCTTTCCTGACGACCTGTTGCAGCACAACAAGATAAATCAAGACCAAAACCAAGTTCTTCAAGAAGCCGCATTTCAAAACGTACAAGCAATTCTGCATTTACAAATGGTTCATCAAAATTCTGCATAAAAAGGTGTAAAATATCATATAAAATGGGGTGCGGATCACGTTCGGGAAGAAGCCGCAAATGAAAAGCTATCAATTGCAAAGTATAAAGTGCTTCTGGTAGACAGATTAATCGTGCCGCATGTAAATCAAGAGCTTCAAGCCGAAAAAGTCCCAAATGTTCGTCTAAACGAGCCCACCATTCAGCCTCCACAAAATTTCCAGGTTGAAGAAGAGCTGCCATGCGACGCGAGCGCCCCCCTTTTACCACTCCCATATAACGACCATGTTCACGTGTCATAATCTCAAGAATAACACTTGTTTCACCATATTGGCGTGTACCAAGTATAACGGCTTGTTCTTTCCACTTCATTTTACTTTAATTATTTTTAAAAATCTCATTTTAAAAAATCCAATCCCATTTCACGATAACGTTCTGGATCGGTATCCCAATTATCGCGCACTTTCACAAAGAGAAAAAGATGCACCTTTTGATCCATAATTTCCATGAGTTCTTTACGTGCTGCTTGACCAATCGCTTTAATTGTATCTCCTTTTGCTCCTAAGACAATTTTTTTCTGACTCTCACGCTCGACATAAATAACTTGATTAATTTTAACGGAACCATCTGAACGCTCTTCCCAGTTTTCTGTTTCAACCGTTGAGGAATAAGGAAGTTCATCATGAAGACGAAGAAAAAGTTTTTCACGCGTAATTTCAGCAGCAAGATGACGCATAGGCATATCAGAAATTTGATCTTCCGGATAATACCATGGCCCTTCCTGCATCATGTTACTCAACGCATGAAGTAAATCCTTGCAACCAGAACCGTTTAGAGCAGAAATCATAAATGTTTGCGCAAACTTTACACGTTCATTTATTTTAGTGGTTAACGCTAGAAGAGATGATTTAACAACTGTATCAACCTTATTAAGAACAAGAACTTTTTCTTGTTTCATATTGTTTACAATATCTAACATCATATCAACTTCATCCGAAAGACCACTTTGAGCGTCAATTAAAACAAGTAGAACATCAGCGCTCTTAGCCCCTCCCCAAGCAGCAGAGACCATGGCTCGTTCTAAGCGCTTATGGGGACGAAAAACACCCGGTGTATCGACCAACACAATTTGCACATCATCATGAATGACAATACCGCGGATTAAAGTTCGTGTTGTTTGTACCTTATGTGTTACAATTGAAACCTTTGTTCCAACCAATTGATTAACCAATGTCGATTTACCGGCATTAGGCATCCCAATAAGCACAACAAACCCAGAACGCGTTTTCATAACGTCACTCATGATCATTTTTTCCTACTGTTTTCCATACACCCTCTCGTCGCAAAATTTTTTCAGCTGCCATTCTCTCAGCATATCTTTTGGAGCTTCCCTGCCCAATCTCTGAAGCAAACCCAGAAATACTGACCTCTACCATAAAAACAGGATCGTGATCTGGACCTGAACGTTTTATAACCTGATAATGTGGTTGTGCATTGCCTTGGATATGCGCCCATTCCTGTAATTCTGTCTTGGCATCACGTCGACCAGCATCCATTTTCTTTGCCCGACTTTGCCAATATTTTTGAATAAAAGGGCGAACGCTTTCCAATCCTCCATCGAGATATATTACGGCAATCAAAGCTTCCACGACATCTGCATGCATGTTGATAAGTCGACGTCCCTCAAAATTTTTCATCTCAAAACCAACACGGATCATATCAGGAAGTCTCATTTCACGCGCAATATCAGCACATGTCTGTGCATTGACCAGATGATTTAAACGGACTGATAATTCACCTTCACTTGCCTGAGGAAAAAGTTGATACAGCATCTCTGCAATCAAAAGCCCTAAAACCCGATCCCCTAGAAACTCTAGTCGTTCATAATTCCCCTGTTCCGAATCTTGTACACTCGAGTGTGTTAATGCCTTCTTTAACCTCTCTTCATCTTTAAAACGATGCCCCGTCAGCTTGAAAAGCTGATCAATCATGAGACGTTTCATCGTTGTTTCCTTGCTTGATAAGCGGCAAATCATGAACCGTATTTATGAAAGAAAACAAACGTTTCCAACGCACATCAAATGGCCAGCGCCAAATCTGCCAAGCACTTGAACCATTACTGATAGAAAAGAAAATCACGCTCGCGCGACCAATAAGATTTTCTTCTGGAACATAGCCTACATCTAAACGACTATCATCTGAATTGTCGCGGTTATCTCCCATCATAAAGTAATGTCCTTGAGGAACTTCAAAGACTTCTGTATCATCAACTTTCGGGATGAAAGCTAAATCAAGTGTATCATAACTGACACCGTTAGGCATTGTCTCGCGATAAACCTCAACAGGATAGTTAACCTCTGTTATATCAGAATTATCAATCTCCCCCATAAAGTGACGTGAAACAGCCTCATCATTAATATAAAGGACACTTTGACGAACTTGTATACGATCACCTGGTAGCCCAACAACGCGTTTTATATAATCAATCTTCGGATTACTTGGTAAGCGAAAAACGACCACATCTCCACGTTGAGGTTGAGATGCCCAAATCCGTCCAGAAAAAAGAGGAGGAGAAAAGGGGATGGAAAAACGAGAATACCCATATGCATACTTAGAAACAAACAGATAATCTCCCACCAACAAAGTAGGACGCATTGAACCGGAAGGAATACTAAACGGCTGGAAAAAAAGTGTCCGAATAAACGCTGCTAAAAGCAAAGCCTGTATTAAAACAGAAATAAATTCACGAAGCCCACCTTTTTTTTCTTTTTTATGCACTTTATCTTTTTGGATCATCACCAACTGCCTTCTCATCACAGATATAATTTTTTTCATCATAATATTCAAATAACAAAAGCACAATCTCTCACGCCATCTATCCACGTGGAAGTGCTTCGATAATAATAAATGCCTGTGCCCAAGGAAAATCATCTGTTATGCTAAGATGAATAACTGCATCATGATGAGGAGGTAATAACTTTTGAAGTTGCACTTGCGCACGATTTGTTAATTGCATTATTGGTTTACCAGATGGCAAATTAACTACCCCCATGTCTTTCCAATTGATACCACAAGCGATTCCCGTTCCTAAGGCTTTAGCACATGCTTCTTTAGCAGCAAATCTTTTTGCATAGGACGAGGAGCTTTTTTTGAGATTTTCAGATCTATTTCTTTCAATATCCGTAAAAATACGTTGGATAAAACGCTCACCATAACGAACCAACATTTTCTCAATACGTCGTATATCAACCAGATCATTTCCAAGACCAATAATCATAAGATATTACCCGATCTTTCTCACGATGAGCGCTTCTTTAAACGCCTTTTTTTTATAATCTTTTGATATCGCTTTTGTTTAAAACGAACCGTTGCTCTGTAAACACCTATATAAGATAAACCACCAAAAACAATACCTAAAAGAGTTCCCCCTAAAATCATAGGACTCATAATTGTGTCCCATGCGCCTTTAAAGAGGAGAGAGAGATTTGACAATGTCAAACCATTAAATAGAGCACGAATTTGCGAAAGAGAAATCTCTTTGACATCGCTAAAAAGTGATAAACAAAAATACCCTACTTTATAATCAGCCATGACAATCAATAAAAATGTGAGTGGATTAGAAAAAATTGTCCCAATGATTGCGGCAGCAAAGTTTGCACGCAAAAGCCAAGAAAAAAATATTGCCAAAATAATATGCAGCCCAAAGAAAGGGGAACAAGCTAAAAAAACGCCAACAGCAACCCCTAATGCTACTTCATGCGGTGTTGCTGATATACGCAAAATACGTTTATGTATGTAGCAAAATGAGCGAGAAAATGAACGACGTGGCCATAACCAAAGTCGAATACGCGTTACAAAATCTATTGGTTCTCGACGACGAAAAAGCATATGACTCTCAATATACATCTTTTGATGATGAAATAATCTATATCATCCAAATTAATCTTTTTAAGCTTTTGCACAAAAAAAATAGAACGACAATTAAATATTTCGACTGCCTGGTTTAATCGCGGGAAGAACAGAAAGCTCTGCAGGAAGTGCATCACTAGCATAAGAGGTTATCTCGTATTCAGCAAGCGCAATCAATGGAACTCCAACATTGACCTTACCACCAGAACGATCAAGGATACATGCACTGGCCAACACCTCTGCTCCTGCTGCAACAAGCGCTTCAACAGTCTCACGAATGGAAAGACCCGTTGTTACAATATCTTCAACAATAACAACCCGTGCACCCTTCTTGATTTCAAAACGACGCAATTCAAAGATGCCATTTATACGCTCTACCCAAAGAGAAGGAACACCAAGGTGACGTGAAGTTTCATAGGAAGGAATAAGACCGCCAATTGCGGGACCAACAACATAGTCAATTTTTCCCTCGATAGATTTTTTGATTTTTTCAGCCAATCCACGACATAACTTTTCCGTCAAGTCAGCATGCATGAATACTTTCGCTTTTTGCATATAAGTCGCACTATGGCGCCCCGATGTTAAAATAAAATGCCCTTCTAGAATAGCATCTGCTTGTTTAAAAATATCAATGACATCTTGTGTATTCATTGAAAAATCTTTCTTTTTATCCATGAACCCGCCGTACTGTACTTACTGAACCTGCCTTTTTTAACTGAGAAAAAATACGATTCAAATGTTTTAAATCCCACACTTCCAAATCAATCATAATTTCTGTAAAATCTGGTGCTGTACGGATAAAAGATAAATTTTGGATATTGGCATCGTTAGCAGAAATTATTTGTGTAATTTCAGCCAAAGAACCAGGACTATTTACAACCAAAATATTCATCCGTGCAGGAAAACGTTCATTCATTTGGGCATCAATATCCCAGCGAACATCAATCCATCGTTCTGGCTGATCATCATACGCCATCAAAGCTGAAGACTGTATTGGATAAATAACGATCCCAGCTCCTGGCTGCATAATACCAACAATCCGATCTCCAGGTACTGCTCCTTCCGGTGAAAAACGTACGGGTATATCTCCACGGGTTCCTCTAATAGGCAATGCTTTAGATTGATGATTCTCGACCTTTGCATTCTTTTCATTTTCTGGAACTTTAAAAATCATACCTTGAGCATTTTCAATATTAAACCAACCTTCTTCCCCAGGCTTAAAAGATGACTTTTGTACCACACGGTGATCTTGATAATCAGGATAAACCGCTTTAATCACATCAGCGGAAAACAGCTCTCCACGCCCAACAGCAGCCAATACATCCTCTACATCTTTACGTGCTAAACGTGGCAAAACTTTCTTCAAAAGGTCTTTTGAAAATTGCTTTCCCATATATTCAAATGAACGCTCGAGAATACGATATCCTAAACCCGAATATTGTTTACGTACCGCTGCACGACTTGCTCGTCGAATAGCTGAACGTGCTTTACCCGTGACAACAAGAAATTCCCATGCTGCTGGCGGAATTTGAGCGTGTGAGCGAATAATATCAACCTCATCACCATTTTTTAATTTGGTCATTAAAGGCATAATACGACCATTGATTTTTACACCCACACAAGAATCACCGATGTCTGTATGGACGGCATAAGCAAAATCAATAGGCGTAGCTCCTTTAGGAAAAGCAATTAATCGACCTTTCGGCGTAAAACAAAAAACTTGGTCTTGAAAAAGCTCAAGTTTTGTATGTTCTAAAAACTCTTCTGGATTATCTCCATCAGACAAAGATTGTATCGTTTGACGCAACCATGCATAGGCATTCGTTTCACTTGATAACTTCACAGTCGAATAATTGGAACCATGCTCTTTATATATGGAATGAGCAGCAACCCCATATTCAGCAACTTCATCCATAGAAGCCGTTCTAATTTGCAACTCAACACGTTGTCTTGAAGGACCAACAATTGTTGTATGAATAGAACGATAATCATTTTGCTTTGGTATAGAGATATAATCTTTAAAACGACCAGGAACCATTGGCCATGTCGTATGAATGACACCAAGAGCACGATAACAATCATTCACGGACTCAACAATCACACGAAATCCAAAAATATCCGATAATTGTTCAAAAGATAATGCTTTACTTTCCATTTTGCGAAAAACTGAATAAGATTTTTTCTGACGGCTTTTAACATCTGCTTTAATACCATGCTCCAAAAAAAGTTTTGTCAATTCATTTTCAATTGTGGAAAGCAAATCACGGTTGTGTTTCAATAATTCAGAAAGTCGATTGGTAATTGTACGATAACCTTCTGGATTTAAATAAAAGAAAGAGAGATCCTCTAATTCCTCACGCATATCCTGCATACCCATACGACCTGCAAGTGGCGCATAGATATCCATCGTCTCCTCAGCAATTCGCCGACGTTTATCATCACGCATAACACCAAGGGTACGCATATTATGAAGACGATCAGCAAGTTTGACTAAAAGAACACGAACATCATCAGAAATAGCAATAAGAAGTTTACGAAGATTTTCTGCTTGTACGGCTTTCTTTGATACAAGATCAAGCTTATTAAGCTTTGTAAGCCCTTCAACCAACTTCCCAATTTCAGAACCAAAAAGCTGATCAATTTCTGCTCGTGTAGCGCTTGTATCTTCAATTGTATCATGCAAAAGAGCAACAGCAATCGTTGCCTCGTCCAACCGCATATCTGTCAAAATAGCAGCAACTTCTAAAGGATGAGAAAAATAAAGATCACCTGACGCACGCTTTTGATGTGCATGCTTTTTCATTGCATAATCATAGGCCCTGTTTAAAAGAGCCTCATCTACGTCAGACTTGTAACGTTGAACACGTCCAACAAGCTCACACTGACGCATCATACGAGCATATCCTTTATCTTTTCACACCTCTAATCTTTATTGAACATGTCCTATCAATAAAAGACAAGAAAAATAATTGCTCCTTACATGACAAGGTATCTTTACTCCTGTAACATAAATTGCTGCAATTAATAATCGTCACTTTTTTCTGGAACAACCAAACCTTCAATACCCGCTAAAAGCTCTTCTTCTGACATATGATCAAATGAAGTACCTTCTTCTTGCGACGACGTATTAAAAACACTTTCAGCTTCACCTGAATGGGTAATAAATTCACTTGCCATTTCTGGCTCATCTACTTCCACATGCTTTTGCAACGAATGAATAAGGTCTTCCTTTAAATCAGCAGGCGACAATGTTTCTTCTGCTATTTCACGCAAAGCAACAACTGGATTTTTATCATTATCACGATCAACCGTAATCTGCGCTCCTTGTGAAATCTGACGCGCCCGATGACCTGCTAAAAGTACCAATTCAAAGCGGTTGTCAACTTTATCAATACAATCTTCTACCGTTACGCGGGCCATTTATGCCTCTTTCTCAAATAAAAAAATTTAATAGCGGATAGAGGAGTATATACAATAATCAAAATAAAACACAAGAAAAACAACACAAACTTTTATATTTTTTGATTAAAGAACTTATTTAAAAAAATTCTTGGAAAATTTATAAAAATGTATAACCTATTCATGCTTGTTATCAAAATTTCTTTTAAAAGCATTCCAATAGATTGACTTCAAACAAAGGGAGGTCTTTCTTGACAAAATACTTGTCTGGAGTCCTTATCCTTTTAAAAGGAATACCTGCTGTTTAAACCCTTTGCAATAACAGCAGCCTTATACATACTTTTTATGATAATATCTTTATCTAAAGAGAAAACTTTTTTCTTTGAACATCATGTGTATCGCACTCTTATTCATCGAATAAATTACTGAAAGATGATCTCTCTTTACACAATAATGAGCAATAAGTTTATATTAAACTTTCTTCTAAAAAAGTTTATTTATATTCATTATAGATTGTTTATCAAAACATAACCCGTCATATACGCTATATAAAGACTCAAAAAAATAGAAAAACGATTGATGCCTAACACCATGAATAGCCAATTAACATCACTTTACCCAGAACCACCCCAAAATTGCAATTTATGTCCTAGGCTTCATCAATTTATCGCTGGCTGGCGTGTAAAAGAACCAAGTTGGTATAACGCACCGGTGCGCCCATTCTTTCCTTATAAAGGGCCAGATACAACACGCCTTCTTATTGTTGGGCTTGCTCCTGGATTACGCGGAGCAAATCGAACTGGACGTCCATTTACTGGTGATTATGCTGGGCACTTACTTTATTCAACTTTAAAAAAGTTTGGTTTTGCCCAAGGAACCTTTGAAGAAAGAGCAGACGATACTCTTGAACTTATTGATGCAGCAATCGTTAACTCTGTTCGTTGCGTTCCACCAGAAAATAAACCCACCGGTGCAGAAATTAACACGTGCCGCTATTTCTTTTCACCTCTTTTAACAAATCTTCCCAAACTTAAAGCCGTTATTACCTTAGGCACCATTGCGCACCATTCAACGATACGTGCCCTTAATGCAAAAGTTTTATCTCACCCTTTTGGACACGGTGAAATCAATAACATCGGCAGATTACGCATCTTTTCGAGCTATCACTGTTCTCGTTATAATACAAATACTGGGCGCTTGACAGACGCCATGTTTCACCAAATCTTTCAAGCAGCAAAAACATACTTAGATCAATGCTAAAACTGTTTTAAACAGCGCTATGAATAAAGAATATCTAGATCGCATCCATTAGCCATATCTTTTTAAAAGTCTTGCTTTTTCACGTCCCCAATCGCGTTTTTTTTCCGTTTCGCGCTTATCATGAAGCTTTTTCCCACGCGCTAGAGCGATCTCCAACTTAACGCGCCCTCGTTCATTAAAATAAAGTTTGAGAGGAACAAGTGTCATTCCTTCACGAGACGTTGCATTAAAAAAACGTGCCATCTCACGTTTTGAAAGTAATAATTTGCGCAAACGTCGTGGTTCATGATTAAAACGATTAGCCTGCGTATATTCAGGAATATAGCTGTTTACTAACCATAATTCCCCATTCTCAAAACTCGCATAGCTTTCAGCAATATTGGCATGATTAGAACGTAAGGACTTCACTTCCGCTCCCTGAAGGACAAGACCAGCCTCGAGATTATTAAGGATTTCAAAATTAAAACGTGCTTTACGATTGTCAGCAATTATTTTCCGTACGGGCGCGTTCTTTTTTTTATTCATGGCTTTGTCAATATCATTTTATGCTTTTAAAAGACCAGCATGACTGAGGGCTGCATCAATAATCTTCTTTGTTCTTTCTGTTAATGGAACAATAGGAGAACGCACAGTATCACCACAAAATCCTAATTTTGCAGCAGCATATTTAATACCTGCTGGACTAGGTTCAATAAACACAGCACGATTAAGAGGCATCAAGCGATCATTTAATTCTCGTGCTGTTTTATAATCACCACGAAAACAAGCGGCTTGAAGTTCAGCACAAAGCTTTGGAGCAACATTGGAGGAAACTGAAATACACCCCATACCTCCATGTGCATTAAAACCTAACGCCGTACAATCATCACCGGAAAGCTGTACAAAATCTTTTCCACACTTTTCACCTTGTTCACTAACACGCTCAATTCTGCTCGTTGCATCCTTAACACCAATGATATTGTTAAAATCTTGATAAAGGTCTTTCATCGTTTCTACAGCCATATCGATAATAGAACGACCAGGAATATTATAAATTATAATCGGAATAGAAACAGCTTTGGCAATGGAAGAAAAATGCTTGTATAAGCCAGATTGATTTGGTCTATTATAATAGGGAGTGACAACCAAAACTGCATCTGCACCAGCTTTTTGCGCGTATTGTGCAAGCTCTACAGCCTCGCTTGTGCTATTTGATCCCGCTCCAGCAACAACAGGAACACGCTTTGCAACCTGCTCAACACACAATTCTATAATCCGCTTATGTTCTTCATGACTTAACGTTGCTGATTCACCTGTTGTCCCAACAGGGCTTACACCGTTAATCCCTTGTGTGATCTGCCATTCAACAAAATCACAAAACGCCTTCTCATCAATCGCGCCCTTGTTATCAAACGGTGTGATAAGCGCAGTTATAGCTCCCTTGAGCATGATAAACTCCCTATAATGTTTGCTTTTATTTTTTTATAATCGCCTTTTATAAATTTTAAATAGAGCATAATCTTGCTCTATCATTGAAGCAAGATGAATTTCAAAAAAAGCCCCCATAAGATGAAAATGTCCCTCCTTAAATGTTGAACATTTCTTTAAAATAAGCCGTCTATATTAACGCGTTTTTCATGCTTGTGTTCTATAAATCCTTAAGTTTTTACAAAAAGCAAGGTCTCAAGGTCTTTTCTCTATGCGTGTATTTTCCACCTCTCTTTTCGTATCAACCTTTACTACACTTATACTGGCAATAAGAATTTTATTTTCAAGTGCATACGCGCAAACACCCCTTTTGCAAGGGAAAGTACCAATCCCTTTGGTTCGCCCTACTCCCTTTACCGCAAAAGAAGCTCAAGAATCTCTTCAACAGATACACACTACATCACACAATACTGCTACACTTCAGCAACTGAAAACTGGGCTAGATGCACTAGCAAACAACAATATTGCAAAAACAATAAATCTTCGTAATTCAATGGAAAAACATAGCCTTGATCGTCATATTTTGACATGGGCGCTGGGGGTGTCAAACCAAGCTAATATACCCAGTTCTGAAATATTTAATGCAATCAACATGCTAAAAGGATGGCCCGGTATAGAAACGATGCAACGCAATGCTGAACGTGCTTTTCTTAACGAAACCAACGTCACACGCGCAATCATCCAAAAATTTTCTCATCACCCGCCCCAAACAGCACAAGGGATGGCTCTCTTCGCTAAAGCACTTATCGCAACGGGACAAACCACTCGTGCTCAACACGTTATTGCGCCATGGTGGCATAAAACACAGCTTAATGCAAAAGAAGAAGTATTTGTTCTTAAAAATGCAAACGCTGCATTAAAACCTATTGATCATTTGAGACGCATGCAGTTTATGCTCTATGCACATCGTTTTGATTCAGCAGCACGCGTTGCAAAATTAGCCCATGCTCAATCTCTTTTTAATGCTTTTGTGGCCGTTGAAAAAAATGATCCTAGAGCTACACAAAAATTAAAAGCTGTAGAGAGATCATGGCAAAAAGATCCTCTTTTTCAGTTTGCTCGAATACGCCATCTTCGACGAACAGAGCAATATGATGCAGCAGCAGCACTCATGATGAAAACATCAAAAGATGCATTCCGCCTTATGAACCCTCATTCATTGTGGAAAGAACAACGCGCCCTTTCTCGTGAAATGCTCGATTTAAACAAACCAAAAATTGCTTATCAACTTGTTGCAATGCACACTGGTATAACATCTGCATTAGCCGTCGATGCTGAGTTTCATGCAGGGTGGTATGCACTACGGTTTCTTCATAACCCTAAATTGGCAATGCAGCATTTTTCACGTATTCCTCAACTCTCTTCTTTACCTTTTTATGCATCACGTGGATATTACTGGATGGGACGAACAGCAGAAACGCTAGAAGAACATCAAAATGCCCAGCAATACTTTCATCGCGCAGCTCATTTTGGTGCAACTTACTATGGTCAATTAGCCGCTGCACGACTCAACCAAAAAAAGCTTAAAGTTTTCTTTCCCAAACCAACAACCGCTGAGCGACAACATTTTAGTGCACGAAAAGCGATCAAAGCAATTCAACGTCTTGAAGCAGCCGGCTATGCTGATTTTGCTAAAATTTTTTATAGAGAGCTCGGAAAAAAAATAGAAAGCCCCGGTGAATTAGCTCTTCTGGCTGTTATGGCAGAAAAAAATGGAGACTATTATACCAGCCTCAAAATTGGAAAAATGGCTGTTTTTCAGGGGAAAAATGTCGGTGCACTCTCTCATCCTCTGGGAGCTATACCAGCTTCTGCTAATATTTCTGTAGAAGAAAAATCGCTTATCTATGCCATTGCACGCCAAGAAAGCGAATTTAATCCAACAGCCATATCAAAAGCAGGTGCACAAGGTATACTCCAATTGCTTCCTACAACAGCAAAAGCACTGGCAAAAAAATACTCAATCGCATGGTCTCCTAAAAAATTTAGCAGTGATGCTCATTATAATGCAACATTAGGTGCTCATTTTCTCAATGAACAATTAGAACGTTTTAATGGATCCTATATACTAACTCTTATTGGCTATAATGCGGGTCCCCGTCGAGTCAATGAATGGATAAAACGTTATGGCGATCCTCGAGGTCAATCTCTCGATAACGTCATTGATTGGATTGAACGTATTCCTTATACAGAAACACGTAATTACGTGATGCGTGTCATGGAAAATTATGGTGTCTACAAAGCAAGACTCACTGGGAAAATAGATATAAAAACCGACTTGCTTTCTGGTCGACGGAAATAATATGCCTTAACTTCCCAAATAGCATTTGAAAGCGTTGATAAGAAGTGTTTTTATTCCTTTTTAAATAGTACCATACCCACTTTCTTAGGACGTATAAGAAAGTAATTTTAATTGATTCAGTATTAATAAATTCGAAATGATGAATTATCATTATAAATCAACAGGTAGTACAAATAATTCATTTCTTCTCAACATAGACGACAATATCATAGAGATTACAAATATAGGAGAAGAGTGAAACAAATAGCTCATCCTTTTACTGTTGCTTATTAGTCAATATTCAAATCTTGTGAAACAGCATCTTTTAAGACTATTTTTCCTGCTTATAACATTGCTATAACAAATAAGAGTACGTTATTATATATATCGTTTGGATTATCTCTGATAACAGAAAGACAGACTCATTGAGTTAGAAAGCCTTAAAGACAAACAATTCTCTTCTGCCCCTTCCCTTTTCATTCGGTTCTACGACTTTTAAATATGTCAATATCTTTTAATGATGAAGATGAAGCTTTGCTTTTTTTTCTTATTTTTACATATAAGCTCACATCCTTCACACAAAACAGAGCATCCCAAAATAGTATGTTTTTCTTATTTATATTATTGTTTTATTTTAATGTTTCTAAGTCCATTTCACAACGGTGTATCTGAAAAGTACTTACGAAAATCCTCTCACAAATGGTATAAAAATCGATTAGACCTTTAATTAATAAAAGCTATAGCTCTATCATCCCTTAACTCCCAATGTTGCAAAAGCCCTTTCATTTAGAGCACTCATAAGAAGTATATTCACTGCTTTTTAGAAGTTTTTTATCCATGCTCCTCCTCAACTTGTATCATAAGTAAGCGGATGGTTTTGATTGATTCAACATCAAAAAAATTCGAATAAATTATATTTGAACTTTCATTAAAATTATAAACAATCATTATAAATCAATATATTATAAGAAAGCGCCCCGCATAAAAAATCAGCTAAATATTAGGGATACTCTAATTGTTTTATTCACTTTTGATGGTGGTGGTGGTGGAAAAGAACCAACGCGTCGAAGGGCTGCCATCGCTAATCGATCAAGTTCCGGGTCACCAGCAGAGACTGCTACACGACTAGAAAAAATACTCCCCTGCTCATGCACCATAAATTCTAACTTCACCGTTCCTTTTGTACGATTGGTGCGCTGTCCCACAATATAATTTTTTTGCCTTTCTAATTGTGACTGTACCTTTGCTAACCACTCCATTAACAACATATCTTCAAGCCCTGCTGTCCCGCCGCCCTTGTTGATGGAAGAAGAACGTACCGCCTTTGCATTGGAGCGCTTTACTACAGCCTTTGGCATCGGTATTGTTTTTTTGATAAACGCTTTATGCTCCACTTTTTGAGGTAGGGGTTCTTCCAAAGGCTTTAAGTCATCTTGTTCTACTATATGCTGAGGTTCTTCCGATTGAACTTCATCCACGGATTCCAATCCTTCTGACTCCTGCTCTAGGAGATCAGACTGTAATACTTCTTGCTCTGTATTAATATCCGACTCTCTATGAATATCTGGCAAGTCTGTATCAACATCCGGATATACAGTTTCTTGCACAAAAGTCAGCATAATCTCCGATGAGAGCAAACCATTACTTATACCAGTACTTTGAAAATAAAACTGTGCTGCCAATAATACATGCAAAAAGAAAGCCCCAATAAATGCACCAATCCAAAGAGTTAATAATTGTTTCGTATTTGCAAAATTCATCGTTTCTTCTGCCACTATTTTAAGCTTAATATTGGTGTTCAATCTCATTAAAACAGGCTATTTTGAAATTGCAACTTTTTTCTTGACTGATTTTGTCATGTTTAATATGGTCTTCTAATGATTTTGTGCCGTTGTCAAAATCATTCCTACTTGGCTGGCAAGTTTTAATCAGTGAGTCCAGCCTTTTTGTATTAAAAAAATTTCAAAACAGAGAGGGGATGTTTAAAAGGGTTATGATGTGTTATGCAAATAAGACGAAAAAATATCTATAAAAGCTGTGTAATTTTAAGTGCATTATCGGTCTGTATACCTTCATTTGTTTTTGCACAAAATAAAGATGGAAGTGCTGTCACTGAACTTAAACCAATCCTTATTAAAGGAAAAAAAATAGAAGATGCTTCAAATTCAATAACCATTCTGACTGATCGTAAGACCAACAAGAATATTGATGAAAGACAAATAACTGATGTTTATGATGTGAGTCGTCTTAATCCTTCCGTATCCTATAACTCAGAAAATAACAGTTTCGTTATTCGGGGTTTAGATGCAAACCGTGTTCTTACGACAATGGATGGTATTTCTCTTCCATGGTTTAATGATATATTCCGTGGTGGAGGTGGAAACACAACTTTTGATTTCAATGCTCTTTCTACGTTTGATACTATTCAAGGATCAGATTCTAGTCTTTATGGTTCTGGCGCCTTAGGGGGAATCATTGCGTTGCGTACCCTTGATCCTGAAGACCTGATCGTGGAAGAAAAGAATTGGGGAAGCCTTATAAAAGGTGGTTATAATTCTGTTGATAACAGCTGGCGCATCGATCAAGCTTTTGCTGTGCGTAATTACCGGACATTTTTACTTTTTCAAGGATCTTATGTAGAAGGTCATGAGCGCAAAAATATGGGAACAGTAGAAGGGTATGAGGAACGCACGCGCAAAAACCCTTCTCACTTTGATAAAAATAACTTGCTTTTTAAAATTCATCAATATTTGAGTGATAATCACCGCCTTGGTTTTACCGCAGAGCGTTTTGGTCATAATAGTAACACACATGAATTAAATTCGTCTAAAAGATACGCTCCAGGTTCCGTTTATGAGCAGGATAATAAACTTCGTGAGCGCTTTTCTCTTTCTTATAATTATAATGGTAATGGTGATGCAGTTCTTGATGCGTTTAATGGGCAGCTTTATTGGCAAAGGCAATCAAGTCGTTACGTTATGACAGGCGTTCGTGTTTCAGCTCCCAAAGGGGATTATTTGAGAGATAATTTCTTGCGTAATATCAATTATGGTTTCAATGCTGATGCCCTTAAAAAAGTGGATTTTGGCACTATAAACCATACGTTAAAGTTTGTAATGAATGTTTCGTCATCTAAATTTCATCACTATTTGTTAGGTAAAGACAATTGTCATATAAAAGAATACGCTCGGGGATGTCTTTTTGTTCCTGCTAATCGATCAGATTCACCAGACACAAATGGTTACAATTTAGGTTTTGTTTTTGAAGATGAAATTGGGTTGGTTGATGATCGTTTTCGTGTAACACCAGGAATCCGGTATGATTGGTACAAATATGTTCCTCAGAAAACACCTTCTTATGAGAAAGCACTGATTTCTGATAAATTCCCTCCAGAAAGAAGTGGTTCACGCTTTTCTCCTAAATTACGCGTGGAGTGGGATGTTCGTAATCAAGTAACGCTCTATGCTCAGTGGGCACAGGCTTTTCGTGCACCACGTATTTCAGAACTTTACGTCTCTTATATCAAACCTTCTGCTTATTACGTGAAAGGGAATCCTGATCTTCAACCAGAAACAAGCAATGGGTATGATGTTGGTCTACGGTATGGAAATGTAAATTTCGGTGGTTCCTTCAATGCCTTTTTCAATCAATATAAGAATTTCATAGATACTGAGGATAGAGGGCCATCAGAGGAATTTAGATTTGCGCGTCGGCATTACATGAATCGTTTTCACGTGCAAATTTTTGGTGTTGAGACAAAAGCCCATTTAGTTCTTAAAAATGGTTTTCATACCAATGTTGCTCTTGCTTATTCACAAGGAAAAGATCTTGATAAAAAGGAGTATCTTAACTCAATTCCTCCTTTGAAAGCAGTTATCGGATTAGGATATGCAAAAGAGGTTTGGGGAAGCGATATTTTCCTTACTTTGGCAGCTAAACGTGACAAAGTAGCCGGAGAATCTGATTACCAAAAAATTCCAGGATATCATGTCGTTGATATGACAGGGTGGTGGAAACCATTCGGTGAAACGGGACCTATTCTAAGAGCCGGTGTTTATAATCTTTTCAATACAAAATATTGGAATGTATCTGAACTTCCTTCAGGTAAAAGTTCAACACCAAAAGATTATTATAGCCAGCCTGGTCGTAACTTTAAGGTGTCGTTTGTACAAAAGTTTTAGTCACTTCTGTTAATTATTCGGTCAATAAAATCGTATTGATAAAAGGATTAATTATTGTGTTTCTATTTTCAACGTCTTTAAAATTACAAAGATTTGGTAGAAAAGTTTTAATTCTTTCTGTTTTATCGTTTTTTGATTGCTCAGCTGTTGGCGATAGAGTGTTATTTTGTGATAGATTGAACTCTTAAAAGAATTTAATTTATTGCCTTGGAATTGTAAAATTTGAAAGTTAGTTTTTGAGTTAAGTAACATAAGGTAAATTCATGGCACATACAGCTGAAATGATTCTTCGTTTGCGTGAAGAAAAAAAAGAAATGCGAAACCGCGATTTTGCGGTTTCGATTGGTATATCTGAAGCGGAGCTTATTGCGGCTTATTGTACCATTGGAAAAGCAAAAAGGCTACAAACTGATGTTGCTACTCTCTTGGAAAATGCACCTCGACTTGGAACCGTCATGGTCTTAACTCGCAATGAATATGCTGTTCACGAAATAACGGGACGCTTTGAAAAAATTGTTCAAAACGAACATATTCCTATCACACTTGGTGAAATTGATTTGCGTATTTTTACAAAACAATGGAAGTTCGGTTTTGAATATGATGTCGTTATTCTTGGAAAACCTACAAAAAGTCTGCAATTCTTTGATCAACATGGCGTTGCTATTTTAAAGGTCTATTCTAAAGATATGACAAATATGGAAGAGTGGAATAAACTTGTTGAAAAGCTCCTTCTTGAAGATCAGTCTCCTGTTCTTAACATTCTTCCCGTTTCTCTCCCAGCCCAATGTGACATAACAGAATTGGATATTGAGAGTTTTCGGGATCGTTGGCGGAAAATGACAGATGTACACCAACTTCACAAAATTATTTCCGAATTTAAAATTAATCGACATCATGCTGTAAAATATGTTGGTAATGAATTTGCCGATGAATTACAGGTAAATGCTGTTGAAATAATGCTTAACCAAGTCGCACAACAAGAACTGCCAATCATGTGTTTTGTTGGGAATAAAGGGTGTATTCAAATTTTTAGTGGGACTGTAAAAAATATTAAGCAAATGGGACCTTGGCTTAATGTTCTTGATCCAAGATTTGACCTTCATTTACTCACGTCCGGGATTGCTAGAGTATGGCATGTTCGCAAACCTACCCGTGATGGTTATGTCAGTTCACTTGAAGTTTTCGATAAAGATGATGAGATGGTTATTCAATTTTTTGGCGTACGCAAGGAGGGTCAAAAAGAACGTGAAGATTGGCGTTCTTTATTGAATAGTTTGCCATCATGCCAAGAAAACAGCAGTAACTAAGATAAGATAAGGTTAGACATGTTCATATCTCTTTTACATAGGTTATCAAACCTTTTTCTTACGTGTTTACTGCTCTCTCTTACTTGTTTTTCTAAACAAGTAATTGCTGAACCTGCAACGCGTTTTCCTGAAAATGCTCGAATTGTTTCTATCGGCGGAGCACTTACAGAAATTGTCTATGCATTGGGAGCCCAAGATCAACTTGTCGCCCGTGATAGTACAAGCGTCTACCCACAAGAAGCGCTCAAGCTTCCTGTGCTTGGATATATGCGTGCTCTTTCACCTGAGGGGGTTTTATCACTTGCTCCAGAGGGTATATTGCTTGTTGAAGGAAGTGGTCCCGCTTCAACAATTGATATTCTCAAAAAAACATCAATACCTCTGGTGATCATACCAGAAGACTACTCCCGTGAAAATGTGATAGAAAAGATTCGCCTCGTTGGTCAAGCCATTCATCGCGAAGTGCAAGCGGCGGCGTTAATTGAGAAATTGAAGCGTAATTTTTTAGACAACGATGCGCTTTTGGCGAAAGTAACAACACCAAAGCGTGTTCTTTTTGTTTTCTCTGTGCAAAATGGACGCGTCATGGCATCTGGAACAGGTACTGCAGCTGATAGTATGATCAAACTTTCAGGTGCTATCAATGCTATCACCGATTATAAAGGATATAAACTTCTCAACGGCGAAGCATTATTGAAATCAGATCCTGATGTTATTTTGCTTGTAAAACATGGTGCAAGATCAACCAGCATTGATAAGATTTTAGCCATACCGGCAATTCAAGCAACAACTGCAGCGAAAAATCATGCCATAAAACAGATGGATGCTATGTATTTTTTGGGATTTGGTCCACGTACTGCAGACGCATCAAGAGAGCTTATTGAGATACTTTATGGTGCACATCAAAACGGTAAGAGCTGATAAAAATGGTAGACGGTACATCCAGGATGCATTTACCTAAAGAAAAAGAAGGTAAAAAAATAAACCGTTCAAAACAGGGGAAGATTTTATTATTAAGCTTAATAATATTCCTTATTTTCAGTATTTTTGGTGGGCTCTTGAATGGTGCAGCAAAGGTTTCTTTCGTTGATCTCCTCCATGTGATGCTTACACAAGATTTTTCGGTAAGTAGTAAAACGCGTGATTACCTCGTGCTCATCGACATAAGGCTTCCCCGTGTTATCTTGGGATTATTGATTGGAGCAGCTTTAGCTGTCTCCGGTGTTCTTATGCAAGGGCTTTTTCGTAATCCTCTTGCAGATCCCGGAATTGTAGGTGTATCAGCAGGTGCTGGACTTGGAGCAGTCTTAGCAATTGTTGTCGGCATTGCTTTTCCTGTTTCTTTTGCACCTTTTCTAGAGCCTTATAAAGTTATCATAGGTGCTTTTTTTGGTGGACTTTTATCAACGATTATTCTCTACATAATAGCAACGCATAACAGCTTTACCTCTATTGCAACCATGCTGCTTGCTGGTATTGCTCTTGGTGCATTAAGCAGTGCTGTTGTCGGAACATTGATTTTTGTCGCAAATGACCAACAACTGCGTGATATCACTTTTTGGAGTCTGGGCTCTCTTGCGGGCGCTACATGGTTGAAAGTATGGCTCGTTCTCCCTTTTATCGTTATTGGTCTTCTTTTCTCTCCCTTTTTATCACGAGCACTTAATGCCCTTGCTCTTGGAGAAGCTGTTGCTGGCCATATTGGTTTCCATATTCAACGCGTCAAAAATATTGCTATTCCCCTTGTTGCTCTTATGTGCGGTAGTGCTGTTGCTGTCAGTGGTGGTATTGGTTTTATTGGTATTATTGTTCCTCATATTTTACGTCAACTCATAGGTCCTGATCATCGCTATCTCATTCCTTGCTCTGCTCTCTTGGGAGCAGCATTACTTATTTTTGCTGATATGTTTGCACGCTTAATTGTTGCCCCCGCAGAATTGCCGATTGGGATTGTAACAGCACTTTTTGGTGCACCTTTCTTTCTATGGATCCTTATATGCAAACGAGGAACAGACTTTTCATGATTGAAGCGACAAATATTTGTGTTCAGCGCGGAAAGAAGCAGATTCTTAAACACATTAATCTTCAAGCTAAAAGTGGTGCTTTTACCATTATTATTGGTCCTAATGGATCAGGAAAAAGTACTTTTATCAAAGCTCTGAGTGGTGAAATTCCTTACAGTGGAAAAATAACCTTAAATGGTTATAATGTATGCCAAACAAAAACTCATGTAATGGCAAAAATGCGCGCTGTACTACCACAATCAACAACGCTCGTATTTCCATTCTTAGTCCATGAAGTTGTAGGGCTTGGCCTTTCTGTAAACCAATTTAGCATTGCCAAAGCCGAATTGCAAAATCTTATCCAGAAAGCTTTAGAGTGCGTTGACCTTTCTGATTATGGCAACCTGTATTATCACCAATTATCAGGTGGAGAACAAGCTAGAGTACAACTTGCCCGTGTACTTTGCCAAGTCTGGAAACCTGTTCATAATGGGATTCCTCGCTGGATGATATTAGATGAACCTATTGCTAGCCTCGATATTCAACATCAAATCATCGTTATGGATATTGCTAAACAATTTGCTCATTCTGGTGGCGGCGTTCTTGCTGTTCTTCATGACCTCAATCTCGCGGCACATTATGCAGATAACATGATCTTGCTCAAGGAAGGTGAGATTTATTGCGAAGGAAATGCAACTAATGTGTTGACAACACAAAATCTCCGCAATGTTTATCATTGTTCTTTAAACGTTTCTGAATTACCTAAAGAAGATATCCCTTTTATACTCCCTCAAACGACATCCTCCTATGAAATTAGATCTCTAGGCTATCGGCTTCAATCTAAAAACTAAAGTCCATAGCAAAATAAAACACGCAAATATTCAAGAATCTTTTTTATTTTCATATGAACTCCTTTTTGTCATCTGTCATTAAAAAAGAAGACCAATTACCCTAAAGATATTTTTGGAAAAAAATACCAGTTTAAAATCTTTTAAGATTTTACGTAACTAAAAACATGTGAAATTTTATTTGCTATCAAACTGTTATATCATACAAATTTATACAACATAAACATGCGTTTTCCCACTCTTTCTATCACTTTTATCTTTATAAAAATGATTCAAGAAATGCGTATAAATGCCTTTGTTATAATAACGGGTGTATTATTATATCTTCTAAGGACCATATAGAAATCAAGTACCTTTCTCCCCTGCATAAAAGATTTATTTGTAGCTTTAATGGTAATGTTTTCTTTATAATACATATACTTTAGCTTATTTGTATAAATAAATATTGATTTACAATGATATTTTTACTTTTCTCTCTCTATTAAAAAATTGTTTATTGGCATATCACAAAGAATTAACCTATTGAATAAAAACTTTAAAATAAACTCAATAACGCTTTTTGTAAGCCCCCTAATGCAAAAACAATGCGGAATATAGGGATGAGGAGAGAGTATAGAAATAGCGTTTGTCTTCTGCTTCATAAGCATAATGATGATTCCACTCAAAGGGGAACTATCATTTACAGATAAAGCCTCCTACCATGGCAATGCAAAGAAATGAAATCGACAACAAGGTGAGAAATATCTTTATAAGATGAATTAACTCATACAGGGGTATGCTATTTTTGCACAAAAAACGCTAAAAATATTGTACTTTTTTATGCCTCAGGTTGAATAATTTTATTACCTTCCCCTATCAAAACACCTTATGAAAAAATATATCTCCAGATCTCTTCACGGCACAGTTTAAATGATTTTTACACATTTTCCCTATGTTATCATATAATTATAAAATAAATTATATCCTTAACTCTTTCTTTCAATCATTTTAAAATTGTTTTTTGACTCTCTCAAGTATCCTATTAACAATATAGATTTCCTTTTCATATGTAAAAAATAACGCGGAATTGCTCCGCGTTAACAAAATTATCAAGGTGTATAGATTATTATTACTTAAACATACTCATGATTTTATAGCATAGACAACGGTTGTATTAACAGGGCGCGTTTCTGCCTCACCCGTATGGGAAAGAGTTACCTTGTGTGTATGTGCACCAGCAGAAGCTGTTCTCCCTTTCAGGGTCGTATTATAAGTATAATGATTCGGGAGTCTCCCAATATCACCAACGGGCCATCCTACCCCTTGATACTCAAAATTATGCGCATGCTCGCCTGCGTTTTCAATACTCCCAATATGCGTATGTGATTTTATGCTATCTTGTTGTTCATCTGCAAACTTTCTACCACCATCTAAACCCCGACCATTATCAAAGCCGCGTAAAAACATGCCTCTAAAATCAGGAACTTTAAAAGTTTTATTGCTGTCTTTTCCCCATTTATCACCTATTGCCTCGAATAACTGCGGATAATCTTCACGCTTATAGGCCTTACCATCACATAAAAGCCAACCATTTGGCACATTTTGCATAGCAAATGTTGCAATGAATCCAGAGGGGAAACTTTCTATCTTTGGTGGTGTAGGGTTTAATAAATACCAACCCTCATGCTCTTTTATTAAAACACCATTATTGTATACCATTTCATAAATGCCATCTGTTTGAAATTCTCCACCTTCTAATGGTATAACCCCCGTATCAGTGGCTTTATAGATAAGCTTTTCTCCTATATTATTAACAGTTATTGTTGTCACGCCAATATTTACACCACAAGCTTTAAAACGTATGACGATATCATTGTTGTATTTCTTTATAGGCGAAACTGTCTTTAAGGTAATTAATGTTGTTTTATCTTCCAAATTTACTATAAAGCTTGAATTAATAGATCCACCATTATCTGCAAGATATTCGCGCACGCGCTGCATCATCGCCCTTGCACTATCATTAACAGAACTAGGCGGCTGTCCTTCTGCCCAATTAATGATACTATCTGAATAAGCATTTTCATCAGCCTTTAGAGACCAATCATAGATATTAGACATTTTAAATCCCCCATTATTTTCATAGTTTTTCTAACAACTTCTCGTTCTGTGCACTAAAATGTGCTGCCGCTGTTGATTGGTACATCATAACCACTGCACCATCCTTATTTACGCATTTTATCTCTCTTCACTCCTTCCAATTTTATAACCTAAATTCACCAGACGCTTTTCATAACATTAGTATTAATGCTTTCTCTTCTAATGTATAATGTAACCACCTCATCTGATGTTACTTAATATCTTGTTTTGTTGCTTTGCTGTTGTTATATAATTATTTTTTCAATTTTGCATCTTGTTGCAAAATTTATAAATACTTCCAAAATTTTTCTTATTATGGATTTCATATAACCATTACTGAATGTAATAACTTATCACCCACATAGAAAGTTTCTGACTTAAACATTATCTTTTTTTATTTTTTCAATAGTTTAAATCTATCTCGTCGATATTTTATACCATATATTTTAAACAAAGAAATTCTATCTTTTAGCTATCATTTGTATTAAAACTTTAAAAATTAGCTTCAAATTTTTTGCATGCTTCATTATGTTTTTATTCACATGCAGATACTTTGTTCTATTTTATTCAATTGATTTCTGAAATTGTGTCACAAGATTAGCACCAATGTTTTTTTGAACAAGCTTTTGTTCAATCTAAATACATCATAGAGAATATATTCAATATGGCTATTTCCTCACGCTTTCATTAAACTGAAAATGAAATACTTTGAAATACTAAAGAAACACCTCACACCTTCACAAAATTTGAAGGTTGTATCCGATCCGGAAAAAATTAAAAAGCATAACCTAGCGCCCTCCCCCAATTTTTATGAACAATATCCTTGTTTTTTAAACGCCCCATAACCAACTTTTCCCCTCCCACACTTAGCACACCTGCCTCTATATATTATTATATGTATATCTTTTTTGCAAGAACAATAAATCATTCTAAACAACATCTTGCAATTATTGGTGTTCTTTTTAATTCATGGCAATATTATTTTTATAATAAAGATTAGGTATTGTTTCACGCTTTTGTTTATCGCATTCTTAATGGGAACATCCCCCTCATAAAGAATAAAGTACCCCAAACAAAATATAATGATATTGCATATTACGCACTTTTTAAGAAATATTGCTCAAAATATACTCCTTTCATTTTACGACAGCGCACGTCAATGATACAATAGCAAGCCATTATAGATCATCAGCTTTAAGCTTTTGAAGATACAAGTGGAATCCATCATACATTTTGTTGGCTCCCACGTTTTGACAGCCTCACTCTTAGAATGTTCATTAAATGACATTTGGCTTCCTTTCTTCAAGTGCTTTGCCCCATACGCTCCCACTTATGACGTGCAAGGAAGTGTTTTTATACGAAAAGATATATGATGAGAGGATCTTATGGTATTCTGAGTTATTATTTTAATATGAAAAAAATCTCAATCAAAGCCATAAACTATCTACTTTTCCCTGATAATCCGTTTTTAACTTTATTCTGGTTTATAAAAGCTTCAATATCATAGTTTATCACTTCATAATATCTATTTTCACTCTTAAAAACACACCAAAATCGTTTAAAATATATTTTTATGATTGACAATATAGATATTTAAGCCAACCATATTCGTATTAACAAAAATACTTCAAGTGGGAGGAGGCATGCAAATATTAGAATAGATATTGTATCAGTTTTTCAAAATAACTTTTCTTGAGCTGTATTGGGTTTTCTTTGCTACAAAGCAATACTATCCCTATTCATCTGAATGCTCGTGATTGATAATTTGAATACATCTCCATTAACATCGTAACTCCATTAACATCGCAACCTATTTTTGAACTCCGTGTCTATAAGGAAAAAGTTTGTGCAGAAAAATACTCCATCAATCAGTTGTAGCCCCTTTCCCGCTTCACGCAAAATTTATCAACAGAGCCTTCTCTTTTCTGATGTGCGCGTACCATTGCGTGAAATTTCACTGGCTGATGGCAGTGGTGAAAAACCTTTAAACGTCTACGATACTTCTGGCCCCTACACAGATAAAGATATGATCATTGATATTACAAAAGGCTTGCCGGCAATTAGCTTGCCTTGGCTCTCTAAGCGGGATGATACTGAAACTTATCCTGCACGATTAGTTAAACCTGAAGATAATGGATTGACTTCTGATAAAAACCTTACACCAGCCTTTAAGCAAAAACGTTCTATTTTACGAGCAAAAAATGGCAAAGCAATTACACAAATGGCTTACGCACGCGCAGGCATTATTACCGAAGAAATGGAATATGTGGCTATACGAGAAAATGAAGGATTAGTAGTAAAAGAACGGCAGAATGTACCATCAAATGAAACATTTGCTGGATCAATACCAGAAATTTATACTGCGGAATTTGTTCGCAATGAAATTGCTTGTGGACGCGCCATTATTCCACAAAACATTAATCATCCAGAGTGCGAACCCATGATTATTGGGCGTAATTTTCGTGTTAAAATTAATGCTAATATTGGCAATTCAGCAGTAACTTCATCTATGGAAGAAGAAGTTGATAAAATGGTTTGGGCCATTCGCTGGGGAGCAGATACAGTTATGGATCTTTCTACAGGTCGAAATATTCACAATATTCGTGAATGGATTATTCGAAATTCTCCTGTGCCCATCGGAACAGTTCCTCTTTATCAAGCTCTCGAAAAAGTACAAGGTATTGCCGAAAACTTAACATGGGATATTTTCCGTGATACCCTTATTGAGCAAGCAGAGCAAGGAGTTGATTATTTTACCATTCACGCAGGATTAAGATTACCATTTATTCCTATGACCATTGATCGTGTAACAGGTATTGTTTCACGAGGCGGTTCTATTATGGCAAAATGGTGTCTCCATCATCACAAAGAAAGCTTTCTCTATGAACATTTTGATGAAATTTGTGATATTGCAAAAACATATGATATCTCTCTTTCATTAGGAGATGGGTTACGCCCTGGCTCTATTGCCGATGCCAATGATGAGGCCCAATTTGCAGAGCTTAAAACCTTGGGAGAATTGACAAAAATTGCTTGGAAAAAGGATGTACAGGTTATGATTGAAGGACCAGGACATGTCCCAATGCACAAAATTAAAGAAAATATGGAGCAACAATTAGATCTTTGTCATGAGGCGCCTTTTTATACTTTGGGACCTCTTACAACGGATATTGCTCCTGGTTATGACCATATTACATCAGCAATTGGTGCCGCTATGATTGGATGGTTTGGAACTGCTATGTTGTGTTATGTAACACCTAAAGAACACCTAGGACTCCCCGATAGGAATGACGTAAAAACTGGTGTGATCACTTATAAAATTGCTGCTCATGCCGCTGATCTTGCAAAAGGTTTGCCCAGAGCACAGTTGCGCGATAATGCTCTTTCACGTGCACGATTCGACTTTAGATGGCATGATCAATTCAACCTGTCGCTTGATCCAGAAACAGCTTGTACCTTTCATGATGAAACAATGCCGAAAGATGCCCATAAATTGGTGCATTTTTGTTCCATGTGTGGACCAAAATTCTGTTCTATGCGTATTTCCCATGATATTCGTGAGGCAGCCGCAATAAGAAAAACAAAAGGGGAAGGTATGATTGCCATGGCCGAAAAATATCAGAAAAATGGTGACCTTTATATGGAAATTGTTCCTCCTCAAAAAAAGAAAGTAAATAGTTGAAGAACATTCTTATCAAAGGTGCAGGTGTAGGCGGCTTAACAGCTGCCTTTATGTTACAGCAAAAAGGTGCTTCTGTTACTGTATCAGCCCCCCCTCATTCACCTATAGGAAGTGCTAGTTGGTATGCAGGAGGAATGCTCGCACCTTACTGTGAAAGGGAAAGTGCAGAACAAATTGTTGAAGATCTTGGTGTACAAGCTATACAATGGTGGCGTAAAACGCTCCCCAACCTTGTCATACAAAAAGGCACTTTAGTGGTTGCACCTACACGAGATAGAGGAGAGCTTGAACGATTTTCTGTGCGTACGCATAATCACAAAACTATAGATAATACAGAAATAGCTCATCTTGAACCAGATCTTGCTGAACGTTTTAACTGTGCGCTCTTTTATGAAAATGAAGCCCATATTGATCCTCGCAAAGCACTTATGGCTTTAAAAGAAAAGCTTCTCAACAATGGAGCCTGTTTTGTTGATGTAGAGAAGGCTGAAAAAAATTTTGATATTGTTATTGATGCGACAGGAATAGCACGTTTAGGAAAAGATAAAAATATACGGGGCGTACGCGGTGAAATGCTTCTCGTGCGCTGCACCGATATTAAAATTTCGCGTCCAATTCGTCTTCTTCACCCACGGTTTCCTCTCTACATTGTACCTCGACAAGATAATATTTTTATGATTGGTGCAACGATGATTGAAAGTGACTTTGATGGTGCAATCTCTGTAAGATCAATGATGGAACTGCTCAACGCGGCTTATACTTTACATCCTGCTTTTGCTGAAGCAGAAATTATTGAATCTGGCGTTGGTGTTCGTCCATGTTATCCTAATAACTTCCCTTCTGTGCATAAAGATGGTAACTTTATTTCTATTAATGGATTTTATAGACATGGTTTTCTGTTGTCTCCAGAAATGGCAAAACGAGCAATGAAATTGGCATTGGAATAAAACATGCAAATATTTGTTAATGGTGAAACAGTCCAAACAGAAGTTATGACTCTCGGTCTCTTGCTTGAAGAATTGGGGTATGAAGGAAATTGGCTTGCAACTGCTGTTAACGCTGAAGTTGTTCCCATAGATGCACGAAGCCAATTTGTCTTGCATGAAGGAGATAAAATTGAAATTTTAAGCCCAATGCAAGGAGGCTAAAATTATGCTGAATCTTTATGGACGACAATTCTCTTCCCGTCTTCTATTAGGTACAGCGCAATATCCTTCACCAGCAATCCTTCGTGATGCTATTCATAAATCGAATACGGAAATTGTAACTGTTTCCTTGCGCCGTGAAACTGCAGGTGGAAAACAAAGTGGACAATTTTGGAAATTTCTTCAAGAACTTGGGGTAACAGTGCTTCCTAATACTGCTGGTTGTTATACTGTTAAAGAGGCCGTAACCACAGCCCAATTAGCAAGAGATCTTTTTAAAACGGCTTGGATTAAACTCGAAATTATCGGTAATTCAGATACCTTACAGCCAAATATTTTTTCCTTAATCGAAGCTGCTCAAATTTTAAACAATGAAGGTTTCAAAATTTTTGCCTATACAACGGATGATCTCATTGTTGCTGAAAAACTTTTTGACATTGGTTGCCGTGTTATTATGCCTTGGTGTGCTCCTATTGGTTCTGCCAAAGGACCTCATAATACTGATGGATTGCGTTCTATCCGTGCTTACCTTCCTGATGCTATTCTTGTTATTGATGCCGGCATTGGACGCCCATCACATGCCGCCATTGCGATGGAACTGGGTTATGATGCAGTACTGCTTAATACCGCAGTTGCTAAAGCAGCTGATCCTGTTTTGATGGCTGAAGCATTTTCTAAAGCTGTTCAAGCAGGACGTATGGGATATAAAGCTGGCATGATCGAAGCACGCAATGTAGCAGTCCCTTCAACACCAATCATTGGAAAAGCGGTATTTTCATGAAACTGGATCCATTTTACCTCATCGTTGATAACGCTGATTGGATTGAACGTTTGCTTCCTCTTGGTATCAAGCTCGTACAATTGCGTATGAAACATGAAAATCAACAAATAATCCGTCAACATATTAAGCGTGCAAAAAACATATGCAATAAATTGGGAGCACAATTAATTATTAATGATCATTGGGAAATAGCAATTGATGAAAAGTGTAATTTTATTCATCTGGGACAAGAAGACCTAAGCAATGCTGATCTTCACGCAATTCGTAAAAGTGGTATAAAAGTTGGTCTTAGTACACATGATGAACATGAATTGGATATCGCACTCTCTGCTAATCCTGAGTATATTGCACTTGGTCCTATTTATCCGACAATCTTAAAAAAAATGAAATGGATGCCGCAAGGACTAGAGAAAATCAAACAATGGAGAAAGCGGATTGGTGCTTTACCTTTGGTGGGTATTGGTGGTTTAACACCAGAACGCGCAGTTGGTGTTTTAAAAGCAGGAGCAAATAGTGCTGCTGTTGTGACTGATATTATCCTCCATAAAAAACCTGAAGAGCGTGTACAACAGTGGATAAAAGTGACACAAACATGGCGTTGATACCTTCCATTCTTATTGTTGCGGGCACTGATCCAACAGGAGGTGCTGGTATTGTTCGTGATATAGAAACCTCTGCGCATTTTCAAATAAAAGCAAATTTAGCAATTACTTGTGTTAACGTACAAGATGATAATCGCGTTGTCGAAATCATTCCAATGCGTGGAGACCTCGTCGCTGCGCAAATGCGTGCTGCCCTAGAAGCAAATCCAATAAGCGCAATAAAAATCGGTATGACGGGGACAAAAGCAATTATAGCAGCAATCTGTAACGTACTCAAAGACTATCCCCATGTTCCAGTTATTTGGGACCCTGTACTTGTCGCTTCATCAGGAGGAAAACTAATAACGGAAGCAATCATCGACACGATGATCGATAAACTGCTTCCTCATGTTGATCTTTTAACACCGAATAGAGAAGAACTCGCTCTTCTTAGCCAAAGTCCATTGGCATCTCATGATAAGCAAGCAATACAACAAGCAAAAAAACTTTTGTCATTGGGAGCTCGCTCTATTTTAGTAAAAGGGGGACATGCGGAGGGTCCTCTTGCAATTGATAGCTTCATTGACAAAACTGAAGTCATAAATATCTCTACTCCACGTTTAAAAGGAACAATGCGAGGAACAGGTTGCATTCTCTCAAGCGCTATTGCAGCGCATTTAGCATTAAATGAACCTCTCATTTCAGCTGTAAAAAAAGCAAAAGAATATATCCACACATTGCTTTTAACCCATTGTAAAAATAGTTTATAATGTCTTAGTATTTTTCTCATATAAAAGTAATATTTATATATTCATTAATATATTTATTTTTTAATAAAAATTATTTAAAAAATATAATAATAAAAATTTATACTTTATTTTATAAATAAAATACTACAAAAGTAACTTTCATTAAGTATTAAATATAGAATATAATGATAACAAATATTATAACACCACTTGCATTCAGTAAAAAAATCTTTTATTATGAATGCGTTTAGTCTGTTTAAAAAGTTGAAATAGCGCAATTTAAACAAATTGTACATTTAAAGATGTATATAATCGCGAACATTCGCATTTTACGATTTGCCTTTTTTGTGAAAAGAGAGAATCCTATCAGCGTTCTTATACATTAATGGCTAGCGAATACATTTAATAAAACTTGAAGGATAATTTTGTTTGATCTATAATCGCTAGATCATTAGAAAAAGTAAAATGTTAAATCAAACGCCGTGCTCAATTTCCTATGAAGAACTCTTAAACTTTTATAAAGAAAGTGGTGCGGATGCCGTTCTGACGGATTTCCCTATTGATCGTTTTAAGCAGTCTGCTTGTTCAGAGAGAAAATTAATATCTGTCGTGAACATTTCTCATAATCAACAAGCATCTCCCAAAACATCTCCAACCGTAAAATTAGATCATCATCAGCTGCATAACTCTAGGACTATACAAAATGAATCCACAGCTATAGAGAGTGCAAAAAGTGCAAAGACACTTGATGAATTAAAATCTGCTCTCCTTGCATTTAATGGCTGTTCATTAAAATTGACAGCAAAAAATACCTGTTTTTCAGATGGAACAGCAGGAAGCCCCCTGATGCTTATAGGCGAAGCACCAGGACGAGACGAGGATATACAAGGAATTCCTTTTGTGGGAAAAGCCGGGATGTTGCTTAATAAAATCCTCGCATCAATTGGTTTAACAAGAAATAATGTTTACATTGCCAACACTATTCCTTGGCGTCCGCCAGGAAATCGTACACCAACACCAAGAGAAGTTGCCTTGTGCCGCCCTTTTATTGAACGGCACATTTATTTAGCGCGTCCTCGTGTTCTTATAGCACTGGGAGGTGTTGCTGCACAGTTTCTTACTGGATCTCAAAATGGGATTATCCGAACAAGAGGGAAATGGCATATCTATGAAAGCGAGGATAATATAAAAATACCTGTTATGCCAACTTTCCACCCAGCTTACCTTCTTAGAACCCCTAGTCAAAAGAAGCTTACATGGATAGACTTCTTAGAAGTAAAAAATCGCCTCGACAGCCTTTTGTAATTCTTTAATCCTATCTTGCTTCTAAAATTAACACACCCTTCTTTAACTCTTAAAATACAAATGGGAAAAAACTATGAAACAGCCAATAACATCTATTTATCGTTTGGAAGACTACCAACCAACCCCTTACGTTATCCCTAAAACACAACTTTCTTTCCAATTGGCACCGACAAAAACCTATGTTACAGCCATATTGTCTATTGAATCCCGTCACGATACAAAAGAATTAACACCTCTTATTCTTTCTGGTGATGATCTTACTTTAATTTCCGTTTCTATTAATGATGAGATATTAGCTCCAAACACTTATAAAGTGACGCCTTCACGTTTAGAAATTACAACGCCACCAACGGCTCCTTTTACATTGAAATTGGTTACAGAACTGAATCCTGAAAGCAACCGCCAACTTATGGGGCTTTACCTTTCAAATGGTGTTTATTGCTCACAATGCGAATCGGAAGGTTTTCGTCGTATTACTTATTTTTACGACCGCCCAGATGTTCTTTCTACCTATAGAGTGAAAATTGAAGCAGATACCCAAACAATCCCAATCTTGCTTTCAAATGGTAATCTGGTGGAAACAGGAACTTTAGAAAATAATCGCCATTTTGCCATTTGGGAAGATCCTTATCCCAAACCATCTTATCTCTTTGCTTTAGTAGGTGGAGATCTTGATAAGTTAGAAGACCATTTTACAACTGTATCTGGACGACGTATCGAGCTTGGTATCTATGTAGAAAAAGGAAAAACCGAACGCGCAACCTATGCAATGGATGCTCTTAAACGTTCCATGCGTTGGGATGAACAATGTTTTGGGCGCGAATATGATCTTGATGTTTTCAATATTGTTGCTGTTTCCGACTTTAATATGGGAGCAATGGAAAACAAAGGCCTTAACGTTTTTAATGATAAATATGTTCTTGTCGATCCTGAAACAGCAACCGATCAGGATTATAGAAATGTTGAACGTGTCATTGCACATGAATATTTCCATAATTGGAGCGGTAATCGTGTTACCTGTCGCGATTGGTTTCAACTCTGTTTAAAAGAAGGATTCACTGTTTATCGTGATCAGGAATTTTCATCAGATCAAAATGTACGCAGCCTACAGCGAATTGAAAATGTAAAAGCATTAAAAGCAACGCAATTTGCAGAAGATGCAGGACCTCTTGCGCATCCTGTGCGTCCTCGTCAATATAGCCAAATTAATAATTTTTACACAACAACTGTTTATGAAAAAGGTGCTGAAGTTGTTCGCATGATACGGACTATTTTAGGTCCTACTCTTTTTCGTAAAGGCACTGATCTTTATTTTCAACGTCATGATGGACAAGCTTGTACAATTGAAGATTTTATTACCTGTTTTGCTGAAGTGTCTGGTCAAGACTTCTCCCAATTCATGCTATGGTATGAACAGGCAGGAACACCCAATGTAGAAATCGATAGTCATTATAGCGATGGTGTTTTAACAATTCATGCAAAGCAACATATTCCCGTTACCCCACAACAAAAAACAAAAAAGCCCATGTTTATCCCTATCGCTTTTGGACTCCTAGGACCTAATGGAGAAAACCTCACCTATGAAGCAGATACAGATATTCAATCAGATGTTATGCTTTTATCCAAGGAAAGCCAAACCTTTACATTAAAGGGACTGCGTGAAAAACCCGTTTTATCACTGCTGCGAGACTTTTCAGCACCAATCATTCTACACACTCCATTCAATGAAAGAGAACTTATTTTTCTTGCACAACATGATGACAATCACATCAATCGCTGGCAATCTCTTAATCATTTAATGACGCAAGCTTTGATTCAAAGCATTCAAGATAAAACACAAGAAAAAGCAACACTTCCTTCTGCTTTGCTAAAGCTGATTGAAACGATTATAACAGATGAAACCTTAGAGCCTGAATTTCGTGCCTTCTGTTTAAATTTACCTAGTGAAGTTGAGCTTGCTCATACAATCGGTAAAAATATTGACCCAGATCGTATTCATTATGTCCGCAATCAGTTTTTAGTTTCACTTGCACAAACTCATCAAGAGCTCTTAACAAAATTCTATGGACAAATGCAAACCCAAGAGCCCTATTCACCAAACACTGCACAAGCTGGAAAGCGAGCATTAAAGAATATCATACTGGATTACCTTTCCATTGCTGAAGCCAATCCAAATCGAGCTGCTATACAGTATGCAACAGCTGATAATATGACTGACCGTATGGCGAGTATCGCTGTTCTCGTGAAGCGTTTTAATGAAAGTGAGCAGGCACAAAATGCCTTAAATGATTTTGAAAACAGCTATCAGAATGACCCTTTGGTCATGGATAAATGGTTTTCTATTCAAGCAATGGTTGCTGGCACATCAACACTCGAGAATGTTCAAAAGCTCATGCAACATCCGCTGTTTTCACAAGATAATCCTAATCGTGTACGTTCTCTAATCGGTGTTTTTGCCTCTAACAATCTCACGGGCTTTAACAGGATGGATGGAGCATCTTATCATTTTCTTTGCCAAGTTATTTTGGAAATTGACAAAAAAAATCCACAGCTTGCTTCACGATTATTAACAATGATGCGCTCTTGGCGACAATTAGAACCTATTCGACAACAAAAACTTGAAACTGAATTAAAAATGATTGCTGCTGCGCCAAAATTATCAAGCGATGTTGCTGATATCATCAACCGTCTGCTTACTTGAAACAAAAAATTATTTTAAATCAATATGCTATAATATTTTTTAAAATAAATTCTATAAACTATTCGATCATCATTAAATCTATAAACAGGCAATCTAAGCCTGTTTATAGATCACGTTTAAAGTACTTTTTTCTTTTCATATTCCAAAATCATAAAAGTAAAATTATTTTTTTTTAAAAAAAGACTGGACAGAAGACTCCTGTTTTGATTCATTGCACTCGATGGGGTTACTATGAATATCGAAGCAGTTTTTAAATCACATTATTCCAGAATTAAAGGAACGCGAGATGGCTAAATTGGACGCATATAATGCGCCAAGGGAGGTGTATGCTGATTCAAAATCAAGCGCTCAAAGTCGCAAGGAGCGGACAGAGCGTACCAATCTGTTTTCTGGTTCTGCCTATAAAAAACTTCTTTTTATTGAACCTTGGCTGCGACGTTCACTCCCATTTGTAATTCTTGCATTTCTTGTTATACTAGCAGCAATCCGTTTCCTATCAATCTATGATTGGCGCAACACAATTGATAAAAACACGCATTCTACCATCGCTCTCTTAGCTTCTCATATTACCAATACAATCGACCGTGACTTACTTGCCGCCACTCGACAAGGAAAAGCTGCTGCTCTTTCTCATAATCATTTACAAAATATCCTGACTAATTTTCGTAACAAAGGTTTTATAAAAACCAGCGCTGTTATTGCTATTGTCGATCAAAAAGGCAATGTCCTAGCTTCATCAAGTTCCGAGATTGTCTTAGGAAAACCCTTACAGAATTTTACCTCTGAAAGCATTACTTTACAAGCTCTAGGAAAACATGCTGGAATCATGAAAATTACAATAGGAAAAGATATTCCTGCTCTCGCTTCCTTTCAGCAAACAGAAAATGGACAATATGGGGTATTCATCAGTGAAAAAATGCAACATATTTACATGGAATGGCGGAAAGCTCTCTCGTTAAATATAACCATGTTCATTGGAACTAGTGGCGTTATCCTTGCTCTTCTTTATGCTTATTACAACCAAATTGTACGAGCACGCAAAACAGATCTTGTTTCAGAAAAAATTCAAAACCGTATTGATATGGCAATGATGCGTGGACGCTGTGGACTATGGGATTGGAATATGGCAAGTGGACGCGTCTACTGGTCACGAGCAATGTACGAAATGCTCGGCTATGTCCCTCAAGATGCATTGCTCTCAATTTCCCAAATTAGCGCCATTATCAATCCAAATGATGCGAATTTTTTTGACCTTGCTCAGGAATTAATGAGCGGTAAAAAAAAGCATATCGATATTAACGTTCCTATGCGTCATGCTGATGGTCATTATGTATGGATGCGCATTCGTGCCGAAGTTACTGAAGAAGAAGAACCCCATTTGGTTGGTATTTCCTTCGATATTAGTGAACAGCAACAATTGGCTGAACAAACAGCGCAAGCCGACCTTCGTATCCGTGATGCGATTGAAAACATTTCAGAATCTTTCGTCTTGTGGGATGCTGAAGGACGTTTAGTCATGTCCAACAGCAAATTTTGCGAATATGCCGCTATTCCTAAACAAATTCTCCAATCAGGTATCCAACGTGCAACCGTCGAAGCCATGGCACGCCCTGCACTCAGTGAATATCCCCTTAAAGATGATGGTACTGGTAACTTAACCAGTATTCGCCAAACGGCAGATGGTTGTTGGCTCAAAATTAACGAACGACGAACCCAAGATGGAGGATTGGTTTGTATTGGTACTGACATTTCTGAGCTTAAACAACAACAGGAAAAATTTGAAGACAGTGAAAGGCGTCTTTTCTCTTTCATTCAAGAACTCAAGCGCGCGCGAGGGAGTGCTCAACAACGCGCAACAGAAGTTGAAAAACTTAATAAAAGTCTGAAAGCAGAAAAAGAACGCGCCGAAAGTGCTAATAAGGCTAAATCAGAATTTTTAGCCAATATGTCTCATGAATTGCGCACGCCTCTGAATGCTATTCTTGGTTTTTCAGATATCATGTTGCAATCGACTTTTGGTCCTCTTGGTTCACAACGCTATAAGGAATATATGCATGATATTTACAATTCAGGAACCCATCTTCTAACCCTTATCAATGACATCCTTGATATGTCAAAAATCGAAGCAGGAAGATTTACGCTTGATTGTAAAAATACCGATCTTGAGCCCATCATTAGTGAAGCAGTACGAACACTAACACCTCAAGCTCAAGAAAAAAATATTGTTGTTACAACAAACATTACCCCAGAACTTCATGCTGAAGTTGATGGTCGTGCAATGAAACAGATTTTCCTTAATCTCATCTCTAATGCCGTTAAATTTACGCCTTCTGGCGGAAATATTGATGTCTGCGCTTTCAAGAAAAAAAATAACCTTATTTTTAAAATTACAGATACAGGCGTTGGTATTCCCCAATCAGCAATTAAAAAACTTGGGCAACCTTTTGAACAAGTCGAAAATCAGCTCACTAAATCTCATACGGGCTCAGGTCTTGGATTAGCCATTTCACGCTCCTTGCTAGAACTCCACAAAGGAAAACTTGAAATTACTTCAAAAGAAATGAAAGGAACAACTGTAACGATTATAATGCCCATCACACAAAGTTAAATTTTTCCATTTTGTTCCCGTTGTAGTAAAATCTGTTTCCGTTTTTCCCCCCAACGATACCCTGAAATAAAACCATTTTTACGCACAACACGATGACACGGAATGATAATAGCCAATTCGTTACGTGCACAGGCATGAGCAACGGCACGAAAAGCTTTCGGCATACCAATACGGCATGCTAAGATCTCATATGAAATTGTTTCACCACATGGTATATCACATAATACTGCCCATACTTGTCGTTGAAAAACTGTACCATTTATATCTAAGGGAAAATTATATTTTTTTACCAGCTTAGGTGTTTCTATCATGGCTATAATATGGGCAACTTCTCTCTTAAATGTATTGTCACCTACAACTTGTTGTACATCACCAAAGCGTATCGTAAACTCCTGTAATAATTGCTCTATAGTGTCTCCTAACGCTATATGACAAATCCCTTTTTGAGACCTAGCCACCAAAAGCTTTCCTATTGATACATCTTTCAGACAGAATACTCTCGTTTGGGAAATATTCAGCATTTTAGCCTTCTTTATATTTTAAAAAGTTTTGAACATCATCCATAAAGTAAAGGGAGAGTATTCACTATCTTTTAAAAACAAACAAAATCATTCTGAAATTATCTCCTTAGCCATTGTATTAAAATACACTCTCACCTTTTTATGAAATGGAAAGATACATAGATTGACTTTCTTCCTACCCTAAGACGGAAACTTCGACCAGAGCTGATCTATCAACAATCTTGCTTTTTATATAACAGATTCCAACTGAACCCATTTGATATGGTTTATTTCATAAGCTCTCTACAGACAAATCCTGCTCTGAATTCTATCATACACTCTAACAAAAACACCTTAATGTGGTAAATTTTCATACCTTATATCACAACTCTAAACGGCAGTATTTTACGGAACAACACGATAAGCTTCCCATTTTATTTTACGAAATCCCATCGAACCATAAATAATAGCTTATGTTTTACAAGCAACAGAAAAAGCGCGTGCTCTCTTAAGCAAAAAACGTCATAAAACACAAAGAAAGTATGCCGGCAATGGATTGGAAAGATGTTCCGGCTTTTTATGCTCCACAGTATGCTTGAATATTCTAATTTGTTGGAGCACTGTTATTATTTTTTATCAAAGGTCATACTTTTGATAAACTGACGAGATGACTCAACTCAAAAAAGAAATTTATCTTCAATTTTATGAAAAAAAGCATGGAAAAGGTATTTTAATGCTTACTTTCTTTTTCACTTAACTTATAAAATGACGGTAGCCTCAGAACTAAAATATTTTGCCCGCAACAATCGCACACAGATATTTGTCATAGGAAAAAGTCATGCCCAAACGCACAGATATAAAATCTATTCTTATCATCGGAGCAGGACCTATTATCATTGGTCAGGCATGTGAATTTGATTATTCAGGCACTCAAGCCTGTAAAGCATTAAAAGAAGAAGGTTACCGAATTATTTTGGTAAATTCTAATCCTGCCACGATTATGACAGATCCAGATCTAGCTGATGCAACTTATATAGAGCCCATTACTCCTGAAATAGTTGCCAAAATTATTGCTCACGAGCGTCCCGATGCCCTTTTACCCACTATGGGAGGACAAACAGCCCTCAATACTGCTTTATCATTAAAGCGTATGGGTATTTTAGACCGCTATCATGTTGAAATGATAGGAGCCAATGCTGATGCTATTGATAAAGCTGAAGATCGTGCTTTATTCCGCCAAGCGATGGCAAAAATCGGTTTGGAAACGCCACGCTCTATGTTAGCCAATGCAACAGAACTGAAAGAAGAAAATCGCCAACAACACGCAAAAACGTGTGCTGAACTTAAAGCAAAGCTTTCTGGTGCTGCGCTTGACAAAGCACTCGAAGAACTTGAGCGCAACTGGCGACATACCGAAGCTGATCGCAAACAACATTATATCGCTCATGCAACAGCAAAAGCAGTTCAAGCTCTTGATGTTGTTGGGCTTCCAGCTATTATTCGTCCTTCATTCACCCTTGGTGGAACTGGTGGTGGAATCGCTTATAACCGCTCTGAATTCTATGAAATTATTGAACGTGGGCTTGAAGCTTCACCAACAACAGAAGTATTAATTGAAGAAAGTGTTTTAGGGTGGAAAGAATATGAGATGGAAGTTGTTCGTGATAAGAACGACAATTGTATCATCGTTTGTTCTATTGAAAACATTGATCCGATGGGGATTCATACCGGTGATTCGATCACTGTAGCACCTGCTCTCACCTTAACCGATAAAGAATATCAATGTATGCGCAATGCCTCGATTGCTGTTTTGCGTGAAATTGGTGTTGAAACGGGGGGATCCAATGTACAGTTTGCTGTCAATCCTGAAAATGGGCGCCTCATTGTTATTGAAATGAATCCGCGTGTTTCTCGCTCTTCAGCGCTTGCCTCAAAAGCAACGGGGTTTCCCATTGCTAAAGTAGCGGCTAAACTGGCTGTTGGTTATACTCTTGATGAATTAAAAAATGATATCACGGGTGGTGCAACACCAGCATCATTTGAACCTTCTATTGACTATATTGTGACAAAAATTCCTCGTTTTGCGTTTGAAAAATTTCCCGGTTCATCACCTGTCCTCACAACTGCGATGAAATCTGTAGGAGAAGTCATGGCAATTGGACGCACTTTTCAAGAATCGTTACAAAAAGCACTCCGTGGACTTGAAACAGGGCTTACGGGTCTTGATGAAATTGTGATTCCAGAGCATGCTGAAGGTGATGAAAAAAGTTCTATACGCTCCGCCATTGCCATACCAAGCCCTGATCGTCTACGCTATATTGCTCAAGCCATGCGCACAGGCTTACCCTTAAATGAGATTCACCAAATTAGCAAAATTGATCCGTGGTTTTTAGAACAAATAGCCTCCATCATTGAAATGGAGCAGCGTATCCGCATTCATGGATTACCCCAAGACGCAGATAATTTACGTATGTTAAAAGCTATGGGCTTTTCAGATGCGCGATTAGCCTCCCTTACAGGGAAAGAACCCGATTATATCGCAGCTTTACGCAAATCACTGAATGTTAAACACGTCTTCAAACGGATTGATACTTGTGCCGCTGAATTTTCTTCTCCTACAGCCTATATGTATTCAACATATGAAGTTCCCTTTGCAGGTGTAGAGCACTCGGAAGCACACGTTTCTGAACGCAAAAAAATTGCTATTTTAGGCGGTGGACCAAACCGCATTGGGCAAGGTATTGAATTTGATTACTGTTGCTGCCACGCTGCTTTTGCACTGCGTGATGCAGGATTTGAAGCGATTATGATTAACTGTAATCCTGAAACAGTTTCAACCGACTATGATACCTCTGATCGCCTTTACTTTGAATCTTTAACAACAGAAGACGTTATCGCTATTTTAGAAGCAGAACAGGAAAAAGGAGATTTGGTTGGAGTCATCGTCCAATTTGGCGGACAAACACCCTTGAAATTGGCAAGCGCTCTAGAAAAACACAACATCCCCATCCTAGGTACTTCACCTGACGCTATCGACTTAGCAGAAGATAGAGATCGCTTTCAAAAACTGTTATTTAAACTTAATTTAACACAACCTCAAAATGGTATTGCCCACTCCATTGAACAAGCACGCCTCATTGCCCACGAACTAGGCTTCCCCTTGGTTGTACGTCCCTCTTATGTTTTAGGAGGACGTGCTATGCAAATTATTCGTGATGAACGTAGCTTACAAAATTATTTACTTGAGAGTGTCCCTGAATTAATTTCAGAAGATATCAAAGTCCGTTATCCTAACGACACAACAGGACAAATCAATATATTGCTTGGTAAAAATCCGCTTCTCTTTGATACCTATTTAACAGAAGCAATTGAAGTAGATGTTGATTGTCTATGTGATGGCAAAGAAACACTAATCGTTGGTATTATGGAACATATTGAAGAAGCTGGTATCCACTCTGGTGATTCAGCATGTTCTCTACCAGTCCATACGCTCTCAAATAAAATAGTTACTGAATTAGAGCGCCAAACCAAAGCATTAGCACAAGCACTTCATGTTCGCGGCTTAATGAATGTACAATATGCTATAAAAGATGACACCATTTATGTCTTAGAAGTCAATCCCCGTGCTTCACGTACTGTCCCATTTGTTGCAAAAACGATTGGTCGCCCTATTGCTAAAATGGCTGCACGTATTATGGCAGGAGAAACGCTTCATGATGCTCTTGAAGCTTATGGTGGATTACCTTCTTTGCAAAAAAAACAACATATTGCCGTCAAGGAAGCAGTATTTCCTTTTGCTCGTTTTTCAGGTGTTGATACACTTCTTGGTCCAGAAATGCGCTCAACCGGTGAAGTTATGGGACTTGACTATGAATTTTCGCTTGCTTTTGCTAAAGCCCAACTTGGAGCTGGTGTAAAACTCCCTAAAGAGGGAACTTTGTTCGTTTCTGTAAGGGATGAAGATAAAAAACGCATCTTAAATCCTGTAAAACGTTTAACTGAGCTTGGCTTTTCTGTTGTCGCCACAAGTGGAACACAAAAATTTCTCACCGAACACCACGTTGAAGCAAAAAAAATTAACAAAGTTCTAGAGGGACACCCCCATATTGAAGACGCTATTCGTAATCGCCAAATTCAATTGATTTTTAATACAACTAGCACTGCCAGTGCCATCTCAGACTCAAAATCATTACGTTATGCAGCACTCATGCAAAATGTTCCCTATTATACAACAATAGCTGGAGCCGAAGCCGTCGTAGAAGCGATCAAAGCACTCAAAAAAAGGCACCTTGAGGTACGTTCACTACAAAGTTATTTTAGTTGAATTTTTTTCTACTTAGCAAAATGTACACTGTTTTCTTATTTTTTCTTTATATAAAAATTGATTAAGACTTGCTTTTTGTTCTAAAAACTTTTATAGAGGTTTCATCGAATTTTCGGTTACGTGACTTTCTTTCCTGTGCAATCTGCACTTTCGACGAAACTTCTCCCACCTAATTTCGATCTACAACCGTATTGAAGAAATGAAAGCTTCAATGCTCAATATAATTATATATTCTAAGGAGTTTCCTATGTCTACAGGAACAGTTAAGTGGTTTAATACAACAAAAGGTTTCGGATTCATTCAGCCTAGCGATGGTAGTGCAGATGTATTTGTACACATTTCTGCCGTCGAGCGTTCAGGTCTAAACAGTCTTAATGAAGGGCAAAAAATCTCTTATGATGTTCTTCAAGATCGTCGTTCAGGAAAATTTGCCGCTGGTAACCTTGCAGCACTTTAAAGTTTAAATTCTGCAATATTTTATTTAGAAATCTTCGTCTGTAAAGACGAAGATTTTTTTATTTTGTATAAAGCATTATTTTACCTTGTTAAAATAAAAGACTGCTTATCTCCTTTGCACAATTTATCAAACCTCTCTTATACTTCCTCAAAAACTTTCATAAAATCTACGAAGAGATTATCTTGTAAAATATCTCAAAAAAGAAGAATATAAAGCCCGTGTAAGAGTATTTTGGAAGTTTTTTATTGCATACAATATAATCTCTTATAGAATATCCTTAAAGCAATAACCATTTGTTGATATAATATAAGGATTTAAAATTATGGCTTTTATTGCCGACAAACTGTCTCGTATCAAACCTTCTGCAACAATTGCTGCTTCTCAAAAGGCCCGCCATTTAAAAGCATTAGGGCGCAATGTTATTGCTTTAAGTGCTGGAGAGCCAGACTTTGATACCCCAGACAACATCAAAAACGCGGCTATTGAAGCTATTCGAAGGGGAGAAACAAAATACCCTCCCATATCAGGAATTCCAGAATTGCGCCAAGCAATTTCTGCAAAGTTTAAAAGAGAAAATAACCTTCTTTACCAACCAGAACAAATTATTGTTGGTACCGGTGGAAAACAAATTCTCTTTAATGCATTCATGGCAACTTTGAATAAAGGAGATGAGGTCATCATTCCATCCCCTTATTGGGTTAGTTATCCAGAAATGGTCGCACTCAACGATGGTACGCCTGTCTTTTTAGAAACAAAAGCCGAATTTTCTTATAAACTCCAACCACAAGAGCTAGAAGCTGCCATTACCCCCAAAACCAAATGGTTCATCTTTAACTCTCCTTCAAATCCATCAGGTGCCGCTTATACACATAATGAATTGAAAAAACTTACAGATGTTTTAGTAAAATATCCTCATGTTTATATCCTTTCCGATGATATATATGAACATCTCACATATGAGGGTTTTACCTTTGTGACTCCAGCTCAAGTAGAACCAGCGCTTTATGAGCGTACACTCACAATGAATGGTGTTTCTAAAGCCTATGCGATGACGGGATGGAGAATCGGTTATGCAGGCGGACCACAAGAATTAATTAAAGCCATGGATACCATTCAAGGACAGCAAACATCTGGAACAAGTGTCATTTCACAATGGGCTGCGGTTGAAGCACTCAACGGGCCACAAGACTTTATTGCTAAAAATAAAAGTATTTTTCAAGCACGCCGTGATCTCGTTGTCTCCATGCTAAATCAAGCTCCTGGCATTCACTGTCCAACGCCTGAGGGTGCTTTTTATGTTTATCCTTCTTGCACCGGACTTATTGGAAAGAAAACACCCAATGGTCAACGTATTACGAATGATGAAGACTTTGCCATAGCGCTTCTAGAAACAGAAGCTGTTGCTGTCGTCCAAGGATCTGCTTTTGGACTTGGATCAACTTTTCGTATTTCTTATGCAACATCAGAAGAATTACTTGAAAAAGCTTGTATACGTATACAGCGTTTTTGCAACAGTTTAATTTAAAATTTTTAATATCATCTCTTGTGATTGTTTTTTGCCGAATGTTAGTATATCCGAGAAAATATCTGAAACTGTGTCATGGTCTAAATCTATCGACTCAGCAAAAATATCTATGAATAAACACAAAAATAGATGCTGTAGATAAAGATCAAAAAAATTTAGCTATCAAATAAATGAATCGGTCTATTATCATAAGAGATGACAAGCCTATTCTACTTTCTCCATTCAATTTATAACTCTAAAAAAGACCGAGCACTTTTAAACACAATTGCCCTTATAATCAAAGGCCCTTACAATAAAATCTCTTCTATTTCTCAGCTTCTTCTTCGTCCTAAAACGAAGAAGAAGCCACCTCCCATCGTTGTGTAAGCAATCCAGTTTCCTTTAAGTTCTATTTAATAACTACTTGATTTACTTCATAGGCTTTATGAACAAGACCTGCCTTAAATATTCACCTCACATTCTAATAAAAAGCACTTCATGTATAAGGTTTTAAATATTTTATATCACACCCCTAAAAGACAGACTTTTACAGTACAATAGAATATCCCCTCTCAAACTCCTCATTGAATTTTAGTATTCTTAAAAAAATTGTTGGATATCCACCAGTTTCGAAATTTTTTCTTTATCATCTTCCCATATATTGCAATTTCTAGGGACTCTTTCAAAAATTAAAAAAAAAGCCGGACATATGTCCGGCAAATTTGGAAAATCCTCAGAGATAAAATCAATCTGATAGATCTTCGTAAGGGAACACTCAAGAAAACGAAACTGGGAGGCAACATAATCAAGAGATAGTATTCTATGTCATTTTATAAGGAAAAGCACAACAAAGACTTAAGCGTATCTGCTATGCAATAAACACATAGCTTTAAATTTGTCTCCATCATGTACCACTCTCTTTAATTAAATAGTAAAAATGTTAACTACACCATCACACGATTGTCCATTTTTCAATATATAATAACCCTCACGGTTGCTAGCATTCATAAAAAACATTTATCCCTCTTTTCAAAAATATTTACCCGTACGAACTCCCTCCACTTTTAATGTGCAACAAATAATTTTAATTGATTCAATATAGGCAAATTTGAAACGAAAGAATATTACGGGAGTCTCAAGTTGCAAAACAGCTAATTATTCCTTATAAATTAAGATATTAATATTAAAAAGACCACTGGCGAGCTTTTAAAAAAATATAATCTCGAAAAGCATTTAACCTTGCCAAATTCTTTAAATTATAAGGATAACAAAAAAAAGTATCAAAAGAAGGAATATCAACCATATCAGGAAAAAGACGCACTAAATGCTCATCATTATTGACGATATAATCAGGAAGCACAGCAATCCCAAGATCACGCATAAGCGCATTCTTTATTGAGATGATATTGTTGATTTGTAAAACTGAAACGCGCAATGATCCATCACTTCTACCAGCCTTTTCCAACCAATTTAAACCAGACAAATAAGGTGGAACAGGTTCACCGAACGAAATAATACGATGCTCATCGAGATCAGACAATTTTTCCGGCTTTCCATAATTTGCAATATACTTTTCCGAAGCATAGACATGCATATGAATTGTAAAGAGTTTTCTTTGTATAAGATCAGGTTGTTTGGGTTGATGTAAGCGAACAGCACAATCCGCATGACACATTGTCAAATCAAGCTCTTCATCGGAAAGCAAAAGCTGAACCTGCATATCAGGATAAAGACTAAGAAATTCTGGCATACGCTCTGCAATCCACCCTGCCCCCATTCCAAAGGTCGAGGTCACACGCAAGTGCCCCGTTGGTTTTGCATAGCTTTCACTTAATTGCAAACGCACACTTTCAAGCTTCATCAAAACATCATGAGCTGTACGATAAAGAGTTTCTCCCTGTTCTGTAAGAATCAAACCACGCGCATGACGTTGAAATAAGGATACCCCAACCTCTTGTTCTAAAGCCGAAACCTGTCGTGAAACGGCTGATTGAGATAAATGAAGTTTTTGAGCAGCATGCGTAAAAGATCCCGCTTCTGCTGCAGCGTGAAAAACCCTTAACTTATCCCAATCCAACGGTGGCGCCACAATTAATTCTACCTCTATATTCTCTATGTTCTCAATGAATGACTAACGCCTGGGTATATCCAAAAACCGTTCTGCTTCCAACGCTGCCATACATCCTCTTCCCGCAGCTGTTACAGCTTGGCGGAATGTTTCATCTGTCACATCCCCAGCAGCAAAAACACCAGCAATGCTTGTTGCTGTTGAGTCGGGTGCTGTCCATAAATAGCCGCCTCGTTTTTGTTTCAGCTGTCCTTCAAACAGAGAAACAGCAGGATCATGCCCAATGGCAATAAATATGCCCTCTGCATTCACTTTCATCTCGTGACCTGTCTTAACATTTTTCAGACGTGCCCCTGTTACAACAGCGCCCATTGAATCTTGAGCTGGCAGCCCCACAATTTCTTCAACCACATGATCCCAAAGAACACGCACATTATTACAAGCCAGCAACCTATCTTGCAAAATTTTTTCTGCCCGAAACTGTCCCCGCCTGTGAACCACGCTTACACTCTTAGCCAAATGCGATAAATAAAGTGCTTCTTCAACAGCCGTATTTCCTCCTCCCACGACAATAACGTCCTTATCACGATAAAAAAAGCCATCACATGTAGCACAAGCGGAAACACCTCCGCCCATAAAGGTCTGTTCACTTTCTAAACCAAGCCAGCGCGCTTGAGCTCCTGTTGCAATAATCAGTGCATCACAAGAATATTGTGTTCCTGAATCCCCATATAAGACAAAAGGATACTTCAACAAATCAGCCTTTATAATTGTATCATAGACAATTTTTGTCCCCATATTCTCAGCTTGTTTTGCCATTTGTTCCATCAACCATGGTCCTTGAATGGGATCTGCAAAACCTGGATAATTCTCAACATCAGTTGTAATTGTCAATTGTCCCCCCTGCTGCAAGCCCGTCACCAAAACAGGCTTAAGCATTGCTCTTGCTGCATAGATCGCCGCTGTATAACCAGCCGGACCTGAGCCAATAATCAGCAGACGAATACGCGATTGTACCATTAAATCCCCTTCACTTTATTATAAATTAATTATTCTATAAATGATAACGGAATGCAGCCTTTTAAAAAAATATTTTTCAAGAGCCCTAATTATGTTATGTATACTTCTTTTCAAGTTTTATGAAAAGGTCTGATTACTAATTCATCAAGGCACGCTAATGTTAAGAATTAATCCTTATCCTATAAAGAGAAAAATGTAACTTCTTATGAGCACAAAACCATAATAAAAAGAGATACAAAGATAGGGAACGATCATTTTTCAATTTATTATCAATGTCTGTGCACGTTTTGCCTTAATCATGGGAGGAGCAATGCTTTTGCCAATTTTTGTGGATTTGCACGACAACAATCGTAATTGGATAAGCTTTCTCTATTCTTGTGCCATAACCACCATGTTAGCAACGCTGATTCTTTTAGCAACTAAGGGAGCTACTTGTCGCTTTTCAGCACGGCTTGGCTTTATGCTCACTGTTTGTCTTTGGCTTACAGGAAGCATCGTAGGTGCCTTACCTCTTTATCTTTCTCCTCTTCCCATTTCTCTAGCAGGAGCCATTTTTGAATCTGTTTCTGGAATTACAACAACAGGCTCCACAGTCCTTTCTGATCTTGATAATTTATCGCGAAGTATTTTGTTATGGCGTTCCCTTATATGCTGGATTGGGGGCATTGGTTTTATCGGTTTAGCCCTCTTGCTTTTGCCTTCACTGCGTGTGGGTGGCGTGCGACTTTTTCATATGGAATCATCTGATAAATCTGAAAAAATATTGCCTCGCATCAACCAAATTGCTAACGGAATTATCATCGCTTATGTTGGGTTAACATTGGCTTGTATGCTTTCTTATTTTGCTGCAGGCATGAATTTATTTGATGCCATTAACCATGCAATGAGTACAGTAGCAACAGCTGGTTTTTCAACGCATGATGCTTCTTTTGGCTATTTTTCTGATAAACCAGCCATCTTAATTATTTCAACAATCTTCATGTTGCTTTCTGCTTTACCTTTCGTACTTTATGTTAAATTAGTCCTTCCTGGACACTCCAAACGCTTCCTTGACCCACAAGTGATTGTTTTTCTCCATATCGTTCTCCTTTTCAGCTTTGCTTTAGCGGCATGGCTACGGTTTTATGATCATCGCGCGTTCCACTTGATTTTCCTTGATGTCATTTTTCACCTTTCATCCATTATTAGTACCACAGGTTATAGCGCTGAAGATTATCAACTTTGGGGACCGTTTGCGCTTGGAATTTTCTTCATTGTTTCTTTTACAGGCGGATGTGCTGGTTCTACTTCTGGTGGCATGAAAATCAATCGCCTCATTATTCTTTGGCGTATTACACAAACAAATATAGAAAAACTTCTTTCTCCTAATGTCGTTGTAAAAGCGCGCTACGATCACTCAAATATATCAAATGATGTTGCTCAAGCCGTTTTGTTTTTTGTCTGTCTTTATATGTTTTGCCTTGTTATCGGCACTGCACTTTTGCTTACGACCGGTCTTGACTTTACCTCTGCCTTTACGGGGGTCTTAACCGCACTTTCAAATGTTGGTCCAGGCTTTGGAGATATTATTGGCCCCATTGGTAATTTCTCTACAATCAACGACCATGCTTTATGGATTTTAAGTTTTCTAATGTTAGCTGGACGCCTTGAAATCATAACAATATTCGTCCTTTTTATTCCCGCTTTCTGGCGTGAACAATTCTAATGCAGAGAGTATTTTATTCTACCATGATAAAAATTTACAAGATAAAAAGGTGTGAACAGTATGCATCATAATATTCACCCCTTACTCAATCCACTGAAGATTTTCTAAAATTTCATACAAATCATCATATCAATGATATAAAAATAATTCAACAAAAACAATCAAATACCAATATTTTCAAAGCCATAACATATAAAACTTCACTTTATTGATCTTCTTTATCAAATAAAGTGGACGCATAGAACATTCTTTTTTACGAATAATCTCTCATGCAAAAAATATGAATATTTGCTGATAAAAGTGTTTTTTCTCTTTAATAGAGTTACCTCCTTATAGAAAAAAATGCTATTATATTACGAACTCACAAGCTTATAAAAAACATCTCACAGTACTCATCACACCCATTCCACGACAGCCTTCATGAAAGATATAAAATGGTCACCATCATTTTTACTTAAATAATAATAAGGTGCAAGTCGGTACTACAAAATAAGATATAAATTAGTACCACCATATTATTTTTTTCTGTTAATGTCGTAACAGCCTGCATTTCAGACAATTTATAAGAAATCTCTTTACACCTTGTCTTCAATAGTTTTTATCCACCACATGCCTTCTTCCGATTGTGATGTGCTAGAGGATAGCTCTCATTGATTTAATATCAACAGATTTGACATAAGAAAATCTTACGCTACTCAAAGCTCTTATTCAAATTGAAAAGGTAAATTATCTATAAAAATCATATATATATATTGATCTTAAATCCATCTTATCATGAATTTATTGAAAATATGTACGACTATTTTATCCATGGAGATAGCATCATTATCTTTTTAAGACAAGAAAACGTTTTTTTGCTATCTATTTAAGTCTTACAAAACGAACAATATCAGTACGACACCGTATAAGATAGTGCATAAATCCCCAGACTTGAGTTAAAGCATTATTTTCTTATTCTAAAATATCAATGAATAAAAGTAGCTTTCCTCTCTCCTAGTATGCTTTATCATAAACTACATATCGCTCTCAAGCGTATACATTTTTAATCTTTTATCCAAAATTTTGAGAACTTCTTATAGCGTTCTACTAAAGACAATATAAATTTTGTAAAATAACATTTATATCATTGAGCTGTTTTCTTGATGACTATGAAAAACCTTTAAGGAAAATACTTTTTATCATCCCTCAAGAAGATTTTTGATATCATATCAAAGTGTTTTTTCCGCAAACAGTTCTTTGTAAACACTTTCAATCTTGCTTGCCTCTTTTTCCAAAGGAAAGTGAGTACGAACATGGGTTAAAGCTTTCTTTCCGGCTGCCAATGTTTTTTCTACATCAGCAAAATAAGGTTCAATTGCTGCTGTTAAAGCCGCTCCATCTCCTGCTTGAACAACCGTTCCTGTTCCCTCGACCACCAATTCTTTAAAAATTCCTACATCACTCGCCACTACAGCCGTCTGTGATGCCATTGCCTCCAATGGTGTCAGACCAAAACCTTCCAAACGAGACGGAGTTACATAAAGTGATAAACGGCGATACCACACAGGTATATCAAGCCTTTCACCAAGAAAAATAATGCGGTCGTTTAAACCAGCTTCAGCAATCTTCTGTCGTAATTTCTTTTCAAAACCATAATGCTGTTCTGTAGTCCGACCAGCGATAAGTGCTGTCCATTCGGGATAGTCAGGCAATAATGCTATCATCGCGTCCACAAACAAATCAGTACCCTTTAAATAGCGCACGCGCCCAAAACATCCTACCGCATATTTTCCTGGCACCCCAGTTGCTGGAAAGTAATCATCAGGAATTTTGGGGGGTGAAAAACGCCTAATATCCACTCCATGCATAATAACCTTATGAGGCACTTCTAGATAGGTTCCCGTACATACACTAGTAGCGATAACTTTATCCATACGACGAAGCAACCATTTGGTAAAAGGCTTGTGTTCGCGTCGAGATGCCGAAGTAAAGATGAGTTTAAGCTTCATTCGCAAAACATCGCGTAAAAACACCCCGCAAAGCATCTCAATATTGCGTCGTGCATGCCAAATACGAAATGGCTTCCCTTTCGGACTTTTCCAAAGTCCGAAAAGGTCCTTAAAGGCAAGTGTCGGTAAAGTTCGTGGTAAACCAAACCCCAAAGTGGATATACGCACACCCTGTTCGCGTTGCAGTGGAATAAGCTGAATAATCGTAGATGTTACTCCCGACAAACGCCTTTTAAAGTGAGGCGCAATAATTTCAGTTTCGTCCAAAGATACACGCATAATAATCCATATGTTATTTAGATGTACTGAACCTTAATGATCTCGTAATTATGCGCACCACCTGGTGCATTCACCTCAATCACATCACCTTCTTGCTTGCCAATAAGTGCACGTGCGATAGGCGAAGAAATAGAGATTTTACCAACCTTTACATCAGCTTCTTGATCCCCTACGATCTGATACACTTTTTTTTCCTCAGTATCCTCATCCAAGAGTTTAATGGTTGCACCAAATTTTATTTTGTCACCTGAAAGACGCGAGACATCTATAACTTCTGCTCGTGCGATATAATCTTCAAGCTCATTTATACGCCCCTCATTATGACTTTGTGCTTCTTTAGCTGCATGATACTCAGCATTTTCAGATAAATCACCATGCGCACGCGCCTCAGAAATTGCTTCAATAATTCGCGGACGCTCCTGTTGTTGACGCCAACGCAACTCTTCTTTAAGACTCTCAAAACCAGCTGTAGTCATCGGAACTTTTTCCATAATCCGTCCCTTTCTATTACACGGAAGGTTTAATAAAAATACAAAAAACGGCTTCCAAAATTACTTTTGGAATCCGAAAACTACGATCTTTTTTATTATATAGTACAGTATCGCTGTTTTCCATATAAAAATAAATAAAGGAAACAAAACATGCACAAATAGTGATTAAAACATCTCATTTTGGTGTTTAAAACGTTAAACTTCACTCTTCTCTTTAAAGTGTCCTAAAGAAGAAAGAATTGTATTTTTTTCTGTTTTATCATAATCTAGTAAAAGAAATTATATAGAATATGAAGAGAGAAGGATAGAAAATCTCTAAAGAAATTCTTTACAGAAAAATGAAAAAAATCGTCATTTTTTTTATGTTTGGCTCTTTCTTTTTAGCCACAACAATATCAGAGGCAGCAGATGCTTTTGTTACGAGAAATCTTAATTTTAGAACAGGTCCCAGCACTCAATATGCACTTTGCGGCTTAATCTCTGCTGGAGAATTAGTTTTTGTTAAAAACTGTGAAGGAAATTGGTGCCATATCCGATATAACACTCAAATAGGTTGGGTGTCATCTCGTTATCTTTCATTTAAAGATGGAAATGATCTTTATCACACATATACAATGTCTTTAATGCCCAAACGTACCGATTATTCTCCATAACAGCTATAATAACTTATGCCCTCTTGAATATCATCATGGCAAAAATGCAATAGTGTTCACGAACAACCACAAATATGCTCCTTCCAAAGAAATACTTCGAAGAATTTGTCTCATAAAAAACTTGATCAATATCCTAATGAAAGCTCTAATAAACCAAAATAAATCTGTTCAATAACGTTTTGCTGTTGTCGTAATAAATTTGTAAAAATTAGTATTTTCTTTAAAATCACCAGCACTTTTCTATCAAAGGATACAACAATGAAAAATGGTGTTACTGCAACAGTAGAAGCTCTTTCTGCTCTTATTGCTTCAGGTAATCCTCTTTTTAAGAATGGTGCATTATGGACACCTCACCGCCCCATTCGTCCTGAAAAATCTGAAGGTGGTATTCCATTTCAACTCGAAACATCTTTTAAACCAGCGGGAGATCAACCTCAAGCCATTAAAACTCTGGTTGAGGGAATTCAAAAAAATGAACGTACACAAGTGCTTTTGGGTGTTACCGGCTCAGGGAAAACCTATACAATGGCCAATATCATTGAAAAAACACAGCGTCCAGCTTTAATATTAGCTCCCAATAAAACTCTAGCAGCGCAGCTTTATGGGGAATTTAAAAGTTTTTTTCCCCATAATGCCGTCGAATATTTTGTTTCCTATTATGACTATTATCAACCAGAAGCCTATGTTGCACGCTCAGACACTTATATTGAAAAGGAATCCTCAATTAATGAACAAATCGACCGTATGCGCCATGCTGCAACACGCGCTGTCTTAGAGCGTGATGATGTTATTATCGTCGCATCTGTCTCCTGCATCTACGGAATTGGTTCCGTAGAAACCTATACGGCCATGACCTTCGAAATAGAAAAAGGGGACAAACTCAATCAACGAAAACTCTTGGCTGATTTAGTCTCTCAACAGTATTATCGACAAGATATCAACTTCGTTCGTGGTTCCTTTCGTGTACGAGGGGATACAATCGAAATTTTCCCTGCCCACCTCGAAGATCGTGCTTGGCGTATTTCGCTCTTTGGCGATGAAGTGGAAACAATTACGGAATTTGATCCTCTCACCGGACAAAAAACAGGCGATCTTCAATCAATTAAAATTTATGCCAACTCACACTACGTAATACCACGCCCAACACTTAACCAAGCGATGAAATCTATCAAAATGGAACTCGTTCAACGCCTCGATGAGTTGAACGAAGCTGGACGTCTTTTAGAAGCACAACGTTTAGAACAACGTACAGTTTTTGATTTGGAAATGTTGGAAACCACCGGTTCATGTCCGGGAATTGAAAATTATTCACGTTATTTAACAGGACGAAATCCCGGTGAACCACCCCCAACTTTATTCGAATATATTCCACTCAATTCTCTTGTTTTTATCGATGAAAGCCATGTAACCATTCCCCAAATTGGTGGTATGTACCGAGGTGATTTTCGCAGAAAAGCAACCTTAGCAGAATATGGTTTTCGCCTCCCTTCTTGTATGGATAACCGTCCTTTGCGCTTTGAAGAATGGGATGCTATGCGCCCACAAACGATTGCTGTCTCCGCAACACCTGGACGGTGGGAAATAGAACAATCTCACGGTACTTTTGCAGAACAAGTTATTCGCCCCACAGGGCTTGTTGACCCACCAACAGAGGTTCGTCCAGCCAAAAATCAAGTCGATGATGTTGTGAATGAAATTCGTAAAACAATTCAAAAAGGCTACCGCACACTAGTGACCGTCCTAACCAAGCGTATGGCCGAAGATTTAACGGAATATCTCCACGAACAAGGTATTCGTGTACGCTATATGCATTCCGACATTGATACATTAGAACGCATTGAAATTCTACGCGATCTTCGGCTTGGCACCTTTGATGTCCTCATCGGTATCAACTTGCTCCGAGAAGGCTTAGATATTCCAGAATGTGGTTTTGTTGCCATTCTAGATGCCGATAAAGAGGGCTTTTTGCGCTCTGAAACTTCCCTCATACAAACAATCGGACGTGCTGCACGTAACGTAGATGGCCGTGTTATCCTCTATGCAGATACGATCACTGGTTCCATAAAACGAGCCTTACAGGAGACACAAAGACGTCGACAAAAACAAATAGCCTATAATGAAGAACACCATATCACACCGAAAAGTATCAAAAAAAATATCGGAGATATTCTCAATTCAGGCTATGAAAACAACCATATTCGTACAAATATCCCTGATGTCATCGAGAAAAAAAATATGGTTGGCAACAATTTAGCATCTCATATTAAACACCTCGAAAAATTAATGCATGAAGCAGCTGCTGATCTTAATTTTGAAGAAGCAGCACACCTTCGCGATGAAATCAAACAATTACAAAAGATAGAACTAGAACTCGCGGAAAATCCCTTAACACATCATAGCGAACAATCCACCCATGAGCGCGTATTACAACCAAGTCTTTTCTCCAAACCAAACCTTGCACACATGGGACCAACCATGGACACTGGTATTTTGGAAAATCAAAAAGGAAAATCTCGTAAAAACACCCCTAATCAAGCAACAATAAAACGAAAAAAACGCAATCAATGAAGGAGCAAAAAATTTCAAACCGCATAAAATAATCTTCAGTTCTTCTAAAAAAAGACGAAAGCTCAAAAGCAAACAGCGTTATCCGAAAAATAGACAACCTCCAACATCAAGGGTGCTTCAATTTGTCTAAAACAACATGAGAGAGAACATTTTATAAAAATTTTCTAAAATATATTATCTTTATACAGTTATACTCTGATATCTAACTCAATATTATTTATCCTTACAAGAAAATATTCAAATAGGACACTGTCCTATAACACAAATAAAGTAAAATAAGACTTTCTCATAGAACCATAAGCCTATGATAAAAAATGATAACTTTTATTCATATCCCTATTGTTCAATTCATATTGTACCAAACAATAAAAAATTATCCCTAAATAAAGAGTTTATATTCCATAGTAAAAAATCGTGGACTCTCAATACAAACTTATTAATTAACCTCAAGCAGAGTACATTAATTGAAATCAAAATTCTGTTATGATTTCATTTTACTGTCTCCGCGATAGATTTAACTAAATAAATTTTTATTTTTTTTGTCACAATAAAGCCCAAAATTGTTCAGGCTCTATTCAGTTTGAAACGTGTAGGATGTGAAAAATACGAATTTACACAAGGAGCATCATTATGAAAAAAGTGATCAGGTTAGCGGTATTATCAGCAATGTCAACTGTGACCGTTTTGATGCCGCTAAATGCAACGCTTGCGGATATGGCATGGAATCGTAGTGACTCTATCTCGAGAGAAATAGATGATATGATGAGGAAGATGCGTAAAGAAACAGATGATGCGATAAGGGAAATGAGGAAGAAAGCTGATATTCTGCCTTGCGGTTTTTCTCGCTCCCATTGTTCTGATAAAAAACGTAGCTTTTTATCTGATGATTTCCAAAAGTTTGTTGATGATTTCCACAAAAGTTCTGATGACGACAAGAGAAGATTTAAAGCCAAACATGAAAGGTCTGTAGCCAAACAGAGTAAGACGGAACAACAACATCATCATCATCACCACCACCACCATTATCATCATGTTGAAAACAAAACATATCATTACGTCGAGCGCAAAAAGACAAAACACAGTAATATTCATATAGATAACTCAGGAGATGCTTTAGCGGTGGGTATTCTTGGTCTTGCAACAGGTACGATTCTTGGTACAATTTTAAAAAAACCAGAACAGCCACAAGTGGTTTATCAAATAGTACCACAAAATCAGGTAATTTATCAAAAAGTTCCGCAAAATCAAAGAGTTTATCAAGTGCAGCAAACAGTGGCATATGAGCCACTCCAGCAATCATTAGAATCTGATTGGCTTAACTATTGCAAGAAAAAATACCGTTCCTTTAACCCTAAAACAGGGACCTTTCGAGACCGTAATGGTTTGGAACACATTTGTTATGCCCCAATAAATTAACTTCTGTTCCGTCCTACTAAAAAGTCTTAAATGGCACAAAAAAACGCTTCAAAGCGTTTTTTATTTGCTCATATATTAAAATCTTGAAGAAAAGGATTATTTTGGCGCTCATAGCCTATGCTACTTTTGGGACCATGCCCACAGATAAAACAAACATCATCGCCTAAGGGTAAAACTTTTTCTCGAAGGGATTGCATCAATTTTTCATAAGAACAGAAGGGGAAGTCCGTACGTCCGATAGAACCACGAAAGAGAACATCACCCAAGAGGGCTAAGCGCTCTTTTTCATTGAAATAAATAACATGACCAGGGGAATGCCCCAGTGTATGTAAAACCCTAAACTTATGTCCAGCAAAATACACACACTCACCATCTTCTAACTATATCGAACAACGCACCACGATGCTTTCGGGTGTAAGCCATGATTTAAGAACCATTCTCACCCGTTTTAAACTTCAGCAAACATTAGCAAATACTGACTTTGATATTAAGCAGCTTGAACAAGATGTGAGCGACATGCAAAATATGTTAGAAGATTACCTTGCTTTTGCCCGTAGTGAAGAAAGTGAGTGTGTTAAAACTTTTGATTTAAATGCTCTTATGCAAAAATTCTCTACCGATGCACATCTTCACAAACGCCAATTTTCCTACACCATTGAAAGCCCTACACAAATACAAGCACGTCCACGTGCCTTCACGCGTCTCATCAGCAATATTGTGTCAAATGCATTTTGTCATGCCAATACTGTCAAACTAACAGCCATATCCCAACAAGAATGTTTCCCATATATCAAAAAAGTTCCCGCAATATATTATATTTATACAGTTATAATATGATATCGAACTCAATATTTAGCCTCACAAGAGAGTAGTCAAACAGGACTGTATTCAATCACACAAATAAGGTTCTATCTTAGCACCATAAGCCTATAATAAAAAACGATAACTTTTGTTCATACACCTATTGTTCAATTCATATTGTATCAAGCAATAAAAAAGTACTCATCAATAAATAATTTATAACCAATAGTAAAAAATCTGGTGATCTAAATACAAGCTGCTTAATTAACCTTAAGAAGAGTACATTAATTGAAATCAAAATTCTGTCATGATTTTATTTTACTGTATTGATAATAGTTTTAACTAAATGAATTTTTATTTTTTTGTCACAATAAAGTCCAAAATTGTTCAGGCTCTATTCAGTTTGAAACGTGTAGGATGTGAAAAATACGAATTTACACAAGGAGCATCATTATGAAAAAAGTGATCAGATTAGCGGTATTATCAGCAATGTCTACTGCAACCGTTTTGATGCCATTAAATCCAACGCTTGCAGATATGGCATGGTATCATAACTATGACATGAGAAGGGAGGCTGGTTTACCGTCTCACAATTTTAGCTCCCATTTTTCTCATAGTGAACATCACTCTTTTGATAATCCCCACACGCGTCATTATGTTAGCCATAAATGGGGAGCACAACAACACCATCATGTTGAACACAAGACATATCATTATGTCGAGCGCAAAAAGACAAAACACAGTAGTATTAATATAAATAACTCAGGAGAAGCTTTAGCAATGGGCATTCTTGCTCTTGCAGCAGGTGCACTTCTCGGCAAAATTTTTAAAAAATCAGAACAGCCACAAGTTGTTTATCAAACCGCACCACAGCATCAAATTGTATATCAACAGGTTCCACAGGAACAGATAATTTATGAAGCTCCGCAAACAGTGGAATATGAGCCAGTACAACAATCATTAGAATCTGATTGGCTTAACTATTGCAAGAAAAAATACCGTTCTTTCAACACTAAAACAGGAACTTTCCGAGACCGTAATGGTTTGGAACACGTTTGTTATGCCCCAATAAATTAACTTCTGTTCTGCCCTACTAAAAAGTCTTAAATGGCACAAAAAAACGCTTCAAAGCGTTTTTTTTTATTTGCTCATATATTAAAATCTTGAAGAAAAGGATTATTTTGGCGCTCATAGCCTATGCTACTTTTGGGACCATGCCCACAGATAAAACAAACATCATCGCCTAAGGGTAAAACTTTTTCTCGAAGGGATTGCATCAATTTTTCATAAGAACAGAAGGGGAAGTCCGTACGTCCGATAGAACCACGAAAGAGAACATCACCCAAGAGGGCTAAGCGCTCTTTTTCATTGAAATAAATAACATGACCAGGGGAATGTCCTGGGGTGTGAAAAACCTTAAACACATGTCCAGCAAAATGAACGCACTCACCATCTTCTAACCATTGGTCAGGAATACAGATGCAAGCATCAGTGATGCCATAATTTTTTGCGCTTTCGCTCACGGCATCCATCACAGGCTTATCATCGCGATGTGAACCGATAATTTTTACATTAAGCGCTTCTTTCACTTGCATTGCTGCTCCTACATGATCAAAATGACCATGTGTTATCCAAATAGCCTCAACGATAACACCATTCTTTTCGATTACGTCTTGAATTCGTGGCCAATCACCACCAGGATCAACGAGAACCCCCGTTTTACTTTCACTATCAAAAAGCAAAGTGCAATTTTGTTGGAATGTCGTAACTGGAATAATATGTATATTAAGACTACCCATAATATCCTTTTCAAAAATAACTTTTTTAAATTTATAAATAAAACTTTCTTTCCTTTAAGGTAAAGGTGCTGCTCGACAGCTTTATACAACTTATGTAAACTTGCATTTTGTGTAAACTAAATTTTTATCAAGGTTTTTTTTAAGAATGAGCAATCACGTTCAAGTTTTGTGTGACGATGCCCCTCACCTTCTTGTGATTGATGACGATACACGTATTCGCAATCTTTTATTTCAGTTTCTCATTAAAAATGGATTTCGTGTTTCAGTTTCAGCTAATGCGAATGAAGCAAGACGACTGTTAGCAAGTTTAGATTTTGATCTTCTTATTGTTGATGTCATGATGCCTGGCGAAAACGGTATTGATCTCACTCATTCACTCCGCCAAACAAAAGATGTCCCTATCTTTATGTTAACAGCTTTATCAGAAATAGACAATCGTATCCGTGGATTAGAAGCAGGGGCAGATGATTATCTGGCTAAGCCGTTTGACCCTCGTGAACTTCTCCTTCGCATCAACGCCATTTTACGACGTGGTTTTCCCCCTCACCAACCTAAAATTGAGCAAATAGTTTTTGGTCCTTATATATTTTCAATTTCACGACGCGAACTCAAAAAAGGAGGAGAAATTATTAAATTAACAGATAAAGAACAAGAAATGATGGTCATGTTTGCCGAAAATGCAGGCGATACAATTCCGCGCCATAAATTCGCGACCGATGACAGCAATATAAGTGAACGTGCCATTGATGTGCAGATCAACCGCCTTCGTCGTAAGATCGAAAAAAACCCAGCACTGCCTATATGGCTCCAAACCGTGCGAGGAATAGGGTATAAACTCTCTATTGAATAGGCACAAGAATGATCAAACCTTTAAGATTTTTTCTTCGATGGTTAACGAAAAAAATGCCTAAACGGCTTTATGTTCGCTCTTTGATCATTATCATTGCTCCCATGGTGCTTCTGCAAACGGTGATTGCTTATGTCTTTATGGAACGCCATTGGCAAATGGTAACGGAGCGTCTTTCAACGGCTGTCGTGCATGATATTTCAGCCATTATTGATATTCTTGAAACATATCCCCAACAAGATAACTATGAAGATATCAAGCGTATTGCACAACAACGTATGGGATTAAATATTTCTATTCTATCTCCTACCTCCTTACCCCCTCCAGGACCTAAGCCATTTTTTGCAATTCTTGACTATTTTTTAAGTGAAGAAATCACCCGCCAAATTAACCGTCCCTTCTGGATCGATACCGTAGGAGATTCTGATCTTGTTGAAATCCGTATCCACCTTGGTCACAACATCTTACGCGTCTTTGCTCCACGCAGCCAAGCCTATGCTTCCAATACTGCTATTTTTTTAAGCTGGATGGTAGGAACAGCTCTTGTTTTATTGCTGATAGCAATTTACTTTTTACGCAATCAAATCAAACCGATTCAACAATTGGCTGAAGCAGCAGAAAGCTTTGGACGCGGTCGTCCTTTACCAAAAGGATTTCAACCACAAGGAGCTGATGAAGTCCGTCGTGCAGGCATCGCTTTTTTACGTATGCGAGAACGTATTGAACGCCAAATCGAACAACGCACCATGATGCTCTCAGGAGTAAGTCATGATTTAAGAACCATTCTTACACGTTTTAAACTTCAGCTAGCATTAGCAAATACTGGCTTTGATATTAAACCGCTTGAGCAAGATGTAAGTGACATGCAAAATATGTTAGAAGATTATCTTGCTTTTGCTCGTGGTGAAGGAAGTGAAAGTGTCAAGACTTTTGATTTAAATGCTCTTATGAAAAAATTCTCCGCCGATGCTCATCTTCACAAACGTCAATTTTCTTACACTATTGAAGGTCTTACAGAAATCCAAGTACGTCCCCGTGCTTTTACACGCTTGGTCAGCAATCTTGTATCAAATGCATTTTGTTACGGCACGACCGTTAAACTAACCGCTAACTCTCAACAAGAATCTTTTATATTGATAATCGATGATAATGGACCTGGAATTCATAAAAATATGCGCACAGAAGTTTTTAAGCCATTCTTTCGACTTGATAAAGCGCGAAATCAAGATGCAAGTGGAACAGGCCTTGGTCTTTCTATTGCTCAAGACATAGCACGCAGCCATGGTGGCAATATACAATTAGATGAGAGCCCACTCGGGGGATTGCGCGCTATTCTTGATATCCCCCTATGAGCAATATTTCAGCAAACCGTCTGTAAAAATAACAGACTGTATATTTTAGGCATTCCCTACAGTTTCAAACAAAGTGTACTGTAGTGCCTTGTAAGCACTTTCTCCCGACAAAGCAACCATCTGAAATGCAACATAATGGCTTTCACAGGCTTTAAGTGCATGTATCAACAATGTTTCAACCTGTATATGAGATGGATGCATCCCACCAGCCAAAAGAAGACCTTGTCGATAAATAACTGAATTATTCCTTTGCCAGTAATCAAAATGTCCCAACAACAACTTTTCATTAATTGCTAGCAATAAGCGCTGTATTTCAGCTGTTCGAGCATTTTTAATAGAGAGATCAAACGAACAAGCTAAATGAAGTGCTTCATGCTCTTCCATCCATGAAAAAGCAAGACGATAGTTTGCGCGTTTTCCTTCCACACAAACGCTAATTTCATCTTGTGCATCCCGCTCAAACGACCAATCATATTCACAGGCAATCTGTTCGATAAAGTCAACAGGGTGCTCTTTTCTTTCTGTGGCGCAAAATGCAAGCCTCATCACAATCCTCAATCATCTTAAAACATTGTCAACAGAATATAAACCGTCTAAACTGTAACAATATTTTGCTACAATCAGAACCTTTACACCAAACAAATACACATAAAAACATCGACAGTACACAAACACCCAGAACACAATCGCGCTGTTTAGGGCAACCTGATAGTCATAAAACGAATCATCAAGTCTTTTCAGTGTATTGATACAATTTCATAGCGCCAGCCCCCCTGATTCAAAAAAATGTACTTTACCCCCAAAAAAAATCAAAAATAAACAAATGCTCCGCTCTAACAGACTCAAGATTAAGCATTTTTTAGTTTCACGCATCATATTGAAAAATTGGGGATATTTTTTTGAAGATTCTTTTTTAAAACTATTTTACTTTTTTGTGTCTGCGTTTTTTTTAATCATCTTTTTTTAAATCATCAAGGCGTCTTTTCAAATCAGCGTTATCAGCATGGATTTTCAGCACCATCTCCTTAAAAGTCTCAAACTCTTCGCGAGAAACAAGATCAAGTTTGTTTGCTATCTTTTCAGCCTGCACACGAAAAGCTGTTCCAGCTTCACGTCGTATGCCTTGCGCAACGTCAGCAGCATCCGTTGCTAATTTTGCTAATTCATCAAGAATACGATTTGATCCATTACGCATAACCTTTTTCCTTAAATTTTAATTATTGACGCACGCATTATAGCGTATTCTCATAACATTTAGATACTGTAATTTGTTCCTTTTACTCTATATTTTACATACTGTGCAGATTTTTCATAATGATTTTGTTTAAGATTTTTTAATATTCCTTTTATCACCATATTTTTTACCGCGATAAATCAGTGGAAATCTATCTCCCTTTCTGACTAGCCTCCCTACTGACTTGACCATTGTGTATTCATCTGTCATTTCTGACCATCAGAGTCACTTCATATTCATCTCGTATAATGTAAGATGCTTAACTCATGAACAATTTGTCTTGTCCAACCATTGCTTTTCCGTCTTTTCTTGATCCTGTTATTATCCAGCTAGGTCCCATAACACTTCATTGGTATGGACTTGGTTACGTGCTGGGTATTCTTTTTGCTTGGTGGTATGCGCAAAAATTATTAAAAAAAACATCTCTATGGTATAGAAACTATCCTCCTATGGATAAAGAAAAAATCGGAGATTTTGTTGTCTGGTCTGCCATAAGTGTTGTTGTCGGAGGGCGTTTAGGACAAGTTCTTGTATGGGATCCCATTTACTATTTTAACCATCCAAGTGCTATTATTGCCGTATGGGATGGGGGAATGTCCTTTCATGGCGGACTTATTGGTATTATCATTGCTATGATCTGGTTTGCCCGTAAAAATCGTATTAACATACGAGCCATGTTTGATATCATTGCTGCAGGTGCTCCTATTGGTATCGGCATTGTACGAATCTGCAACTTCATTAACCAAGAATTATGGGGTAATATTACTACACGTCCTTGGGCTGTTTGTTTTCCTCTCGATCCTTACTATTTACCGCGCCATCCAAGCCAGCTTTACGAAGCATTTATGGAAGGATTTCTTCTCTTCATCATCCTGTGTCTTCTTATTTTTGGGTTCAAAGCATTAAAACGTCCCGGTACTGTATCAGGAACATTTATTATAGGCTACGCAGTAACACGCAGCATTTCTGAAATTTACCGTGCGCCTCAAGAAGATCCAGAATGGTTTTCGACTCTTTTCCATTCTACTGGTTTTACCTATGGCATGGCTTTATCTCTTCCCATGCTTCTTGTAGGGTTTTATCTTCTTCTCCACGCCTTTAAATATAAACCGACAGAAAATGGCCAATCTCAAAGAAAAAATTAAAGAAATTATTGTCCTTAATGGACCAATCACTGTTAGCCAATATATGACGTTGGCACTCACCGATCCCCAATTTGGTTATTATCACACACAAACCCCTTTTGGACATGCTGGTGATTTCATTACAGCACCTGAAATAAGCCAATTATTTGGAGAGATGATTGGCATTTGGACTCTTGCAAGCTGGAAAGCTCAAGGGTGCCCTCACCCTTTTATTCTCGCTGAAATAGGTCCAGGACGAGGAACTTTGATGGATGACATTTTGCGAACTATCCAAAAGCTCTCTCAAACGGCATTTAATGCTGCTGAAATTTTTCTGATCGAAATAAGCAAAAAACTTGCAAAAGAACAAAAAAAACGCCTTTTCTCTTATCAAAAACAAATCCATAGCATTGAAAATTTTAATCAAATTCCTTCAAAACCTCTCTTCCTCATTGCTAATGAATTTCTCGATACACTCCCTATCAACCAATATATTAAAGTCAATGGAGAATGGAAAGAGCGCCGCATTACAGTCAATCAAAATGGAGATTTCATCTTTATTGCTGCCCCGCATAAACTTCCCTCTTCTTGTCTACAAACCTGTTGTTCTAAAGTGCCTGACGGAACAATTTTTGAACATGCCCCCTTACGGCATCAATTCATGCAACAAATCAGCCACCATTTAGTGCAAGTGACAGGTTCTGCTTTACTTATCGACTATGGTGCTTGTGAGCTTGCCTTTGGCGATACCTTGCAAGCACTCTCAAAACATAGATTTCGTGATGTTTTTGATGCCCCTGGTGAACATGATTTAACATCCCATGTTGATTTTTCTTTTTTAAAAAACATAGCTCTTGAACAAGGCTGTTTTGCTGAAATCTTAGAGCAAGGAGAATTTCTTTTTAAAATGGGGCTACTGGAGCGCGCAAACCAGCTTGGAGTTGGCAAAAGTGCTCCTTTGCAAGACAAAATCCGCCAAGACATCGAACGGCTCGCTAGTCCAGATCAGATGGGAAAATTATTTAAAGTTTTACATTTCAGTGATAAAAATATCTCCATACCTCCCCAATTTTAATGATCGGCGCTTTTGTCAATAAGCACATCATTATCTGAAATATTCATTGACAAATATGAACATCTCCATCCTCACTTTAAATAATCTCCATAAGGAACTTTTATGAAATCTATCCCTCATCCCATTCTTGCAAAAAATCTTTCTACTTTACACCCCCATGGAATAAAACATGGATTTTTTACACGTCAAGGTGGTGTTTCAAAAAATCTTTATCATAGTCTTAATGTTGGGAAAGGTTCAAATGATCAACTTGAATATATTGTACAGAATCGTCTTTTGATTGCCAATTATTTTTCTATTGAAGCGCAAAATTTAGTCACAGTTAATCAAATACACTCCTGTAACGTTGTCGTAGCTCATCAAGCAACTATCGGTGCACCTCCTCAAGCTGATGCTCTGGTTACAACCACCCCAGAACTCGTTATTGGGGTTCTTACAGCAGATTGCGGACCCATTCTGTTTGCTGATCCACAAGCTAGAGTCATCGCTGCAACTCATGCTGGCTGGCGTGGAAGCTTAAATGGAATTATCGAGAAAACAATTGCTGTTATGGAAAAACAAGGAGCCAAAAGACAATCAATAACAGCAGTCCTTGGACCTTGTATTGGCCCCTATCACTATGAAGTAACAAATGAATTTTACGACCAATTTATTGATTACCACAGCAAATACCAAAAATATTTTTTAAAAACAGACAAAATAAATCGCTTTTATTTTAATCTATGGGCATTTATTATAAACCAACTCAAAGAAGCAGGTGTTAATGCTTCTTGTGTAGAGCTTTGTACCTATCAAGATGAACAGCGTTTTTTCTCCTATCGCCGTGCAATACACCGCAACGAACCCGATTACGGACGGCAGATTTCTGCTATTATGCTGAAAAACAAAAGATGAGCCCCTTTATGCTTGAGAACAATACCAAAACTGCAAAACTAAACTTTTTACCCAAATGTAAAAATAAATCCCATTGTACTTTGCTTTTTTCACGAAATTATCTAGCAGCCCATAAAATATGATAGCCTTCGCTATGATCATTTTCAATGTTTAGTTATAATGATTGAAGGCAAGATGATACTTCTTTTTATTACTCCCCTTCATTCATCTTAAATATGAAGCATTCCCCATATTGAAAGTATTTTTATAAAGTAATAACCAAAAAGCTTAATCAATATGTATTTCTTTGCCGCATGGAGAAAAACTTTGCTCTAAAAGTAATAAACTTTTGGAAAAAGAGAAAACATACTGCATAGCTCTTTAATAATAATCGATAAAATTGTAAGGCTTTTGTAATTGTTCTCTTGCAATTTAATAAAAAGAAATTAAAAACCGTGTCGCATTCCCACCATGATGATTCAGAGGTTCTACTATGAAACTTTTCTGCGGAAATTCTAATCCACGCCTAGCTGAAGATGTTGCAAATTATTTGAACATCCCCTTAGGCAAAGCAACTGTAAAGCGCTTTGCTGATCAAGAAATTTTCGTAGAACTGCATGAAAATGTACGTGGACAAGATGTTTTTGTTTTGCAATCTACATCCTATCCCGCAAATGATCATTTGATGGAATTACTCATCATGATTGATGCCCTTCGTCGTTCTTCTGCGCGTCGTATTACAGCTGTTATCCCCTATTTTGGCTATGCCCGCCAAGATAGAAAACCAGGACCACGAACTCCTATTTCTGCAAAACTTGTTGCCAACCTCATTACTGAAGCAGGGGCCCATCGTGTTTTAACATTGGACCTTCATGCAGGACAAATTCAAGGTTTTTTTGATATCCCTACGGATAATCTCTATGCTGTTCCTGTCATTTCTCGCGATGTCAAAGTGCATTATTCTCTTGAAAATGTTATCGTTGTTTCACCTGATGTGGGTGGTGTGGTGCGCGCGCGCGCGCTCGCCAAGCGCTTGAACAGTTTGCTCGCTATTGTGGATAAACGTCGCGAAAGCCCCGGTGAATCAGAAGTTATGAATATCATTGGAGATGTATCGGGAAAAGATTGCCTTTTGCTTGATGATATTGTTGATTCAGGTGGAACTTTATGCAATGCAGCAAGTGCTCTGCTTAAACATGGTGCCAATAGTGTCACAGCTTATATCACGCACGGTGTTCTTTCTGGTAATGCAATCGAGCGAATTGCTAATTCAGAGATGAAAGAATTGGTTATTACAGATTCAATTATGCCAACACAAGCTATTGAGAAAACCCATAATATTCGTGTTTTGCCCATTGCCGACCTTATGGGAGAAGCAATAGCAAGGACAGCAGCAGAACAATCGGTTTCCAGCTTATTTGGTTAAAGTGGTTCCTTGGGGTCTCCCGGTGCTGTTTCAACACCAAGATCAGGAAAGGCAACAATACGTTGACCACTAAAATGCGTGTGAATAACAATAAGTCCACGCTCTTCAAAGTAGGTTAAAAGTCGGCGTGCACGGCTTAAAGAATGAGTCCCATAAAGACGTGCTAAAAATGCATCAGATGGACATGGCTTTCCCCCTAATGCGGCCTGTGCCACGTTCAAGAAGACCCCTTGAACATCTTCTTCCAAACTTTCTGATATCTGCAAAATATGTTTCCAATGTTCACTGACAGCCGTTTGTTCATCAACAAAAGCCTGAGCAATAGCCAATTTACGCCGAAATTGTGAAAGATTAAAAGGAACCTTTGACATCCCATGGATACGGCAACGAACTGAAAAATCTTGATAAAGCACCGCTGTTGAACGATAAAAAGCTTCAGAATCCTCAAGAATTTCCCGAATAATATGTTCTGCTTGCCCGTCACGCTCAACATCAGAAAGTTCAGGAAATAAACTTGGGTTTTCTTCTAACAACTCTTGTTTTTTATGCACGACCTCCTCTAACATCTCGTGCATTGACTTTTCCCTCATCGGCTCTCGTGTTTGTTTAAATGGCGTTAAAATTTCCTCTGGTGAAGCAGTAAAAACGAGCTCTTGCACATCATCCCGCTCTGTTGGAAGTGGCATTAATTTAGGGCTAGAAGAGCGTGCCAAAGTTTCAACAGAACCGATAATGATTGGTAAGGGACGTCGTGATAAAGCAGGGCCTAAAGCTATAAAATTTCCCCGTTCAAGATCTCTAAACATTTCCGCTTGGCGACGCTCCATCCCCAAAAGATCAGCGGCGCGCACCATATCAATATCTAAAAAAGTCCGCCCTATTAAAAAGTTTGAAGCTTCAGCCGCAACATTTTTGGCAAGCTTAGCCAAACGTTGTGTCGCAATAACACCAGCAAGACCACGTTTACGTCCTCGACACATCAGATTGGTCATAGCGCTCAAAGAAATTTTACGCGCTTCATCAGAAACTTCTCCTGCTGCAGTTGGAGCAAACAATTGTGCTTCATCGACAACGACAAGCATAGGATACCAATAATCACGTTCCACATCAAACAGTGCCCCAAGGAAAGCCCCTACAGCACGCATCTGTTGTTCAGTATCCAAGCCTTCAAGATTAAATACCACCGAAACCCGATGTTGTCGAATGCGATGGGCAATACGAGTCAACTCTAATTCACTCCGTTGAGCCTCTACAATAACATGACCAAATTTATCTGCCAAAGTTACAAAATCGCCTTCTGGATCAATTACACAATGCTGCACCCACTTAGCACTTTGCTCCAGAAGACGGCGTAAAAGATGTGATTTCCCTGAACCAGAATTACCTTGTACAAGAAGACGTGTCGCCAATAATTCTTCCAAATCAAGAAGTGCTGGCATCGATTTATGCAAAGCACGACTTTCTGACATCTCACCCAAGGCAATCTCAACCTTCATAACATCTCCAGTGTTTGATTTTGAACATATCAGTGCCAGCACATATTGGTTGATTCTCCATCCACACCGTAATTTGTAACATTTCCTCCTTTTTAACGGTAGAAATCATCGATTTTTCCCACAACTCTTGCATCTATGAATAGTTTGAACTATAGAACAAACTTCTGCGTAGACACCCTTGGAGGCAACGTAGAATGGAGTGATCGCTGTTGGTTAGCGCATATCTTCATATCCATGCAAAAACTATTACTGTTTTTGAAGGATCTCCAATCATGTAAAAAGGACTTAAATTATGAGCAAAAGCTACACTCTTAAGGCCGAAAAACGCGAGCGGGTTGGTAAGGGGTCCTCCCGTGAACTTCGCCGCAACGGTCTTATTCCTGCTGTCATTTATGGTGAAAAACAACCACCTTTGGCAATAACAGTTCCCTATAAAGAAATTTTCTACAAAATTCATGCTGGTGGCTTTCGCACCACCATTGCAACGATTATTCTTGACAAGCAAAAAATTATGGTTTTGCCAAAAGATTATCAATTAGATCCCGTGCGTGACTTTCCCCTCCATGTAGACTTTTTGCGCATTTCAGCAAAATCCGTTGTAGAAGTGAATATTCCTGTCCACTTCCTCAATGAAGATACGGCACCTGGACTTAAAAAGGGTGGTGTCCTCAATATTGTTCGGCACGAAATTGAATGTACAGCTCCAGCAAGTGCTATTCCTGAAGCTATTGAAATTGATCTCTCCAGCTACTCTATTGGTGATTCTATTCACATTTCAGCAGTGCAACTGCCAAAAGATGTGACTCCCATCATCCAAGATCGAGACTTTACCATTGCAACCATTGCAGCTCCTGCTGGCATGGATGTCAGCGATGAAACTTCTGAACAAGAAAATGATGAAGAAGACACACAAACTTCATAAAACTCAAAAGGCGGGAATTTTTCCGCCTTAATTTATGAGACATTACCCTTACTCATACTTTGACTGAAGATACACATGTGGCTTATTGCTGGTCTTGGCAATCCTGGTTTACAATATCAAAATAACCGCCATAATATCGGTTTTATGGCTGTTGATGCCATTTATCAGTCCTTCTCTTTTTCTCCATGGTCAAAGAAGTTTCAAGCAGAAATCTCCAATGGTTTCATAAATAATGAGAAAATTTTTCTTATAAAACCACAAACTTTCATGAATCTTTCTGGTCAAGCTATCGGTGAAGCTTTGCGATTTTATAAATTAGATTTAAAGAATTTGATCATCATTTATGATGAACTAGACCTGTCACCGGGGAAAGTTCGTATAAAAATTGGTGGAGGACATAATGGGCATAATGGCATTAAGTCTATTGATGCCCATTGTGGTACTGACTATTGTCGTATACGCATAGGAATTGGTCATCCTGGAAGCAAAGAACTTGTTCATCAGCATGTCCTGGGAAATTTTACCAAATCTGATCAAGAATGGTTATCCCCTCTCTTAGAGACAATTGCAAAAAATATCGCTCTCCTTATAAAAGATGATAAATCCCTCTTTATGAATGAAGTTTCACAAACGATAAAACACAATCAGAACCATTGGCTTGCGTGTCCCAGTCGCGTGAAGAATATGAATAAAAACTCTTAAAAAAATCCTCTTATAAACTTTCTCAAAGGCAAAATCTGTTGGCAACGTGAGAAGCTAGAAAATAGAACAGAATACAAGCTTGTATACACCTTTGAAGAAGAAAGGCTTATATTCTCTTTTGAGAGAAAGAGAAGATTGAACAGCAAACACAGCTCTCTCCAATCTTCTCCCCTAAATTAAAAAAAATCATTTGGCTGAATGGTCGACTGTAGCGGATCGTAACCATTTGATTGTTGACTATAAACTGTAGGAATACTCCTATTGTTTTGCAATACCACAACACGCGAACCAATGGGAACACGATCATAAAGATCGATAATATCTTGATTAAGCAAACGGATACACCCACTTGAAATAGCACGCCCAATTGACCACGATTCGTGTGAGCCATGAATACGGAAAAGTGTATCTTTCCCATTTTTGAACAAATAAAGTGCCCGCGCACCTAATGGATTATCGGGCCCTGGTGGCATTCCTTTCCCAAGATGACCATAACGTTCTGGTTCTCGAGCCATCATAGCTGCAGTAGGAGCCCAATTTGGCCACCGACGCTTGCGCTGTATAACCCCCTCACCTTCAAATGCTAGGCCTTCTTTACCGACACCAATCCCATAACGCAAAGCTTTTCCATTTTCACCAATAAGGTAAAGAAAACACTCTTGCGTATCTATAACCAATGTTCCAGGCGCATAAGATGTATAATAAATCACCTCTTGTCGCCAATATTTTGGATCAATTGTCGCAAGATCAACAGCAGGTAACGAATAGGTCTCATTCGTTACAGGACCATACAAAGCCTGTATTTCTGGTGGAATGTATCGAACTTGTTGAAAAGGTACCGATGACATATCTGACTGACGTGTAGCACATCCAGCCAAAGCCAAAAGTGCTGCAATTAAAAAGGCACAACGAGATAACACTCTTCTATTTTCTCCGATTAATTATTTATGCAGATTTGCATACCATGAAAAACTTAGCACAATATTAACATTAATTCGAAGTTTTCTTATCCTTGTAACTAAGGAGAACAATAAGGTAAGAAGAACTAAGGTAAAAAGTAGATACCTATTACTTTAGACTTTTTTCTCACTTATCGCAAGACCAGGACTATAACTCTTCTGAAAATATGCTATAAAAAGGAAGCTTTATCTTGACCATAAAATTAATAGAAAAGAAAGACTCTCATGGGCTTTAAATGCGGTATTGTCGGATTACCTAATGTCGGGAAATCAACTCTTTTTAATGCATTAACAAAAACAGCCACTGCACAGGCTGCCAATTATCCTTTTTGTACCATTGAACCCAATACCGGAGAAGTTGCTGTTCCAGATTTACGAATGGAAAAAATTGCATCAATCGCTGGTTCAAAAGAAATGATTCCTACACGCATTAACTTCGTCGATATTGCGGGGCTTGTGCGAGGAGCTTCAAAAGGCGAAGGTTTAGGAAACAAGTTTTTAGCCAATATTCGCGAAGTCGATGCCATTGTCCACGTTTTACGCTGTTTTCAAAATGAAGATATTACCCATGTAGAGGGACGTATTGATCCTGTTTGTGATGCGACAACGGTTGAAACCGAACTCATGCTTGCGGATCTTGAAAGTCTTGAGAGACGAATCATACAAATCCGTAAACGAGCAACCGGAAAAGACAAAGAAGCTCTCACAATTTTACCTATTATGGAAAAAGCATTAAACATACTGCAACAGGGAAACCCTGTCCGGTTATTACTCAAAGATATTTCTTCCGATGAACACCACATTCTTAAGAGTTTGAATCTTTTAACCTCCAAGCCTGTACTTTATGTTTGTAATGTAAGCGAAAATGACGCCGCTCGTGGAAATAGCTTTACCCAAACAGTTGAAAAAATGGCAACAGAGCAAAATGCGCAAAGCATTATCATTTCTGCTTCTATCGAAGCGGAAATCACACAACTGAGTGATGCTGAAGCATCAGAATATCTCAATGCGCTAGGACTCTTTGAACCGAGTCTCAATCGCCTCATTCGCGCTGGTTACCATTTACTTGATCTCATTACTTACTTCACCTGTGGGCCTAAGGAAACACGAGCATGGACAATTACGCGTGGTACAAAAGCTCCCCAAGCAGCTGGTATTATTCATTCAGATTTTGAGCGCGGTTTCATTCGTGCCCAAACCATCAGCTATAATGACTATATTGCTCTGGGTGGAGAAAGCGGTGCAAAGGAAGCAGGAAAAGCCCGCGATGAAGGAAAGGAATACATTGTGCAAGATGGCGATATCATGTTATTTAAACATAATACTTAAATCTTCACTCTGTCTTAATAGTTTATCTTGAAAACTTTGGTAATAGCTCCTTGGAATCTTGTCGCAAAAATTCTCAAGAGTTTTTAGAACAAAAAAACTGTTGCTAGCATATGATTGTGATAGCAACAGCTTGGTCCATTAAAGAATAGAAATATAAAATTAGCGTGTCCAACGCCCTTCGTATTTAAATGTTGGAGCGTTCTTTAAAGAATCTTTTGTCGCATTTGTAATAAGTTTCCATTTACCATAATCATTTGTCATCTGGATTGTTTCTGGAGAAACGACCACATAACTCTCGCCTATGCCAAGAAAACCACCAACAGCAATAACAAATCCTGCAATATTATTTTCACGTAAAATAATATCTTTTACTTCACCAATATTTTCATCTTCTATATTATATACATTGGCGCCTATAAGACTGGAAGCAACAAAATCCGTTGCTAAAGGTGTCACATAACGCACAGACTTATCTATCCCCACCTGTACAATACCCGTCGAAGAGATCATTTCAGGTTTTGAAGGCACTTCAAAAGACTGAGCATAAGTACTAGAAACCATCAAAATTGACATAAGAGTAGTACATGCAATTTTTTTCATTTTAACATCTCCATTTTTACTTTGCTTTTACTTTATAAAACCTCAATGCATCATAAAAAGATTTGTTCCTTATGCTCTTTATACTCTATACTCTTTTGAGCCTTATCGCTTTACCCTTTTCTCTTTATTTCGTCTTTTATTTCTTTCTCTAATTCTTCTTCTAAACCACACCAAATACGATTTTTTAAAATATAAACAAACCCTGCAAAAATGATTAAAAATAAAATAACACGAAAACCGGTTTTTTTACGAATTTCCATATGAGGATCGGCAGCCCACATCAAAAAAGCAGAAACATCGCGCGCATAATGTTCAATGATTTCTGGGGTTCCATCTTCATAAGTAACCATACCATCACTCAAAGGAGGAGCCATAGTTAAAGAATTACCGGCAATAAAATAAGGATTATACCAATAACCATTCGCAATTTTTATCTCCTTCGGTGCCTTCTGATATCCTGTTAAAAGAGCTGTAATATAATCTGGACCAGCTGTATCATAATGAGTCAATGCATCAGTAATTAAAGCAGGAAACGGCAAAGATACCCCACGTGCACGTGCTATCAATGTCAAATCTGGAGGATAAGCACTATTCAAAATAAATCTTGCTTCTTCTTCATGTGAAAAGGGAGAAGGAAAATAATCCGTTGCAACCCCAGCACGTTTAAAAAATTTTCCTTCTCGATTAGGACCATCGCGCACTTCATATTGCCCCGCCAAAGCTTTGATCTGTTCTTGATCATACCCAAGATCTTTTAAATTGCGAAAAGCCACATATTTTAGCCCATGGCAGCTGGAACAAACTTGTCTATAAACCTTTAATCCGCGCCTCAATTGCGCCTTATCATAAAGCCCAAATGGACCTGAAAAACTCCATTCTTGTTTTTTAGGAACCTGTAAAGGAAAAGAAATAAATCCTTCTTCCTGATCAGAGGCATCACTCGCTAAACTCTGAGCAGAAAAACTCATAGCAACAATAACAACCAGCCCGACAAAAACATTTACCATAGTCTCTTTTTTTTCTGTTTTAAATCTTGCATAATTGAAGAAGGAAGAGAACAATTTTTTTCAAACGCTGGCAAAATCGGCAAAATAACCAAAAAAAATATAAAATAATAAACCGTAGCCAATTGTGTCCATAAAAGAATTTTGTCACTTATTTCTCTTGACCCCAACCAACCAAGAAAAACGACATCAATAACCAACGCCCAAAAGAAAATTTTATAAACAGGTCGATATCTTGCTGAACATATTTTAGAGCGGTCTAACCATGGCACAAAAATTAAAATGCAAATCGAACTGACGAATAAAACAAAGCCAACAAAGTTTGAAGAGAAAATACCGATATCAAAAGTTATAGCACGAAGCATCGCATAAAAAGGCAAAAAATACCATTCTGGAACCACACGAAGAGGTGCCTTTAAAGGATCTGCCACACTATAATTTTCAGCCTGCCCCATATAATCGGGCATATAAAACAAAAACCAGGCAAAGAAGATGAGAAAAACAGTAATAGCAAAAATATCTTTGATAAGCGCATAAGGCGAAAATGGAACTGTTTCCTTATCTGATTGTATAGCAAGACCCGTTGGATTGCCTTGCCCAACACAATGAATTGCCCAAATATGCAGCCCCACAAAAAGAAGCAAAATAAATGATAAAACATAATGGAAAACATAAAAACGATTCAACGTTGGTTGTCCTACGACATAACCACCCAGAAGTGTCTCATGCAACCATGTCCCCACCAAAGGTATCGTTTTTAAAAGCCCTGCAATCACTGAAGCCGCTGAAATAGACATCATCCCCCAAACAAGCACATAACCAAAAAATGCTATTGCCATCATGATGATATAAATAAAAATACCTGTAACCCATACCATTTCTCGCATATTTTTATAAGAACCATAATAAAGTCCACGTGCCAAATGGATATAAACAGCAATAAAAAAAAACGAAGAGCCTACACAATGCCATGGACGAAAAAGCCAACCAAACTGCCCTTCACGCCGAAATCGTTCACTGGTTTCAAAAGCCAAATGAATATCCGGAACATAATGCATAGCCAAGACAATACCAGTCAAAAGCTGTGACACAAGCATAATGGTCAAAATACCGCCAAATGTATAAAAGTAATTAAGATTACGCGGAACAGGAAAAATCACAAATGCATTATAAAAAAAACGAGGAAGAGGAAAACGCTTATCAAACCAACGGGCAAGTGCATTTTTAGGACAATAAGGAGAAAACCTTGTCATAACCTTATCCTATTTTGAGCAAAGTATCAGAAAGAAATTGGTAAGGAGGAATAGCCAAATTATAGTTAGCTGGACCCGACCGCACTCTTCCAGCTGTATCATAAACAGACCCATGACATGGACACAACCACCCTCCAAATTTCCCAGATTGCCCAAGTGTTATACAGCCTAAATGCGTACAAAGATTAATGACGATAAGCCAATTTTCACGTCCTTTACCTGCTGAACGTGCAAAATCCGTCGCTTCTTTTTCACCTTCAAGATTAGGATTGCGCGCTTGACGATCTTTTAGAAGTCTCAATTCAGTAGCGCGCGCATCAGCAATTTCTTTTGCCGTACGATTTCGAATAACAACAGGCTGTCCTCGCCACTTTACCGTTACTGACATCCCCTCTTCAATACCAGAAAGATCAACCTCAACAGAGGAAGATGCCAAAACAGCTTCATCTGGACGCAACTGACGGATAAAAGGCCACACAACCGCTCCCATTCCAACTGCTCCTGCAACAGCTGTTACCAAAAACAGAAAATCCCGCCTCGTTTGCTCACCCATGGCCTTAACTTAAAGAGACACTTTGCTAAAACATTCTTTTACCATACCCTCTCCCATTGTACAATGCTTGATCACTCCGTTACCTCAACCATAAAAACATCCCCGTAAAAAACTCCTGCCATTTGTATGGTTTATACAAAAAACTGTTTTATAATGATAATTCATCGTTTTACAGAGTGAATGAAATCCCTAAACACCGTAAGGTTTTTTCATTTCAAACCTATTCATATTAATCAATCAAAATTACTCCCCCGCCCGTGAAAATCAGAGATAGCATGTAAATAAACACTTCTAAAGAAAGAAACATAGTCTTGTTATGACCATATCTCAGTAAACAAGTTGAGCTTATCGGTTATTTCTTTAACACATTTACAGCATCTCTCCCTCCCTCAATTCCAACTGGTTGCATGAGTATTTTTTTCGCTTCTGTTTTTGCATAAAAAGCATATTTTGTTGATTTTAATTAAAATTGATGATCTAACCTCATTAAATATCCCACTTTTCAACATAATGAGCCAATTCATTTCATGGATTGCTCAATAAAATGAAGTCCCTAATAGGGAGCTTCTCTCTGATCCCAAACAGACCTGTATACATAACTTTTTCCCTGAAATTTAAAGGGAATAAAAATGAACCGTAAAAAACATGTATTTCTCAAAGCATATTTTTCGAATAAATTGTGGTGCTTCTTTACAAAGTCGAAAGAAAAATCATATTATAGAGAACATGACACTTCATATAGCTCTTTTCCAACCTGATATTGCTGGTAATACTGGAACGATTTTACGTCTTAGCGCTTGCTTTGGTTTACATGTGCACATTATTGAACCTGCAGGCTTTAATCTGTCGGATCGTAATCTCAAACGCGCAGGATTGGATTATCTCGAATATGCTTCCTTAGAACGACACATTGATTGGCAACATTTTATAAGCTCCATGAAACACTTTAACCGCCGCCTGTTGCTTTTAAGTACAAAAGCAAAAACATGCTATACGCAGATATGCTATCAAAGAAATGATGTTTTACTTTTTGGTCGTGAAACAGCTGGCGTTCCCGATTATGTTCATGAAGCGGCCGATTACACATTAAAAATTCCCATGCAACCACAGGCACGCTCTCTAAATCTCGCCATGAGCGTAGCCATAACAACAGGAGAAGCATTACGCCAAATTGGTTATCATGAAAGAAACTGTAATCTATAAAAACATAAATTATCACGAAAAACAATAATACAACATATAAAGAACAGTTAGAGCGTATAATGCCTATCATTTTCCAACAATTAAGTGCTGGTAAAATAAACATTTCTTAGTGCCCATCACATCCATTTCATATCACCTCATATCACCACCTATGAATGATTAAATACTCCTCATAGTAAAAATCCAGTGAACATCCCCCTCTTTATGGTCATACAAGGTGCAAACCGCTACCACTATTCTCTTTATTCGTTCTCATTTTCGAGAATCCTTATCTTTGAGATGATTCATAAGAGACATTTTTCCTCTCTGTAATCATTTTTCCTCACTTGTGACGTGTAAGGCAATAACTTTGATTGATGTAATATGAACAGGTTTGAAATAACCTTACAATATTGTGAACTCTTATTTCACATAAATAATGATTATTATAAATTAATATGTTGACTTAAAAAATATAAACAACAGTGAGTTTATAAACAGAAATATTATAAATCAATTTTTTCTAATAGTGCATGACGATCCATTAAAAATCCGCTTTCAATCCATATCATTTCTAGCTCTTTAAGCTTTTTTCCTAAAAGTACACCTTTTGTAAAACCTTTCTTTATTAAATCGTTACCATTAATAGGAAAAGTTGGAATTTGCCATTTTTGGGCAAATTGATAAAGCTTGACATAACCCTCTGCTTTTTGCAAAGCATCACTTTTTTCCAGATGATCAAGATGTGATGCAGCGACAGACAACGATAATTGATCTAAAACTGGCTGTCGTCCATGAAAATAAATCAGTTTTTGCACAAAATGATCAGAACAGTTTTGGTTTATTATTTCTAACTCTGCCCATTCTTTTAATCGCGTTGTTTCTTTAAGAGAAAAACGCAAGCGCTGTGCCATTTCATGAAGACGCATGGGATCAGGAGGAAGAAGGCTTTCTAGCCGTAACAATGGATCAACTTTCCAACCAAGATCCTGTTCTGTCTTCACCAATGCGTGAATTGCATCAATACCCCATCGTTCTGTTTCAGGAAAAATGAGTGCCAAAATTCTGCTTTGTCGCATCCATAAAAGAGCACGCGTTGGATCAAACGCCGCAAGAAGCTTTTTCATTTCTGCCCAAATACGTTCAGAAGAAAGTTTTTTTAAACCGTGTTTTAAACGAACACATGCCTTCAATCCTTGCACATCAGGTCGCCCTGCTCCATACCACGCAAAAAAGCGAAAAAACCGTAAAATACGCAAATAATCTTCGCCAATACGATCTTCTGCAACCCCAATAAAACGAACTGTTCGGCTAGCAATATCACTCAAACCTCCCACATCATCATAAAGGTTGCCAGCAGCATCACAATAAAGCGCATTTATCGTAAAATCTCGCCGTTCAGCATCTTTTTTCCAATCACGACCAAATGCCACTTTTGCATGACGACCATCTGTTTCAATATCGCAGCGAAGCGTTGTAACCTCATAAGAACATGAATGAGCAACTACTGTTATTGTACCAAAAGCAATCCCTGTAGGAATAGCTTTAAATCCTGCTTCTTCTACACGTGCAATAACCTGTTGCGGCAAACAGGTTGTTGCAATATCAATATCACTAATAGGCTGCCCTAGCAGTTGATTGCGCACTGCTCCCCCTACAATACGCGCCTCTTCCCCCTCCACAGACAAAACACGAAGAAGTGTTTGGATATCACTTTGTTGTAACCACGCAACCTGTTTGAAGTTCTGTCTTATATTCACCCTTTAACCTTTCAAAAAAGTTGTCTTCATTGCTTTAAAAAACTCTCTTCATAAAACAAATTTTTTAAGACATCCCTTATAAAGCACGTCTATTCTTCCAAAGAAACTTTTCTCTTCTATACGAATATGAAAAAAAACGGCATATGATACTTCATTTCTTCTCATTTTCTGTTACAAACAATAAGATATCCATTATCATGCAGAGAAAATTACCATTTTTGCGACAAACGCCTTAAGGAAGAAATATGAGTCAACATGATCCATCATCCAATTCTATAAAAAAGGTCAATATCAATCATGAAGCTCAAGTCATTATTGATGATATTGATACGGCACACAAAGAATTGGATATTTTACAAAAAGAAATTGACAAAGTTATTTTTGGGCAAAATCAGGTAATCGAATATGCTTTAATCGCTATTTTTGCTGGTGGTCACGCCCTTCTTGTCGGTGCTCCAGGACTTGCAAAAACACGTCTTGTTGAAACATTGGGAACAGTCTTAGGGCTTGATGAAAAACGCATCCAATTCACTCCTGACTTAATGCCATCGGATATTATTGGTTCTGAAATTATGGATTCCGATAAAGACGGTAAACGTTCTTTTCGATACATTCAAGGTCCTATTTTTACGCAACTTCTCATGGCCGATGAAATCAATCGTGCTTCCCCACGGACACAGTCAGCCCTTTTACAAGCTATGCAAGAATATCATGTTACTGTTGCAGGTAACCGTTATGATTTGCCACAACCTTTTCATGTTCTTGCAACGCAAAATCCTCTCGAACAAGAAGGGACCTATCCACTTCCTGAAGCACAACTGGATCGCTTTTTGATGCAAATCGATATTGACTATCCTGACCTCACAACAGAGCGACGGATTATTTTAGAAACAACAAAAGAAAAAAAATCAAATGCAAAACCAATTTTATCCGGCAAAAAATTGCAAAAAATTCAAAATATCGTTCGCAAAATGCCTCTTTCAGAAAGTGTGATCGAAGCTATTTTAAAAATTGTCCGCTCATCTCGCCCTCATAAAGACAATAGCCTTGCTAATACTTATGTTTCTTGGGGACCTGGTCCACGGGCATCACAAGCCCTTTCACTTTGTGTTCGCGCCCGTGCTCTTTATTATGGACGCTTAGCCCCTTCACTTGATGATGTTGAAGCATTGGCCTATCCTGTATTACAACACCGCATGGCTCTTAATTTTTCTGCCCGTGCTGAAGATATAACCGTAAAAGATATTATCAATAACCTTGTGAAAGATGCTCTTTGAATGGCACTTGGCAAAAAAGTTTTACAAAAGCCTCCATTGTCGCTGGCAAATGAACTGCATAAGGATACTGGCAAAATGCCATATTTCCTTTTACAAGCGCGTCATATCGCTAATACACTGATAACCGGATGGCACAGACAACGTAAAAGCGGTAATGGGGAAAACTTTTGGCAATTTCGTCCCTATATGGAAGGAGAATCCATTACCCGCATTGATTGGCGTCGCTCAGCGCGTGATGAAAATACGTATCTGCGCGAACACGAATGGCAAACGACACAAACCGTTTGGCTTTGTCCTGATCAGAGCGCATCAATGCATTACTGTTCGCGCTTTTCTAAAATCTCTAAAGGTAATCATGCCATTATTCTTACCCTTACCTTGGCATCCCTTCTTGCACGCAGTGGCGAACATATTGCTATTCCTAACTTAATGTCCCCCACAATGACATCCAATGTCGTAGAACGAATAGCCTTTGCTTTAGAAAATCATTCAGATGAAAATTTATTTCCGGATTTTTCAACGATTACACGCTTTTCACATGTCATTATAATGAGTGATTTTCTCGACTATCCTGAAAAAATCATCCAATATTTAACCGTTTTAACTACAAAACAAGTGACAGCGCATTTAATTGAAATTTCTGATCCCGCAGAAGAAAGCTTTCCCTACACAGGTCACACAGAATTTTTGGATCCCGAAACGAAAGAGAAACATGTTTCCACTAAAGCAGAAGATCTTCGTAAGAGCTATTGTAAACTATATCACGCAAGGCGACAAGAATTGGTAAATTTTTGCGCACGCCAAGGATGGTCTTATCACGTTAGTACAACAGATCAACCTTTAACAGAGACCATTTTTCATCTTGCAAATACAATGAGCGACTCTCCATTGCAAAAAAGGAGGGCACTTTGAGTTTTGCTGCTCCCTTTCTGTTACTAGGGCTTTTGTTCCTACCGGTCATTTGGTGGCTGTTGCGGATAACTCCTCCATCTCCGCGTAAAGAGCTTTTTCCCCCTTTTCGCTTCTTACCCAAACCAACTCATCAACAAGAAACAGCAAAACATACACCTTGGTGGTTGCTCTTGTTGCGTTTAACCATAGCGGCACTTGTTATCATAGCTCTAGCACGCCCCACTTGGAATCAAAAACCAATAAGCTTTTCCGGATCTCAACCCCTTGCACTCATTATTGATAATGGTTGGGTTTCTGTAAAAGAATGGAAACAGCGCATCTCTATCGCTGAAATGCTCCTTGCACAGGCAGAAAAACAGCAAAAAAATATTTATCTTGTTGCAACGGCTGAAAATAATATCTCCAATATAGAGCCCCAACCAGCCAAGATTATAAAACAGCATTTAATGCATTTGCAACCGCGTCCTTGGCCTGTCAACCGTGTGCATGCCTTCAAAAAACTCAGCGAAAGAACCAAAGGAAAACCTCTTGATATTGCTTATTTAAGTGATGGATTACAAACAAATGAAGATGAGCAAGCTTTTGCTCTTCTTGAAGAATTAAAACCTAGAAACTTCTTGTGGTATTTGACTGATATTTCCGATTTAACCGGCATAACATCCATAGAAAATAACAATGGAAACATGGGCGCGCGTATTATCCGCTCAACAACACACAGTAATACTCCCGCTATACTCAGCCTTTACGATTCAAATAATCAACTTCTCGGTCAATTTACGAACAAGTTCTCTGAAGGAGAAACAACAGCACTTGTTCCTTTTAATGTACCACTTGAACTACGCAATGATATCGCTTGGATAAAAATAAACAATCAAAACCATGCTGCTGCAACCTTCTTGGTAGATAGCCATAACAGGATAAGCCGTGTTGCTCTTCTCTCACCCGATACCAATGAAATGGCACAGCCTTTACTTGCTCCATTTTATTACATTATCAAAGCCTTACAAGGTCATACACAGCTTATAACAGCCGGTGGAAGAGAACTTTCAACGGATATTGATCATTTGCTTAAACAAAATCCATCTGTTTTGATTATGGGTGACATTGTTAACATACCCCCAAAAGCAGAAAAAAAACTTTCTGATTTTGTGAATAAAGGGGGAACACTCATCCGCTTTGCAGGAGAAAAACTCAGTAGCGCAGAACATTACGATAACCTTCTTCCGATACCACTGCGCCCAGGTCAACGTTCCCTTGGAAGTATTATGTCTTGGACAAAACCACAAAAGCTTGCCCCTTTTGCAAAAAATAGCTTTTTCTTTGGTCTTCCCTTTCCAGGAGATGTTACTGTCTCGCGCCAAATCCTCGCAGAACCAACCCCAGATCTTTTTGAAAAAACGTGGCTTAGCCTTTCGGATGGAACTCCTCTTGTTACCGCAGCAAAACGTGGTAAAGGAACCCTCATTCTCATTCATGTTGCTCCTGACCCAACATGGTCTAACCTTCCTCTTTCTGGCTTTTTTGCACAAATGCTGCAAAAATTAATCACATTAGGTTCTAACGAAAACACAAACCTAACACACAGAGAAAAAAGAACAGTGATACAAAACCCTTGGCGAACTATAGCCGTTGACGGACAATTACAAGTACCACCCTCTGATGTTGTTCCTTTGATCTTTGACTCTCAAAATCCACCCCATCCTTCCTACCATACTCCCCCAGGACTTTATGGTGCCAAAAACAATTTTTATGCACTCAATCTCTTAACTCATTCGTCGCACTTGATGAAACAATCATCATTGCCAACTTCTCTTAATAAAAGCCCTTTATCTTACGATACAAAAGAAAAAAATCTTATCGGTCCACTTTTAGGATTAGCCATCTTATTATTCGCCTTTGACAATTTTCTCATTTTATGGATGGGAGATATTTTTTCTTTCATGAAACGGCGTAATATGTTTCTCGTCCCCTTTATAAGTCTTATTGCCTTGTTTTCATATGATCCAACTCTTCATGCACAAACGAAAGAAAATCATCATGATAGTGTACAAGCTGCTGGCGCAACACATCTTGCCTATGTTATAACCAATAATCATGAAATTGATACAACGAGTAAAAGTGGTCTAGAAGCGTTAAGTCAATTTATCGCAGAGCGCACAATGCTTACCCTTGGCTCTGTTACAGCACTTGATCTCGATAAAGATGAACTCTCTTTTTATCCTCTTATTTACTGGCCAATTGATGTTAAGAGTCCTATACCAACCCCCAAAAGCCTTGAAAAAATAAATAACTTTATGAAACATGGGGGAACAATTTTATTTGACACGCGCGATCAGATAAAGAGCAATCTTAATCTTGAAGGAGACGCTACTCCAGAAACGCAAAGATTACGAGATATCTTAAAAGAGTTAAATATTCCATCCATTGAGCCAGCATCAACAGATCATGTTGTTGCACGTTCTTTTTATATTATGCCAGATTTTCCTGGTCTCTACCGTGGTTCACCTTTATGGGTTGAATCCTCATCAACAAACAAAAAAAATAAAAACTCTCTTGCCAACGGCGATAACGTAAGCTCCCTTCTCATCACCGCAAATAACTTTGCTGGGGCTTGGGCACTCGATGAAAAAGGGGCATGGAAATATCCCCTTGTTCCCAATGATCCAATGCAACGTCTATGGGCATTTCGTGCAGGTTTAAATATTGTCCTTTATGTGCTTACAGGAAACTATAAAGCGGATCAAGTGCATGTTCCAGCACTCTTGGAACGCTTTAAAAGAGAAAGAAGGCAATGATATCATTTTTCACTTTTCAGCCTTTTTTACCACTCTTTTGGATTCTGCTCTTAAGCGGAATATCGATTCTTTTTGTCGTTGTTGGTCTTGTTACGCAACGGCAAGGTTCTTTATTTCGTCTGATGGCATTAAGCGCCCTTATCCTTGCTTTGCTCAATCCAATGATCATAAAAGAACAGCGCGAACCACTGAAAAGCACAGTAGGCATTGTCATTGACCGCAGCAAAAGCCAATCATTTGGAACACGTACAAATGATAGTGATGAAGCGCGCAGGCAATTAGTCGAAACACTGGCGCATTATCCACAATTTGAACCACGCTTTATTGAAGCTGGGAAACTTGCTGATAATCAATATGCACCCTCAACGAATTTGTTTGAAGCTTTAACACAAGCATTATCTGATATACCGTTCTCTCGTTATGCAGGAACCATTTTTATCACCGATGGACAAGTGCATGACATCCCTGACCTATCAGATCTTCATCATGAAGCACCTCTCAATGCCCTGATTACAGGATACTCAGATGAATTTGATCGCCAAATCAAGTTTATTTCTCCTCCACGCTTTGCCCTTGTCAACAAACCACAAACGCTCTCCATTTTGGTAGAAGATAAAGGCCCCGCCAAAAAAACAATATCACAGAAAGTAAATATTACACTAAGCGTCAATGGACAAGACATTGGCCATTATTCTGTAACTCCTGGCGTGATTTTTCAAACTGAAATTACCCTTCCTCATGCTGAAAAAAATATTATCCAAGTTATAACTGATCCACACAAAGGTGAACTAAGCTTGGAAAACAACCGCGCCATAACAATTATTGAAGGAATCAGAGAAAATTTACGCGTTCTTCTTATTTCAGGTGCTCCTTATAATGGAGAACGGACATGGCGAGACCTTTTGAAGGGTGACTCCAATATTGATCTTGTTCACTTTACTATTTTGCGTCCCCCCACCAAAGCAGATAATACGCCCTCAAGCCAATTATCCTTAGTGGTCTTTCCCACAAGAAAACTCTTTGTTGAAGAAATTAATAACTTTGATCTCATCATCCTTGATGGCTACCAGCACTCTACTGTTCTCCCCTTAATCTATTATGATTATATCGCCCAATATGTACAAAAGGGGGGTGCATTGTTGATGGTAACAGGACCTGAATTTACCCAAAAAAACTCACTTGCGAAAACACCTTTAATAAGCATTCTACCGGCATTGCCCAATGGAACTATTATTGAAAAACCTTTTCGCCCCACATTAACCAAAGAAGGTGAGCGCCATCCTGTCACAAGGGGTCTTGCAACACTTAACCTTCCCGCTTCTCAATGGGGGCAATGGTTGCGACAAATTGCTATTCAAAACATAAATAACGGAATCGCCCTCATGAAAGGAGCGGATGAACAACCACTTTTACTTCTCTCGCATGTTGATAAAGGACGTGTAGGTATGTTGCTTTCTGATGAAAGTTGGCTTTGGGCACGAGGTTTCGAAGGCGGTGGTCCTTATGCTGCTCTTTATCGTCGTATTGCCCATTGGCTCATGAAAGAACCAGAACTTGAGGAAGAAAAATTAAGTGCGACCAGCAGCCATCATCATTTAACAATTCGCCGCCAAACTCTAAAAGACCATCCAGAACCCGCTGAAATAATCTTTCCCTCTGGAAAAAAAGAAAATATTACTCTGACCAAAGAGAAAGAAGGCCTTTTTACTGCAACTGTGACCACTGATGAGACAGGAATTTTTAACATTAAAAATGGCGGTTTAACAATACTTTCTTCTGTAGGGATGCTCGATAATCTTGAGTTGTTTGACTTGATTTCAACACAAGAAAAACTAGCCCCCATTATTAAGCACACTGGTGGCTACATCGGACGTTTACACCCTGAAGGAAAAGAAAACATTCATCTTCCTCCATTTAAGCTGATTCAATCAAAAACAAGTCCGTCCTCTTCCCCAGCACATTCAATTGTTCTGAAAGAAGCAACAGAAACCCGTTTAATCAATACCTTTTATTTTTCGATATTTTCTGGTTTTTTTGCACTGCTTGCTTGCCTTTTACTGTTGAGCAGCATGTGGTATTATGAAGGCCGTTAAAAAGTCTGAGATTTCGTATAATAGTTTTAAAATTCAGCTTATCTTTTTACGTATTTACTTGTCTTTTGTAATTAGATAACGTATTGATTTATAACTCAAAATACAGTGGAATTCTCCTTATTTCCAATATCCTCATATTAAAACAATAAAAAACATTCTCTTGCGTATTATTAGAAGGGATGCTGTATGGATAGAAACCATTGAAGAAAAGAGTGAAATACCTCTTATGAATCCTCTTAAAGCAAAGCAAGGATTTTCATAAAATTGGGGGAAAATAGTATGATGTTTTTTATTTGCACCTTGTATAAGTGTAGAGATGGTAGTGTACAGTAAGCCCTATATAGTTCACAGAAGCTTTCAATTATAATATCGAGTACCATCGTGAAATTAGCTCAAACGCATTGAGAAATGTTTTTTTTACAAATATGTGAATCTACAACACAATGATATTTTATTAGGGATATTCTATTTGGAACATTCCGCTTGAGACATTCTTTTTTGCAAGCTAATTTTCATTTTACAATCTTTCTTGCCTTTAAGCACTAACTTATCTTATGTTTATTCTTTAAATCGTTTTTAATACTTTACGAGCTTTTATGTTTTATCTTGCCCATATATCGGATGTACATCTTTCCCCTCTCCCGCAACCTTCCCTTTTTGAACTTTCTGGGAAACGTCTTACCGGTTATCTGAACTGGCAAAAAAAACGTAAGAGTCAGATGGCAACAGATGTCCTAGAAACTTTAATAGATGCCTTGAACAAAACAAAACCTGATCACCTTGTGATCTCTGGTGATCTTGTAAATCTTGCTCTCGATAAAGAATTTGTACAAGCTCATCGTTGGCTACTTAACCTAGGAAAACCTCAAGATATTTCTTTGACATTTGGAAATCACGATGCCTATGTCCGCGGCGCTTTACAAAAAGCATGCACTCTCTTTAAACCTTGGATTACAGGTGACATCCCTCAAAAAAGTGCCTTTCCTTATATGCGCATTCGCAAAGATGTTGCCATCATAGCAGCTTCTTCAGCCATTGCGACATTGCCTTTTCAAGCTTCTGGCTATTTTGGTAAAATGCAAGCGCAAACTTTACCGCTCTTTTTAAAGGAAGCAGCACAGCGCAACCTTTTTCGTGTCGTCATGATTCACCACCCCCCCTTTCCAAAGGCAACGTCTTGGCATAAAAAACTACGGGATATAAAACGTTTTCTAGACATTATCAAATACCACGGTTGTGAGCTTATTCTTCACGGACATACTCATTTACCCACATTGAATTACATTGAAGGACCAATTAAAAAAATTCCTATTGTTGGTGTTCCTTCCGCATCACAAGCTTTTGGTGATAAAAAACCGCCCGCAGGCTTTAATTTATTTTCCATTGAACGCTTACAAAATCAATGGCATTGCCAATTACAACGTTATAGCATTATCAACCCCAAAAACGAGATTGCATGTACTGAAAAAATTAATCTTTAAACACCTTCATAGTTGCCCAAACAACCAAAAATAAAAACATTTTTATTTCACATCCCTTTGGAAATCATAATTCTTATTTCCCTTTTTCTCCTTAAAAGATAAAGTTTCACCTTCTCTGTCAATAGATCAATTTTTCTCAGACAGTTCCATCTGCTGCCCCACTTATGTGACTAGCTTTTTACAAACTTATCGGTTTTCTTCCTTCCCGCTCTAAAGGACGAAAATTCTACCACATCTGATTTATAAATAATTCGGATTCTTGTCTCACGGGTTCCAGCTGCTAATTGCGCATGTGATTTACTTCACAAAGCTCTACACATAAACCCTGCTTTGAATTTCATCATCCACTCCTCCAAAAGCATCTAATGCGTAAAATCCTTATAATATTACAATGATGATATTTTATAGAATAATAGAGAAGCTCATTCAGCTTCTATACCTGAAAATCAATGGCTAAAAAAGCCAAATAATAACTAAAGTATATAATTTAAATAACCCAACCTACTTGTGATTCATAAACAAATGATGTTGATTGATTTATCGTAAATAGATTTGAAATGATCCATTACTATTTCACTCGAAATTTATTATCGTACATTAAAAAATTAGGAAAATAATAGATTATATTTCGATAACAGACATAGGTAATAATGTTTTTTATGTCTCAATAAATTCCTAATTTTCTCTCTATTTTTTCCTATAAATCACTTTATAATACTCTTTATAATTATTTTATTATTGAATTATATTGCGGATGTAATTTTACGTTCTTTAGAGTTTTTTTGCGAGCTTTTTGTTATTAAATAAAATATTTTACGATACCGCAAAACAGAAAAGTTGATTGTATGAAAAATCTTTCAAATAAAATAAAATGCCATTAGCTTGCCAATTCACATGTTGGTTTAAAAAAGCATCTTTTAAAGCACCCAAACCCATTTCCCGACGGTACCTATGAATGATGTAATGTTAAGTCCATTTAGCAACACCATCTTCACGTTTATGGAAAAGCAAGCTAGTATCAAAATCTCACACTTTGCCACCCCCTAATGTAGCGACAGCCTTTAGCACTTAAAATGGTTCATAAGAAGCATTTTTATTCTTTCTTTAATGTTTTTATCTCACGACGCCCCCTCTTTTTGACGTGCAAAAGACATGGTTTTGATCGGTTCAATTAAAATGAGAAAATCTTATGACACTTGGGTCTCTCACTCAACATGACAAAAAGTAATTTATGTTTACAAATCAAAGTATTGTTCGAATAAAATAGTAGCTCTTTTGAGTAAAGGATATTTACTAGAACATATCTGAAAAATAAAAGCCTCATTCGAAAATGAGACTTTTGAAGTGTTTAATTCTGCAAAAAATTAAAATTTATAAGCTACACCCACACGAAAATCATTTGTCTTGTAGCCCATTTCAAATTTATCCTGTATGAACTTCTTTTTGCCAAAATCTGAATAACGATATTCTGCACGTACAATAATATTATCAGTCATTGCAAAATCAATACCACCTCCAAGGGTATAACCAATCATGGTCTTTTTTTCATCATGCAACCAATCAGAAAAATCAACTTCTCCATTTTTGCTATCAGCTACTGCCGCAAAAATATTCTGAAGCTGCGTATAAGCAATCCCTCCAGAAATATAAGGCATCATACGCTCAATCGCAAAACCAACTCTCACCCGTGTAGCACCAGCCCATTTTTGTTTTAAAGTATGACGTACAGCTTTAATAGGTGTTGTCGAATCCTCCTCATGCAAATCTCTTGTTAGACTTGTTTTTTCTACAAGTTTTGGTGTTTCTTCAGTTGGACTTTTTTTCGGTAGATTGACATCTTTAGAATCCTTTTTACCAAACCACATAATATCTGTATCAATACCTATAATAAAACTATTATCGATATCAATATTGGAACCTGCATAAACTCCCCCGATAAAACCAGAAAGTTTAGGTAAATTCTCCTTTCCAATTGGATTCCATATCCCTGTCTCATGTTTTAAATAACTTGCAGTTGTTTTACCTGAAAAGTTACCAATCTGTCCTCCAAGATAAAATCCTGTCCAAGACAAAGCAGGTGCTGGAATAACAGGAACAGGTTGTTCAGGAATAACGATATCCGACGCCTGTACTACAGAAATTGAAATTAAAGAAAATATAGATGTTGAGGCTAAATACTTTGTAATCATAATTGCTCCCCTAAAAGCTAATGTGATACATAAATAATGATAAATCGTTTCACAATTTTTTGAAAAAATCTATAGCAAAAATGACACAGTTAAAAAATTAAAATTAGTTTTAAATAAAGCTTAAATATTATTTATAATTTCCAGAAGCTATTAATCTATAGTAGCTTTTATAGCTTCATATTGATCATTATTACTTGGAATTATATAAATAATTATAATGTCAATTTTTTGAAAAAATGAGATAACGCTCATAAAAAATATGATTCACTAAATTAATCACTCACCGCTTTTTGTATAAAGAATGATACCTAGAATGGAGAATTTTTTCATCACACTTGAAAAAACAGTAGAGAACTTCACTCTAACCCTCTCAAGCGTCTATGAAATGAAAGACAAAAATTAATATATAAAAATGGAATTAATAATTTTTATTTATTCTTATAGAATTATTTTAATATTTCATGATTTTTGTAAAAACTGAACAGACCAATTGCCCAGTTTCTGCAATTAATTTTTCAACACGAAGCAAATCAGGTTCCCCAACACTATTCAACAAAAGGTCACTTAATCCAGGTGGCATGTCATTGGGATCAAGAGAATCATTTAAGCAAAGCCGTATAATTTGACTCAAATTTGTATAAAGACGATAGGCATAATGTAAATCAGCAATACATGACTGATTAAGAAAACTGTTTGGTAAGTGATCTAAAATATCCGCTGTCGTCGCTCCAATTTGAAACTCAATGACATGCGTAATAAGAGAAAATTGAGCAATAAACTCCAAATCCATAATGCCACCAGACATCGTTTTTAAATCCCATTGATTTTTTGGCGGCTTTTCTTTTGCAATCAAGGCACGCATTTCACATACTTCTTTTGCAACTTCCTTCTTATCACGAGAAATAGCAATAATTGCACACACTTCATTTTCTAGCTTTTGTAAAAAATCAGGGTCTCCTGCAATGCCTCGAGCCCTTGTTAAAGCAAGATATTCCCATATCCATGCTTCTTGGCGATAATACTTTTTAAAAAATGGAAAAGAAACAGCAATAGGTCCTTTATTGCCTAATGGCCGTAACCTTAAATCAACGACATAAAGAATACCTTGGCTTGTAAGAGTGGATAAAGCAGAAACGAGGCGCTGTGCTAAACGCGTATAATATTGAGAGATATAAAGAGGCTTTTCTCCATCAGATATTTCTGCATCATCATCGTGTTCATAAAGCAAAACGAGGTCAACATCGGAATCTGCTGTTAATTCGCGACTTCCAAGCTTCCCCATACCCAATATGCCAACACGCCCTCCTTTAATACGACCATGAAGACGAGAAAATTCCTCTTGAACGGTAGCAAATGTTTTTGTAATCATAAGATCAGCAAGCGCAGTAAAAGCAAAACCCGCTCTTTCTCCTGTAATTGTACCGTTTAAAATTCGAATACCAATCAAAAAACGTTGTTCATCTGCAAAAATCCTTAAATGATCAAGAATTTCCTCATAAGAAAGAACATTTTCAAGAAAATATTCAAGCCGTTTTTCTAAGTACGTTTTGGTCGGTAATTCTGAAAGAATATTCGGATCTAACATTCCATCAAAAACATGGGACCTGCGTGCAATAATTTCTGCAAGACGTGGAGCAGCCCCCATAATAAGGACAAGCATATCCAAAAGAGAAGGATTAGACTGCAAAAGACTAAAAAGCTGAATTCCTGAAGGTAAGCCCTGTAAAAAACCATCAAAACGCAACATCGCCTCATCAGCTCGTTTTGTCCCACCAAAAGCTTTCAAAAGAGCTGGTGTTAATTCCGTTAATCTCTCGCGTGCTTCGGCTGATTGCGTTGCTTTATAACGACCAAAATGGAGCGTGCGCATAATACGACAAATATCACTTGCTCTTTCGAAGCCTAAACGGCTTAACGTTATTAATGTCTCCGGATCATCTTCTTCACCGGTAAAAACTAAATTACCAATTTCTAAACCAAGTTCTTGCTCATTCTCAAACAGTGCAGCATAATGTTTTTCAACAATCTGAAGTGTTTTTAATAAATCACGGATAAAACTGCTACTGTCTTGATAACCCATTAAATAGGCAACACTCGTGAATTGAGCAGTATCATTTGGAAGAAGATGTGTTTGTTCATCGAAAAGCATTTGAATACGATGTTCCACATTTCGAAGAAAAGCATAACTTTTTATAAGGCTATTTCTCGTTTTCTCACTGATCCAACCAAGCGTGTGAAGTTCTGCTAACATTGCAACTGTCTGACGTCCACGTAATTGAGGAAAACGTCCACCAGCAATGAGCTGCTGTGTCTGAACAAAAAACTCAATCTCACGAATACCACCACGACCTAACTTTATATTATGCCCATAAGCTGCAATTTGACCGTAATTTTTATGCGCATGAATTTGACGTTTGATCGAATGAATATCAGCAATAGCAGCATAATCTAAATATTTCCGCCACACATAGGGAAAAAGCTCTTTGAGAAAGTTAAAACCTGCCCTCTTATCACCAGCAACTGGACGTGCTTTAATCATGGCTGCTCGTTCCCAATTTTGCCCACGCCCTTCGTAATAACGCAATGCAGTCCTTACTGGTAAGGCCAAAGGGGTTGAACCTGGATCTGGACGAAGACGAAAATCAAGACGAAAAACATATCCTTCCGCAGTGCGTTCTTGAATGATACGGATTAATCGGCGTACCATTTTAGAAAATACGTCAACACTTTCAGAAAGATTACCAATATGAGGTGATGTTTCATCAATGAAAACAATAAGATCAATATCAGAAGAATAATTAAGTTCCCCTGCTCCTAACTTTCCCATCCCTAAAATAATTAAACCACAGTCTTTTTCTGGATTCTCACGGCTTAATAAATTGATCTTACCATGATCATGCGCTTCTCTTAATAGAAAACGTAGTGCTACACTTAATGCTGCTTCGCCCAAACGTGTCAACCAAGCACATGAAACTTCGTAAGTAAAAACACCACCCAAATCAGCTAAAGCAATAAGAACATGCGCTTCTCGTTTTTTGCGCCTTAAAGCAGCCATCAATGAAGTTTCATTTATAGCTTCATCTTTATCAATAGCTGTAATATCATCTATAATTTCGCTCAGCCTTGTTTCTATATCAACATTTAATAAAGCACTAAGATATGATGGGTTGGCAATTAAAACCTCACGCAAAAAAGGAGATAAGGTCATAACCGAACTGATAAAATCAATCTGCGTTCCACTCTCTGAAATGATGGAAACAAGCGATTCTAAACCTTCTTTCCTTGCTTGTTCTTCCATGTCTTTTAACCATTGGGAACCACTTTTATCGAGAGGACATAAAGGGAAAAGCTGTGTTTTTAAAAAAGCTTGTTTCGTCTCTGCTCCCTTGAAAAGCATTTTGCTTTCCTTTCTATTGCTTTATACTTTTAAAATAGTTGTTACGTATGAAAGTGAAGAAAAATATCTTTAAGGAAATAACAAAACAGCCCTAAGCCCTGGATTTGCATTTTCAAGTAACAATTCACCCCCGTGAAGCTTCATAACCGCTTTTGCTATACTTAAACCAATCCCAAACCCAGGTTGTGTGCGGCTTTCTTCAAGACGAACAAATCGTTCTGTCACTTTTTCACGTTTATCCTCTGCTATTCCTGGTCCATTATCGCTCACAACAACTAATAAATGTTCATCACGATATTCCATTGATAAGCAAACCTTCGCTTGCCTTCCACCTTTAGGCGCATATTTAATTGCATTATCTATAAGATTAAAAATTGATTGCGCAACAAGCTCACGATTCAATTTTAGCTCTTTATCAAATATATCTCCCAACTGAAGTAAAACACCTGACTCTTCAGCAAAAGGTTCGTAAAGCTCAACAGCATCCTCAAGGATCAGTTTCATATTCATCATTTCAAGATGTTCAATTGCACTGCTGGCCTCAATACGTGAAATCATTAAAATCGCATTGAACGTACAAATAAGTTGATCTGATTCTGCAATAACCCTATCAAGGACCTGACGATATTCAAGCTTTGTCTTATTTCCTGAAAGCGCTTCTTCAGCGCGATTTCTAAGACGCGTTAACGGCGTTTTCAGATCATGAGCAATATTATCTGATACTTGACGTAAACCAATATTTAACTCTTCAATGCGGTCTAACATAACATTAAGATTGGTTGACAATCGATCAAACTCATCCCCTACTCCAGAAACAGGTAAACGCCCACTGAAATCACCATCCATCAAGCGCTGTGATGCAGCCGTTACATGATCAATCCTTTGTAAAGCTCTCCTGCCAACAAAAAACCATATGAGTAAAGCGCCTCCAACCATTGCAGCAAGTGCAATGATCACAGCTTTGCGAATAACAACAGCAAAACGTTCTGGCTCATCCAAATCACGTCCTATAAGAATCTTCATAGCATTAGGTAAATCAACAATGACCGCCAAAGCGCGATGTTCACTTGTTTTGCCATGTTCTCCAAAACGGGAATACAAAAAAGAGGTAGAAATAAAACCACTCTGATTCAAAAGACCTAATTCAATACGTGCTACATTTCCTGCTAAAATACGCCCCATAGAATCTGTAACAAGATAAAGAAATGCTCCTGGTTGTCTTGAACGATAATCAATAGTGCGCATTAATAAGGATAATCCCCCATAATTATAAGCATTTTCAATATACTTTAATTCTTCATGTAAAGCCTGTTCAGTTTGCTCTGTTAACAATGAAGCAGAAAATGCCGTCATATAAATAGAAAGTCCTGTTGCCACCAATCCAAACAATAAAATGTAAAGTGCTGAAAGCCTTAGCGCCGTCGTGCGCATTATATTAATCAAACGATTCATGCTTTGTTATCTGGTACTTTCAGCATATATCCAGCTCCACGCACTGTGTGGAGAAGGGGAACATCAAAATCTTTTTCAATTTTGGCTCTCAAACGAGAGATATGGACATCAATGACATTCGTTTGTGGATCAAAATGGTAATTCCAAACGTTTTCCAAAAGCATAGTGCGTGTAACAACCTGCCCCGCATAACGCATCAAATATTCAAGTAAACGAAACTCTCGTGGTTGCAATAGAATGTTTCTATCACCTCGTTTTACCGTATGTGCTAACCGATCAAGCTCAAGATTACCTACACAGTAAACAGTTTCTGCTTCTTTAGGATTTTTCCGCCGTTGTAAAACTTCAACACGCGCAAGAAGTTCAGAAAAAGCATAAGGCTTTGTCAAATAATCATCTCCCCCTGCACGCAGCCCCGTTACACGATCATTAACTTGCCCTAAAGCAGACAGAATAAGAACCGGTGTTTCATTGCCTTTAGCGCGCAATTCAGCAATAATAGAAAGACCATCACGATGCAAAAGCATTCGGTCAACAACCATAACGTCATAATTTTCCGTGGTTGCTAAAGCGTATCCCGTATCTCCATCATAAGCAACATCAACAGAATGCCCTACTTCCAAAAATGCTTTTTCGAGATAATGCCCCGTCTCATGATCATCTTCAATAACGAGTATCTTCATAAAACGTATCTCCATTATTTTATTATGTTGTAGGACAAATGTTTAATAAATATTTGTCCTACAACTAAAGCTTTATTTTTTGAAAATTGGAAGAGCAACAAAACGATTTTGATCATTTGTTCGCACTTGTAAGAGTATAGCCTTTCGTCCTAACTGCTGAGCATTTTTGATTGTGTTAATAATATCAGAGACTCGTTTAACTGGTTTATTATTTACTGTCACAATGATATCACCAGGGCGTATCCCTTTATCTGCAGCATCTGAATCGGTATCGACATCCGTTACGACAACCCCTACACCATCATCAGAAGGCATAACAATCAAACCATAATCTTCCAATGTTTCATCTAAATCACTCTGTCCATTTGAATATTTTGAAGTCTCTTTCTTACTTTCATCTTCAGACATTGAAGCGAGTTTAACCTTTATACTCTCCTCCTTACCTGATCTCCAAATCCCTATGGTTACCATTTCTCCTGGTTTAATATTTGCAATACGTTTCGCCAGCTCACGCGCATCAGCAACTTTTTCATTATTCACTGAAATAATTACATCACCCGCTTTAATACCAGCCTTTTCTGCCGGTCCTTTTAACGGATCAGTAACCAAAGCACCTTTGGCTTCTTTCAATCCTATTGAATCGGAAATCTCCTTTGTTACCGGCTGAATCTGAACACCTAACCAACCACGTTGAACTGAACCTTTTTCAATAAGTTGTTGTACAACCTGTTTTACAGTCGCTGCTGGAATAGCAAAAGCAATCCCAACATTTCCTCCAGAAGGAGAAAAAATTGCTGTATTAACCCCAACAACCTTTCCATTAAGATCAAACGTTGGACCACCAGAGTTTCCTCTATTAACAGCAGCATCAATCTGAATAAAATCATCGTACACACCAGTGCCAATATCACGTCCACGTGCAGAAACAATACCTGCTGTCACAGTTCCACCAAGACCAAATGGATTCCCAATGGCAACAACCCAATCCCCAACACGAAGCTTTGAATCATCACCAAAATCAACATAAGAAAATTTTCTTTTATCATTCACTTTTAATACGGCAAGGTCGGTTTTGGGGTCTTTCCCAATGAGCTTTGCGTTCAATTCTGTACCATCATCAAGAACAACAGTATAACTTGTTCCGTCAGAAATCACATGATCATTGGTCACAATGTAACCATCAGACGAAATAAAAAAACCCGATCCAAAAGCAACAGGACGGAGTCTCTGCGATTGGTGCGGAAATTTATTTTTAGGTTTATCAAAATCATAAAACTCTTTAAAAAATCTTTTTAAAGGATGCTGATCTGGTAATTGATCAAGTCCTGGACCACTAAAAAAGTTGCTAAAGAACCTATCTTCTTTCTTTTTATTGCTCTTTACTTGTACTGCTACAACGGCTGGTTTCACTTGAGCAACAATATCGGCAAATCCCTGTTGTTGCATTAACGAAGTAAATACAGAACTTGCATGAGCCTTTGTCATCCACAAGCTTGATGTACATCCACTAAAAAACAGTGCACTTTCCAATATCGCAGAAAAACTCACTGCGACAAATGTTTTAAAGAAAGCCTTTTTAACCATTTATTCTATGCTCCTATTCAATCATACCTTTATTTCAATTCCGATCACTTATAAAATACCAGACCTTACCGTTTTCTGTCTAAATTATTAAAGTTTTGTAAGGTTTCAGTATTCCCTAATATAATTACAATAAGATTGTCTGCTCATTGCAGATGATCTGATTTTTTTCTTTTATGTAACATTTTTTTTAATGCAATGACATTTTTGACTGTTCTTTTTCATTCACATAACTCATGATTATTTCGTTTGAAGTGGAAAAATATAATACTTACGCCAATGATAATAATGATCAAAGGCGAGAACCATAAAAACCAAGTTATCTTATTCAATGGTGGTTTCAAGAGAATAAATTCACCATATCGCTCAACAAGAAAGTCAGTGACTTGCTGATTACTATAGCCCATTTTTAGCCTTTCCCGAATTAAAAGCCGTAAATCACGTGCTAAAGCAGAATCTGAATCATCAATTGATTGATTTTGACAAACAGGACAACGTAAATGCGATGAAATATGGCGTGCTCGCGCTTCAAGAATCTTATTCTTTAAAATCTCATCCGGCTCTACTGCTATTGCTAATCGAAAAGGAAACGTTGCAATTAAAAAAAATACAATCCAAAGAATTTTTTTCATCTCAATGTCTTTTCCAAAAATTTAAAGCAAGCACTACCCTATTGTACATGCCAATGCGAAACCAATACCCCAAAAGAGAAAGACATCCCCCCATAGCCATCATGAATGCCCCTAACCAAATACATATTACATAAGGCTTCCACCATACGTGCACAACGAGACCCCGATTATCAATATGTCCCGGTACAATATATAGCTGTGATAAGCCATGATTTTTAAGACCAACTTCTGTTATTGATGTATTTTGGCTTGAATAAAATCGCTTTGAGGCTGTTACATGACCTACAATGTTTTTATTTTCATATATTTTAAAATAAAACTCCATTGTCGAATAATTCGAACCAACACCATCATACACTGCATCAAAATGAAGCGTTTTATCCGCTATCGTCACCCTATCCCCTTCGTTCATGATTAAAATACGTTCTTGCCCAAAACTTGCTACGCAAACAATACCAAATAATGTAACGCCTAATCCCATATGTGCTATTGCTGCACCAAAAGTAGACCATGGCAATCCAAGAAATCTCTTAACGCGTACTGAAAAAGCTCTCTTGCCATATCCACTCTTTCCCCATAGATCCGCTAAACTGCCTAAAAAAACAAACGCTGAAAGCCCAATCCCTAAAACTGCAAAAATATCACGCACAGATGTCGCATAGAATATTATAAAACAGACGATACCAACCAATACAAAAACAAACCACAAGCGTTCAAAAACTGCAAGAAAATCACCGCGTTTCCATGCCATCATTGTCCCAAATGGAACAAACAACAACAGCAAAACCATTAGCGGTCCACAGGTAAGATTAAAAAAAGCAGCCCCTACAGAAATTTTTTGCCCTGTTAATATCTCAATAAAATAAGGATAAAGCGTACCAATCAATACTGTTGCTGTTATTGTTGTCAGTAACAAGTTATTTAAAACAATAAACCCTTCACGTGAAATTGGTTGAAAAAATCTTTCTGTTTTTAAAATAGGGGTACGCAAAGCAAAAAGAAGAAAAGCAGCTCCCGTAAAAAAAAATAAAAGAGCAAGAATTGCTTGCCCGCGTGCTGGATCAACAGCAAAACTATGAACAGAAACTAAAAGCCCAGAACGCACAAGAAAAGTTCCCATCAGAGAAAGGGAAAAAGTAAGCAGCGCTAAAAACAGAGTCCAACTTTTCAATATTTCTCGTTTTTCGAGAACAAGAGCAGAATGTAAAAGAGCCGTTCCTGAAAGCCACGGCATAAACGAAACATTTTCAACAGGATCCCAAAACCAATACCCCCCCCATCCTAGCTCATAATAAGCCCAATAAGAGCCAACCATAATACCCAATGTCAAAAAACACCAAGCAAGTAAAAGCCACGGACGAATCCCACGCGCCCAAATTCTATCAACCTGTCCCATAATCAATGCCGCAACGGCAAAAGAAAAACAAAGTGAAAAACCGACATAACCTAAATAAAGTAGCGGTGGATGAATTGCTAATGCGATATCTTGTAAAAGAGGATTGAGACCATTTCCCTGCAATGCTGGTGGATTCACGCGTAAAAATGGATTGGATACAAAAAGAATAAATAAAAGAAAAGCAGTTGTAATCCAACTTTGGCAAATTAAAACAAGCGTCTTAAAATCTTCTGGCAAATGTTGGCTAAAAAAAGCCATCAATGCGCTAAAAAAAGCAAGACTTAAAACCCATAACAACATAGAGCCTTCGTGGTTGCCCCAAACACCTGTAATTTTATAGAGCATCGGTTTTTCTGAATGAGAATTCTCAACAACGTTCAAAACAGAAAAATCAGATACGACATAAGCATAAATTATCACTAAAAAAGATAAAAGCAGTAATGTAAAAGTGATATATGTTAGAGGAACAACTGTTTGCATTAACAAACGCTCTCTCCACCAAAAACCTAAAGCAGGTAAAAATGCCCCTAATAAGCTTACTGAAAATGCTGCAGCTAAAAAAATATGACCCAGTTCGACAAGCACAATCGAATTATTTCTCCATAATGTAATGTTTTTTCAAACGATCAGCTGTTTCTTTAGGCATATAAGTTTCATCATGTTTTGCTAAAATACGCATCCCTATAAAAAAGCCCTGTTTATCGAAATGCCCTTCTACGATCACCCCCTGACCTTCACGAAAAAGATCCGGTAAGGCACCATTGAAAACTACTTTTTCATGTTTTTTGTTATCCGTTACAAAAAAAACAACGCCTCTCTCTCCAACATATTGAACAGTTCCCTTTTCAACAAAGCCACCCAAACGCAAAGGGCGCTCCGTTAAAATATCTTCTCTTGTAATTTCAGAGGGCATTCTAAAAAAACTGACCGCATGACGCATTGCATACACTATGAGACTTGCTGCAATTGTCATAACCAAACAACATAATAATATGATCAGTAAGCGCTTTTTTTTTCGCTGCTCTAAAATAACCTTCCATGAGGCAGAATTCTTTAAAGATTGACTGTTCATAGACACTCTGCGAAAAAATTTTAAATACGTTATAATTAAGTATCAATATTTTATTTTTTAAGAGCTTTGCACATCTTCTACATAGGTGCAAGATTTCTTTTCTTTGTATGCTTACTCGATAAATCACGTAACTGAATCATCATTTTTTTAACACGTGATTGTCCTGAAAAATTTTCAGGCATTGTATCAAGAAAGCTTTGTAAAAATTGCACTGCCTGTGCAGTTTTTCCTGCTTGATGCAATGCATCGGCTAACAATAAACGTGGATAAAAATCTGTTGGCGCTAAATCTGCTGCTTTTTGAAAAGCATTTTGCGCTTCTTGCGTTATCACTCCCCCTTCATAACCAACCAATGCTAAACCGTATCCTACAAGCCTTGGAGCTGTTTCTCCATTCAAACGAAGTGCATCTAAATAAGTATTCACTGCTTCTTGAAAAAGGCTTTCTTCGAGATACCCTACCGCTAACGCATCTGCTAGCTTGCCATCATGAGGTGCACGGAAAAAAAGCACTTGTAAACGAATAAGCTTTTCTTGCTTACTAAGAGTTTGAGGATCCTTATCCATTAATTCGCTAAAAAAATAACTTTTCACTTCTGGATTGCCTGTCAGCCCATAAATATTCCATGTCATAAGGAGAACAAACAAGATACTTAAAGCCTTAAGAATATTTCTTTTTTTATAATGCATATAAAGCTTGTTAAACTCAATCATACGCTTATGGCTTCTATAACCACCCACGGTTTGAACTTTCCATTCTTTTTTTATCTCATCGTCAAAACGTAGTGAAAGAAAAAGAACACTTGCCAGAAAAATCAGAAAAAATGCTGCAAAAATCAATAAGAGCATATCGTTTTTTTCCAATACGAACAGAGAATAACTCGCTTACATTTTATCCTCTTCATGAGAAAAGTGATGTGAATTAATAAAAATTCATTTTTTCATGGAGAATATTATAAAATCTATTATATATATCAATTAAACAAAGAAACTAAAAACAATGTTTCCCTACTCTTTGATGTATTATCTGAAAATACTGCTTTACAAACTTTATAGACATTTCTTGCTTAAGGAGAAAATATGTTATTCTCCCATCTTAGGTAATAAAACTTTTGCATACAACCCACCCAAATCAGAACGTGATAAAAAGAGATTGCCACCATATTCACTGACCATATCTGAAACAATTGCTAACCCTAAGCCTGACCCTAGTTTACTTTCATTAAACCGCCGCCCTCTTTTTAATGCTTCATCAATTTTGTCTTCTGTTAAACCAGGACCATCATCTTCTACAAAGATACTAAAATATTCTGTTTCTTCAGCATTTTCTTCTAAACAACAAGAGATCAAAACCTTTGCGCGAGACCACTGAGTAGCATTTTCAATCAAATTCCCTATAATTTCTTCTAAATCTTCCTTCTCTCCAGAAAAAACAATATCATCAACATCCATAATAAATTGAATTTGTTTTTCAGGATTAAGCTTTTTCATAACCCGCACCAAGCGTTCAAGCACACTGCGAACAGACGTATGATAGACAACACTATCGCATTGTGCTGCAATCCGCGCACGCTGAAGATAATGATTGATTTGAGCTTGCATTATTTGCGTTTGCTCTCTCAACAAACTAGCCTTTTCTCCGCGCATCTTATCTGTCTCATTCATAATCACGGATAGAGGCGTCTTCAATGAATGCGCGAGATTACCAACCTGTGTGCGAAATCGCTCGATAATACGCTGATTATTATTAATGAGAGCATTCATCTCTTGTACAAGCGGCATCACTTCGCTTACTAAATCCGTATTCACATAATGAACTCTTCCTTCGCGAATATCATTCAATGCACATCGAATAAGCTTCAACGGTTGAAAACTAAAGAAAATAATAGCAATATTAATAAGAACACTCCCGATACCGAAACTCCAAAGAAAAATTTGCAAAGTTCGCTTAAATTCCTTTACCTGGGCATGAGCTTCATCGATATTCCCAACAAGCCGAAAACGTGCAATATGATTTTTATTATCAAGAACAACATCACTCTCAATCACTTGTAGCTTTTGACCATTGTTCCCCGTTATCCGATAAGAGCGAAAGAATTTATTGTCAAAAGGTATATCAACATCACTTGGTGTAAATATCTCGCCTGTTCCCAATGAGGGAGATGTCAATCTTCCTTTTAAATTATGGGATATCGCAACAACTTCCCAATACCATCCTGTTGTTGGATCAGAATAACGAATATCATCAATCCCAGCCCCTCCTATCAAAGTACCTTCCGATGACACCGTCACTGTTGCAATAAGACTGTAGAGTTGAGCAGAAAGGATACGCTCTAGGCTTTGTTCAGTCGAACGCTTATAAAATAAAATACTTACTGCAGAAATCGATAAAAGAGAAATAACAACCCATAATGTTGATAAGATCATAACACGTAAACTGAGAGATCGAGTAATTACAAAAAAGAACCTCCTATACCAATTATTCTCTTCAAAAACATTCATTAATCACCTCGCGTTCTCACGCGATATCCCATTCCTCGAATAGTTTCAATCAAATTCACTCCAAGCTTTTTCCGTAACCGACCTACAAAGACTTCCACCGTATTCGAATCCTTATCAAAATCCTGATCATAAAGATGTTCAGTAAGCTCTGTTCTTGAAATGACCCTGTCACAATGATGCATGAGATACGAAAGCAGTCTGAATTCATAAGATGTTAGTTTAATCAATTGACCATCCACAAAAACACGAGACGTCTTTGTATCCAACAAAACATTTCCGCAACATAATGCACTTGTCGCATGTCCCGTAGTGCGACGAATTAATGCTCGCAAGCGCGCCATCACTTCCTCCAAATGAAATGGCTTCACAACATAATCGTCAGCTCCAGCATCAATACCGTGCACCTTATCAGACCAACGGTCTCGCGCCGTTAGCATTAAAACAGGCATGGAGAGCCCTTCTTGACGCCACTTTTCAACAACACTAATACCATCAATCTGCGGTAAACCTATATCAAGTATCACCGCGTCGTAAGACTCTGTGCTCCCTAAAAAATAAGCCTCTTCACCATCGAAAGCACTATCGGAAACATATCCTGCACGTCTTACAGCTTCTGCTAATTGATGGTGAAGATTCCGATCATCTTCAACGATTAAGATACGCATCACAACACCATCTGCTAAAGACTAATCAGCAGGAACAAAAAACTCAACACGACGTAACTTTTCACCATTACGGGCTGGTACAACAACCACAATTGCACACATGTCCTTTCCATCCTGAACAACCGGTTTTGAACGGACGAGAACCCCGCTCTCTTGTGCGGCAGCCTTCTTACCTACTTCAGCACACCCAGAAGCTAGAACAGAATCTGCTCCTAAAAAAGCTGCTATTATTACGAACAAGAATTTTTTTTTCATCATAAATATTTCAATAACCCATCTCTTCTCTTCCTTGATAAAGGATAAAAGAAATAATGGTTTTTTTTAGTCGATTAAAAAATCACAAATGAAAACAATTTATCCTCTATCTTACAGAAGAACATATTAACATTACTCCAAATTTTTAAAAAATCAAAAAAATATTTTTAATAATGAGAATAAAATTTATTCAATAAAATAATAAAATATTAATATACTATCTTACAAAAAATGCATAATTCTAAAACAAATTCTTTCTCTGTTAGAACTATAGAAAAAAAATACTTCTACTCCATATAATTATTGTAGATTTGTTTGGTTGTATTGCTTTGCCATAGGCTCTCTTTAAATGTTTGATTTTTTTAAAAAAAAGAAAGGGCAACACCGTAAGCCATTTCATAGTCCTGCTCTCATTGAATTAGACGCACGATTAGACACAGCGCTTTATCACATTCGTTCTGCTAACAGTTTTTTCTGGAAAAAGGCAAAAATCGTCTCACAAAATTTTCATCTTCAAGGATGGAAACGTTTTATCGTTGAAGTTCTCGATGAAATACTGACATTAGGGTTGTTGGGATTTACTCTTTTCACTATTTTGGGCATTTCTGTTTTTGAACTGACCAAAACAGATTGGTCTTCTCCTAAAAACTTTTCCATTCTTTTTCTAGATCGCTATGGAAATTCCATTGGGCACCGTGGTGCACTGCCGGCAATCTCTGTCCCCGTTGAAGAAATGCCTGACACTGTTATTAAAGCGGTTCTCGCTACAGAAGACCGTCGTTTTTTTGATCATTGGGGCATTGATTTTCAAGGACTTACACGGGCAATTTCACAAAATATGCAAGCTAAAGGTGTGGTGCAAGGTGGTTCAACTCTCACACAACAATTGGCTAAAAATTTATTTTTAACAAACGAAAGAACCATAACACGTAAAATCAAAGAAGCTTATCTTGCTCTTTGGCTAGAAGCAAATTTTAGCAAAAAGCAGATTTTACAACTTTACCTTGACCGAGCCTATATGGGAGGAAACAATTTTGGTATTGCCGCAGCGGCAAAATTTTATTTTGGAAAAAACATACGTCATGTCTCTTTAAGTGAATCTGCTATGTTAGCAGGACTCTTTAAAGCTCCAACAAAATATGCTCCTCATAGTCATCTCTTTGCAGCTCAAACACGTGCCAATATCGTCCTTTCTAATCTTGTTAATAGTGGCTTTATGACGAAGAGCCAAATTATCAATGCGCATCGCCACCCTGCTAAGGCACTTCCCCAAAGAGAAAATAATCAGCCAGATTATTTTCTTGATTGGGCATTCGAGGAAGTCAAAAAAATGCGTAATCAACTTCCAAGCCATAGTTTCATTATTCAAACGACCCTTGATCCGAATATTCAAAAAGCAGCAGAAGAATCAATCGCATATCATTTACATCAATATGGTCAACAATATCGCGTAACCCAAGCTGCCACCGTTATACTCGATAATAACGGTGCCGTATGCGCAATTGTTGGAGGACAAGATTATAAAAAGAGCCAATTTAACAGAGCAACACAAGGCGGACGGCAAACTGGTTCTTCATTCAAACCTTATGTTTACGCAACCGCACTGGAACACGGACTGTCTCCCTCGACAATCGTTTTAGATGCTCCTATCAATTGGGGAGGTTGGACACCAAAAAATAATTCTGGTCGTTATTTGGGAAAAATTGATTTAGCAACAGCTTTAGCTTTTTCTATTAATACAGTCCCTGTGTATCTCACCTATCAATATCTTAACCGTGATACCCAACCCATCATAGATCTCATAAAGAATATGGGGATTAACGCGCATATTTTATCACACAAAACAATGGTTCTTGGTACTTCCAACATGACCCCCATGGATCAAGCAACTGGCTTTAATGTCTTTGCGAATGGCGGGATAGCTGGTAATCGTCATGGGTTCACGCAAATCAGAACAATCGATGGGCATGTGGTATGGGATTTCGAACATAACGGAAAAAAACTACACCGAGTTCTGAGTCAACAATCAACAGCTTATATGAACCAAATGATGGTGGGTGTCACGACACGAGGATCTGGTAAGCGTGCTGCTCTACCCATGACTCTCGTCGCTGGGAAAACTGGAACATCACAATCTTATCGTGATGCTTGGTTTGTTGGCTTTACAGGCAATTATACAGGAGCGGTATGGATGGGAAATGATAACTTTTCACCGATGAATCGTGCTTTTGGGGGTGGCGTTCCTGCCATGATATGGCATCGCATCATGCTTGCTGCACATCAAAATATCATGCTCAAACAGCTCTATGGTGTTAAAGATTCTCTCCTTCCTTATCAGCCCCCAGTACTTTCTTCCCATGCAGATTCTGAAGTTCCTCCTCCAATACCCTCTACGCTTTCTCCTGAAACATTGAATATTGTGCGATTGATTAACAAAGATCTGAAAAAAACATCTGTAATTTCTTTGAAAATGAAAACAACTGGAGATTCAACATTTTGAATTCAAGATATTCACTGATGTTTTTTAATATCACCATTTTCTTTTTTATCTTCGCTTTTTCCATTTTATGTGGAACACTGAGTGTCGATTATGTGCTCAATTCCTTTCCTCATTTTGGACTCTTTAGAATTGGAAAATGGAGTGCTTATCCACAAATGGGAACAGCCAATATGGATCCTTATACCCGCGCCCGCACCGCTAAACAAGGCATTGTTTCACTCGGACGAACTGAAGGTATTCAATTCCAGATTTGGCAAGATAACCAAGAGCGTCCACTTCATCATCACTGTCATTATTTACTCAAAGGCACCATCCCTGAAACCCGTCTTTTTACCCTTTATACAGCTGACAAATCCCTAAAACCTTATACTTCATCCAAAGAAATACCTTTTGAACTCCACACTGACAATATTATCTATGAGCATGATGGCTCATTGCGCATCAATATTTCACCCACACCGCAAGCCGGCAATTGGCTTGCAACAGTTAGTCAAAAAGAATTCGGGCTTATTCTTACCTTATACGATACCTCAATCATCTCTGCAACGGCATTACAAAAGCTTACAATGCCATCAATAGAACAAATCCCATCAGGACAAATAAATTGTGACTAGATTTATTTATACCGCACTTCTTGCAATCATTGGCGCTATTATCGTTCATATTTGCGTTCTCTTTCTGATCCCCTATTGGGCACAGGATAATATATGGACAGCACTTAAAAAATCCAGAGTCCCTTATCAATTTGTTGCTTTTACTCCCGATAATCCTATTCAACAATCTGCTGATCCCCTCTTTCTTCTTAAAGTCTGTAGATTTAATCTTGAAAATGGACCTGTTCATTTAAAAGCTTTGAAAACACGACAATTTTGGTCATTAGCAGCCTACACACACAACGGAATTATTTTCTATAGCCTTAATGACCGAACAGCCCCTAATAATACACTCGATCTTATCATTGGAAAACCAATACAAATCATAGAACTCAAAAAATCAAAACCTAAAAAAAATGCCAATTCAGTTTTGGTTGCTAAAAATTTGAATGAAGGTTTTATCATTTTACGTATTTTTGCCCCTTCTTCACTTGCAAAAAAAGAAAGTGAAGCTTTTCTTTCATCTGCGACCTGCCGCATATTTTATGAATAAAAACGGACTAAACTCTCATTTGTACAACACCTTCCTTTCTATACAAAATACAGGAAGCCTATCAAAATGGTTATCTTTTTTCTCTATTAATTGAATATTCGAATTCAGATTTGTCTGATTGTAGATCCCTCAATTTTTTATTGAGGTAGAATGAAATCTCTATTGCACATCATCATATCCTATTTGATTACGCATTATCACTCCCCGCAATCAGAAGAGAAAAATCAAGAGTAAAGTTCTAAAAAAATATGCTGCTAACAACCGTAAAACTTGTTATTTGAGTTTACTTCTTTTTATTTACAAACATTCCCATAAAGTTCGCATCAATAACATGATAAACTATAGAAGAAATACTGATTACCTTCAATGAAGTGCTAAAATAACCACTGGAAACTTATAAGACATTACGTATCCTTGACCTCAAAAATAAGTGCTTTATTTTTGGTTTATGAGCAGAAGCTTTTTGTAAGGTAGCACTCTGAAAAAACTTAGCTTATAGTTTACAATTGAGGGGAAAAACTTCATGAAGAAGAGATATGTTCGGTTCGTTTCAAGAGCAGCAGTATGGTCCCCTCGATTTGGTGGATTGTCGTTCTTTATTTTATTATTTTCAGTCATTTTACAACGTTTTTCCGTCATTAACGTAACTGACTTCATAATTTTGATCGGAATCTCTACTGGCTGTGTAATTATTTCTCTTTTTCTGGCTATTAAAGCACTTCATAGTTTGTGGGTCTATGGTGCTCTAGGGGGAATGAAAGCTTTAAAAGGGATCATTTATTCGTTGATAACAGCCACACCATTGATGCTCTTTTTTGGACTTTGGTTTACCTTACCGGCTCTTTACGACGTTTCTACCGATACACAAAGACCACCGGCTTTTTTTCGCACAATACGTCCCAGCGATGCTTTACCACTCAAAAGTGTTTTGACTGAACAAGCAGCAATACAGATGTCACAATGGCCAGAAATATCGGGGCGCCGTTATGATGGCTCACCTGACCGTATTCGCGAATCCGTTCTTAATGTTTTAGCTGCGTATGATTGGCCTGTTGTAGCGCAACGAGAATTCAAAGGCGAAGAAAATGAAATTTATATCGAAACGAGAGCAAAAACTTTTTACCTTGGCTTTATTTTAGATATTGTTATTCGTTTAACTGATGAAGGGGATACAACTTTTGTTGATATGCGTTCTACTTCTCGTTATTTGCCAAGAGATTTGGGGACAAATGCTGCTTTTATTATCGATTTTATGGATGCACTTGATACAGAAATCGCCTCACTTCCTCTTGCTGAAGATAATGAGTAGAGGTTAGAAGTATAGTAAGTTACATTTACTAAATTAGCTTATTTCAAAAATAAATTTTGAGACGTGCAGAAACGCACAAAACATTTATCGTCTCTCGACGGCCATAAGCATTACTGACAAGTTCTTTAAACACCCAAAAGCAACTTATAGACTCTTTTTAGCGCGTGACATATAGATAAAATATTTGAATTCAAATTCTAAACTTAAATACTATAATTGATTTTACATATATTTTTTATGCTCAGAAATCTCATCATAAAAGTAGGAAAGAAGACTTCTCTAATAAGGAAATTAAGCATTTCTTACAGGCGCATTTTTCCAATGAAAATAGAAAAATACACCCTCATCAAGAAAGATGAAATACATTTATCATAAAATATGATGCATATGTAATATAGTTACAGAAAAAATTAACAATAAAATACACATAAATTCATCTGTATTTTACAATAAATGATTATTTCAATTTTATAAAGAAATTTCATAATAAAAAAAAAATATATATATTATTACAAATAATAGAAACTTATTTAAATGAAAATAATTTTTCATCAAACATAATTTAAATATAAATACTAATATCTAATATATTTAAACGCAACATAAATAAAACAAAACGCCAAAAATAACCCACTAAATGTCTTAATTGCTTCCTTTATACTATTTTTCCAACTTTCACCACTTTATCTATAACTTAATAAAAATATAAAAACAAATATTGAAAATAAAATATCAAAAACATTATTATATAAAGATAATAAATAATCATTTTTCATATAAATAACGTATACAAATAAAAACTGTTATAGAAAGTAATATAACAAATATAATGAACAAAAATGTGCTTAAAAACATTTTTTTCACAATTTCTTTGTTACTATAACCTTTAAATTTATACTGTAAAAACATTGCATAGAAAAATATAAAGAAAGCACATGTAGAAGATAATAATTCTGCAATAATACGAATAATATCACTCATAAAAAATCCAAATTAAATATATATAAAAACAATAAACATTAATATATATTATATCATACAAAAGTTAATAAAGTAAAATAATATAAAAATAAAATTTCCAAATTAATCTATAATTATAAATTAATAATGAATAATCATTGTTCATAGAAATAACGTATATAAATAAAAAATATTATAGAAAATAATATAACGAACAAAAATATTCTTAACAAAATTTTTTTCCAAATTTCCTTTTTACTATAACCTTTAGATTTATAATATGAAAACAATGTATAGAAAAATATAAATAAAGCACCTATAGAAAATAATAATTCTACAATAATACTAATAATCTCATTCATAAAAAAAATCCAAATTAAATATATAATTTTGTAAAATTATGCACCTAAACCTTCCTGTCAAGTTTGTAGACACATAATTATGCCTACAAGCTTGTGCATTGCTTTACCGCTCAAAAGTGTTTTGACTGAACAAACAACATTACAGATGTCACAATGGCCAGAAATATCGGGGCGCCGTTATGATGGATCACCTGACCGTATTCGCGAATCCGTTCTCAATGTTTTAGCTGCGTATGATTGGCCAGTTGTGGCTCAAAAAAAGTTTAAAGGTGAAGAAGATGCGCTTTATATTGAAACAATGGCAAAAACTTTTTACCTTGGCTTTATTTCAGATATTGTTATTCGTTTAACTGGTGAAGGGGATACAACTTTTGTTGATATGCGTTCTGCTTCTCGTTATTTGCCAAGAGATTTGGGGACTAATGCTGTTTTTATTATCGATTTTATGGATGCGCTTGATACAGAAATCTCGTCACTTCCTCTTTCTCAAGATGATGAGTAGAAACTTGTACTTACTTCCAACAGAAAAATCCCTACCAACCTGTCATTTGTTTGCACTATTATTACTTATTACTGAAAGTGCTTTTACTCTTTCAGGACAAAGCTTTTAAACGAAAATATCTCAATCCTAACTTATTTCATAACAAAAATATTGTTTTGTCTCTCATTTGATGTTTTTATTTAAAATATTTTAAGTATTAATATATATTAACTATTAATATACTATGTATTAAACAATAAAAATGATTTATTTTATTAAAAAGTAAATTTATAATATTTGACAAATAATAACAAATTAACTAATAGGTAAGTATTGTAATTAAAATTTAAATTGTTTATTTTCCTTACTTCTAAGCGGGGAGAACATGCGGAGCTTATAAGGGAGGAACAGCTATGTCTAAAAAATCTTTACTCTCCTGTACAGCTATCGCAGCAATTATGCTTTTTGGCAAAAATCTCAACGTACATGCTGAATCTCTTGAAGTTGATAAAGGAGAAGTAAAAAACGTATCAAACAAGACTTATGAATATATTCAAACAACAAATGGTGGAAAAGTCATCGGTAAAAACTTAACACTGACCGGAGGTCATCCAATAAACAACGATTTGGATGCTGTAGTCCTTAGAACCCAATCTTCAATTGAGTTATGGGATACAACCATTAAAAGTGCAAACGATACTCAGCTGCATAGTGGTGTTGGAATATGGCATGGTAGTACATTTAAGATGATAGGAGGTGTTATTGCAGCCGATTATGGCGTTATATCAGACACTGATGACAGTGGCACAACGATATTGGAAAACGTGAAATTATCAAGCGGTAAAGACAACACTTCGATGAGCAAAGGAATCTCCGCTAGAAAAGGCATAATTACTTTAAAAAATGTAACCGTTAATGAAGCAGATTTATCCGTAGCAGCATCTTCTGATGCACATGTGATAATATCTGTCAGTTCCTTTGGCGGTGAGGTACAAGCTAAACAATGCAGTACCATTACTTTAAACGATAATGTCACAGTAACATCTAAAAATGATGGACTCCATGCAGATGGTGAACAATCTAAAATCACAATGACTGGAGGAACTGTAAAGGGGAAAAAAAGTGCTCTGTTGACAGAAAATGGCGGATATATTGATGTCGCCGATATCACTCTCACCGCATATAACAAAGGAACAGGCGCAAAATCCACTGGTCCTAACAGCATGATTGATTTGCATAATAATGCAACCATTAAAGAGACTGTTATTGGACTTGAAGCAAAAGACAATGGTGTCATTCAAATGACAGGAGGATCTATTGAAATCACAGAAGGCGAAGCAGTAGGTGCATTATTCCTTGACACCGCAAGCAAAAAAAAACACGCTGAAAGATGTGAAAATATCAAGTGGAAAAGATGGCTTTCTTATGGAGAAAGGAATCTCCGCTATAAAAGGCATAATTACTTTAAATAATGTAACCGTCACAAAAGCAAAACGCAGCATCTATGCAGATAACAAATCTCAAGTAATGGTTTCTAGTGGATCTTTTGAGGCAAAAGAAGATGCAATCAATGCTCAAAGTGGTAGTACCATTACTTTGGACAATGAGGCTAAAATCACATCATCTGAGGGTGATGGCCTCCATGCAATTGGTGAGCAATCAAAAATTTTTATGACAGGGGGAACTGTTACCGGTAGCAATAGTGTATTATATACAAAAGCTGGTGGATATATTAATGTTAAAGACGTTGCTCTCACAGCAAATGGAAAAGGAACAAAATTCGGCGCATTTGCAAGAGGTTCCAGTACCATTGAATTGAATGGAAACACAACAATTAAAAATGCTACGATCGGTGTTAAAGCCCAAAGTGATAATGCGACAATCAAGATGACAGGAGGATCTATTGAAATCACAGAAGGCGAAGCAGTAGGTGCATTATTCCTTGACACCACAAGCAAAGAAAACACGCTGAAAGATGTGAAAATATCAAGCGGTAAAGATGGCTTTCTTATGGAGAAAGGAATAAGTGCTGACAAAGGAAGCATGGTTTCTTTAAATAATGTAACCGTTAAGAATGCAGAAAAAGCTCTCTTGGCTAATGATAATTCCCAAATAACAGTAATGGGCGGAGGTTCCTTTGGTGGAGAAGTACAAACTCTGCAAGGTAGCACAATTACTTTAAATGATAATGTCACAGTAACATCTAAAAATTACGGACTCCATGTAGATGGTGAAGAAGCCAAAATCACAATGACGGGAGGGAGTGTAAGTGCAAAAGGAGCAGCATTTGTCGTAAAAGATGGCGGACATATTGATGTCACAGATATTTCTGCAAAAGCACAGCGCAATGGGATACGCTTTGATAACTCAAAAAACGATCAAACTTTAGAAATAAACCTGACCAATACAAACCTTCTCATCGAAGATGGAACGGGTATTGTTGCCAACAATTCATCAAATGGTAAACTCAACCTCAAAGATTCAGAAATCAGAGCCGATAGGTTATTCGTAGGGATAATCCATGATACACCAAAACCTAATCAAATCTTTTCACTCTCCGCAGACCGTTCTGTCTTACAAGGTGGTGTAAGAAATGACGAAAATGGACAAACAAGCTTTGATCTCAAAAACAATACAACATGGTTTGTGAACACCAGCACAAAAGAAAAAGATGATGCGGGCAAGTTACTTGATATCACTCAAAGATCACGTTCTGATGTTTCTGCACTCAACCTCAATGACAGCAAAATTGTTTTTGAAAAGCCAGTAGAAAACCATTATCACACATTACATATCGGTTCTGGTAAAAAAGATACTCCAGAGATCTATAACGCTTCTGGAAACGCAGAAATCCACTTTAACATGGCATGGAACGATGGGGTTGCTGTAGATGATCAAAAAACCGATCGCGTTCTCATTCATGGCGATGCATCAGGTACAACAACAGTTTATATCAAGAGTGATGTAGGGGATAAAAACAGTGTAGAAAATGCTGCGGCCCCCTCGAATACAGGCGGTATTTCCCTTATCCAAGTCTCTGGAAAAGCGATGGAAGACTCCTTCAAATTAGCCAATGGTTATATCACAAGAGATGGTTTGCCTTATAAATACACACTAACTGCTTATGGACCAGAATCACGCCATGGCACAGCCAATATTGAGCAAAACCTCTTTGATGAAAAAAATGAAAACTTCTGGGATTTTCGCTTGCATAAAGCATTTCTTGACTCCGGTGGCGGTAGCGGTTCCGGTGGCTCTGTCCCTGGTCCACATGTGGAAGCTGTCGTACCGCAAGTGGCAAGCTATATCGTGATGCCTAACGCTCTCTTCTACGCTGGTTTTACCGACATTACTAAGCAAAGCAAATTGTTAGCTGATATCCGTACAACACAAAATTATTCTTTCTTCTTTTCACCCTATGGTAGCAATGCTACCTTAACCTCTGAGCGTGGTCCCTTCAAATATGGCTATGGCGCTGATATTCGCTATGCTGCCGTACAAGCAGGTGGTGCATTAGCTGCAATGGAAAGCCAAAATATCACCATGCATTTTGGACTTATGGGAACCTATGGGAAACTCTCTTTCACACCTAAGGATATGGAGGGTGCAGACAAAAGCACACTCAATAAATGGGCGGTTACAGCTTATGGCAGTATACAACACAACAATGGCTTATATGTCGATGTCCTAACTTCCTATGGCATGATCGATGGAAATATCACTACGGCTGATATCAAGAATGCCGCAAACTTGAAGGGTGCCAAAACCTTGAGCGCTTTGGTTACCATTGGAAAAGAATTTGCTACAGGAATGGCAGGGATAGAGTTTGAGCCACAAGCACAAATTGTTTATCAACAATTGTCGTTTGACACCATGAAAGATGCTGATAATCTAGAAATTGATATGAAAAATCCTTCCCAATGGTTGGTTCGGATTGGCGGACGTTTAACTAAAACTGTTTCTGCCGAAAGTGATTATCCCTTTTCTTTTTATGGAAAAGTGAACTTTCTTAAAACCTTTAGTGATGATGGGAAAATACAGATTGGTAAGGAATTTGACCTTGATCCTGCCGGAACTGCCATTGAAGGCGGTTTGGGCATCAATGCACAACTCTCCCACAATATCGTACTTCATGGTGATGTTAGTTACCAACAAAAGCTACAAAAAACGGGTATAACAGGAGCGAGCTTTTCTGGTGGAATACGTTATCAGTTCTAAGAAAATGCTGTAAAGTGAGCGTTATTTTCCCATTTGCTTGCATAAAAAGGCTGGACAACTCCATACTGTGTGGCCTTTTTGATTTGCACAAACCTACCGTGGAATACCGGTTATTCTTTTCTTTATAACATACCTACAACACTTCTTGCTGAAAGCAATCCTTTGGATAAAGATTTTGTAACCAAAGGGCTTGCCTATCTGCCAGCTCCTCCTTCTGGCAACACGACTGCAAGAATAGAAGGGGAAAAACTCATTAGCGCTACCCTTCAATCTCTCCAAGATAAATTAAGAGCGCTAAAAGCACAGGCGGACCGCGTCGAGCGCAGCGGTGCAACACAACATGCGCAATTAGATAGGTTGGAAGATGATCGTCAATTAAGCCAAGGAAAATTAAAGGCTGCAAAAAGCCTGATGGAAACAAAAGTCATTAGCCAAGCCGTTGATTTAGAGCGTTTACATGATTTTAAAAATGTCGAGCATGAAATTTTAACCAATCAAAGACGTTTGGAAGAAAATGCCGCCGAAATAAAAACCCTCCGCCAACAACGGAAAAGTCTCATTTCCGATGAAATCGCCCGCTATCGGCAACTTTCGCGTGAAACAGAACTGAATCTTCAAGGATTAAAAGCAAAGCTTGATAGCACTCAATACCATCTTGACCACTTATCACTCTATGCACCTGTTGATGGACGTATCGATGATTTAAGTATCCATACTTTGGGCGGCTTTGTAGAGGCTGGTAAAACTCTCATGCGCATTGTCCCTGGTGCGGGTGGTCTCATTATTGAAGCATTTTTTGATAATCGAGATATTGGTTTTTTAGAAAAGGGCCAACGTGCTTACATCAAGTTTTCTGCCTTTCCTCCTGAACGTTTCGGTGTTATCCACGGTACAGTCGTTAATGTAGGCGCTACAGCGCGCTATAATAAAGAAATTAATGGTGTCTACGCTGTTTTAATCAAAATTGACCAAGATCATATCACTTTGAATAACAAACAACTTAAATTTATCCCTGGCATGACTGTGACAACGGATGTCATTACCTCAAAACGGCGTCTCATTTCTTATTTCTTTGAGCCTATCACCAAAATTTTAGAACAATCTCTAAAGGAAAGATAAAGATTAATGTGTGTGCATAAAAATCCTTCATCATCATTCATAGACCCTCTTACAGCGTTAGGAGCTATGGTTGTTTTAATGCTTACATCTTCCTTATACCGCCGCTGGCGAATCTGGGATATCGAACGAAATTTAGGACCAGCTTTACAGACTAGGCAATACAAGCTCTATAAAAATGAACGTGGAGAATTTTGTGCCTTTATCACTTGGGCTTTTTTAGATGAGAAAAATCATCAATCTATGCTTGAAAAGGGAGAGCTTTTGTCCGATGCGGATTGGCAAGGCGGAGAATATATGTGGTTTATTGATTGTGTGGCACCCTATGGACATGCTGCTGGTATGGTACGTGACATGCAGCGGCATGTGTTTCCTAATCAGCATTATTGCTACGCTGTTCGGCGTAATGAAGATGGTGGAATACGGAAAATCACCCGCGGGTGTTGCTATAGAGCAAAAAATCCAGCTAAATAGTTTTTCTAAAGCAAGTGCGCATAAATCATTTACCTCTCGTCTTATAGAAAAGAATCTTTTAAAAGAGCTCTTTAAGCGATAGCTATAGCAAGAAAACCTTACCATATTTAGAGCTAACCCACTATAAATAAGTGTCTCTCAACTTACCAGACTTGCTATGAATAGCAACAGAGGTTAAGAAGGCTAATCCACTCTCAAGCTGAACTTTGATTAACTAATTTCACTAGAATTGGCTGGGGTACCTGGATTCGAACCAGGGAATGCCGGTACCAAAAACCGGTGCCTTACCGCTTGGCTATACCCCAAAAAAACACGCTTTATAGCAACTCTTGCACCTTATAGCGATTCCTGTGATTGAACGCAATATTTGAAAATCAAAGACCTTACTTTTTTATCATAAAATTTCTGAGTCTTGTATGGCATTGCCATCAATACAAATTCGTAGCAGAAACTGATATACAGTTGTGATTTTAACATAAGCAGGAACCATTTATCCATCAATTATTTTGCTCTTTGTATTGATTTTCTAGGAACATAAAATGAAAATCTTGCAGTTTACTCATGTATCTAATAAATTTGCATATGATTTACTTTTCTTGATATATTAAAATCCCATCTTTCTCAATTTAAGAAAAAAGCTGTCACCACATTGGCAACCGGTAAGTGTATGATAGTGCTGCTGTGCTCTTGCATTAAGCATAAAGATGGTAATGTCCACTAATTTTTACATTATATTATTCATGGGTAGCTCCATAAAATGAAATCAAGCACATTGAAAAATATTTCCTAAAAATAACACTTAATATTCTGTTGAAAACATTATGATACACCAATAAACTGGAAAAGTTTTGCAAAAATTAAAAACATTTTATATGGTATTTGAAAAAATAGAGATACCAAAACAAGGAATAATCGCTATTTCCATTTACTTTTTATTCAAAAGATAATGATATTTATTACCCGCTCATAGATGTAAAAAATCTTCAGAAGCAATCTTTATGTAGACCAATACCCTTTTTGATTGATGAATATACATTTCCTAAAAGCTTCTTTTACAAAAAGAGAGACATTAAAACTAATTTCATACAAACTAGGTATTCAACATTTGCTTTTAAATTCGGTAAATGGCAAATTAGGCTTATGAAATAAGCTTAACAATTAGAATCGAGGAGATTTTTAAATGGCTTTTGAATTGCCCCCGTTGCCTTATGATTACGATGCCCTTTCGCCTTATATGTCACGCGAAACGCTTGAATATCATCATGATAAGCATCACCTTGCTTATCTTACCAACACCAATAATTTTGTGAAAGAGTTAGGCTTAGAAAATGAAAGCCTTGAAGATATTGTTAAAAAAAGTTTTGGAAAAAATATTGGTTTGTTTAATAATGCAGCGCAGTATTACAATCATAACCACTTTTGGCTTTGGATGAAAAAAAATGGTGGTGGCCAAAAACTTCCTGAAAAGTTAGCAAAAGCTATTGACGCTGATCTAGGTGGTTACGACAAATTCCGCGCTGATTTTATTGCTGCTGCTAGTGCCCAATTTGGTTCTGGATGGGCGTGGGTTGCTGTTAAAGATGGCAAGCTTGAAATTATGAAAACGCCTAATGGTGAAAATCCCTTAGTGCACAATGCTCGTCCTATTTTAGGTGTCGATGTGTGGGAACATTCCTATTACATTGATTATCGCAATGCTCGACCGAAGTACCTCGAATCCTTTGTAGACCATTTAATTAATTGGGACTATGTTTTGGAACTTTATGAAGAATGTGAATTTTAAACTGTCTCAATAATTTTTTAGTGTATGAAAGTCTCTATAATTCAATAAATTATCGGAGACTTTCATACAGAAGTATTATGGATTAGCAAAAATCTTTTCCTGCTATCTTTAGAATATATGCATAGATATAGGCAACTTCTTCTAGCTTTGAAAAACGTCCAGCTGCACCAGCGTGCCCTGAATCCATATTAATACGTAATAAAACTGCATTATCGTCTGTTTTTAGGTCTCGTAATTTTGCCACCCATTTTGCAGGCTCCCAGTAAGTTACACGAGGATCTGTTAATCCTGCCATCACAAGTATAGGGGGATAGTTTTGAGCTTTAACATTATCGTAAGGGGAATAGGAAGCAATAAGCTTATAATCTTCTTCTGATTCAAGAGGATTCCCCCATTCGGCCCATTCTGGAGGTGTGAGTGGCAATGAAGCATCTAACATTGTCGCTAAGACATCAACAAAAGGCACATTTGCTACGATCCCAGCAAAATCCTGTGGAGCTATATTGGCAATGGCTCCCATCAACATCCCCCCTGCTGAACCACCATGAGCAATCAGCCGGTCGTGAGAAGTGAATTTATTGTTTACAAGGTAACGCCCACAAGCAATAAAATCTGTAAATGTATTGTGCTTAAAGAGATGTTTTCCTTTCTCATACCACTCTACTCCCTTTTCTTTTCCTCCGCGAATATGAGCAATAGCATAAATAAAACCTCTGTTTACTAGAGAAAGTACATTACTATTGAAACTGGCAGGAATAGAAATCCCATAAGCACCATAACCGTAAAGCAGACAAGGCGCACCACCATCAAGGGGAGTGTTTTTGTGGTAAAAAAGTGAAATAGGAATCTTCTCACCATCGTCTGCTATTGCTGTAATACGTCGTGTTACATATGCATCTTTATTATGCCCAGAGGGAATTATTTGCGTTTTTAAAAGCATTCGTTTACAATTTTTCATCTCATAATCAAACACTTGATCAGGTGTTGTCATAGACGAATAGGAAAAACGAATAGTTGGACTGTTATATTCTGCAACTCCTTGCAGACCTAAAGAATAAGCCTCTTCAGTAAAAGCGATGGAATTAACTTGTTTAGTGGTACGTTCCATTACTTTTATACGTGGAAGCCCCTCAAAACGTTCGATCCAGACAAGAAAATCTTGATAAGCATCATGGGATAATATTAGGCACCCAAGCTGATGTGGGATAAACTCAGACCAATTTTCTGATTGTGGAGATGTATATGGCGCTACCATAATTTTGAAATCTTTTGCATTATCTAAATTGGTTAGAATATAAAAGACATCACCACCCTCTGTAAGTAAATATTCAATACCTTTTTGTCGTTTCCGTACACATTGGGGAACAGTAAAAGGCGCCTCAGCAGGAATTAACCAGATCTCGGATGTTTCATGATCATAAATATTAATATAAATAACATCATTAAGCTTAGAACCGCTTACATCTAAGAAAAAACCTGGATTGTCTTCACGAAAAATAAGCTTATCTTGTGATTGATCTGTGTTTAATTGGTGATAATAGAGCTCTGAAGGTCGGTGGTTTTTATCCATCTTAGTATAGAAAAAACCTTCAGACCTAGCATCCCATACAATTTGACCAGATGTATCAGTAATTATGTCCGTACAGTCAGATAATGTCTCAAAATTACGAATTTTAGCTGTATAGAACTCTGATCCTTTGTCATCATAGGTCCATACCACATGTGTATGGTCAGGAGATTCTTGAACTGAACCAAATTTAAAATATTCTTTGCCTTCTGCCAAGACATCACCATTAAGGTACACGTTTTTTTCTCCGCCATTCCTTGGTGTCCGAAAATAATGTGGTTGTTGGCCTCCGGTAACATAAGAGAATCCGTAAGCAAAAGGGCCATGTTTTATAGGAACAGAACTATCATTCTCTTGGATCCTGTTTTTCATTTCGGTAAAAAGCAAATCTCGTAATGGTTTTGTATCAGCCATTTGAGCTGATTGATAAGCATTTTCTTTTTCAAGATAATGTCGAATATTGGGATCAAGACAGTTAGGATCTTTAAAAACATCTTGCCAGTTAGACGCACGTAGCCAATGATAGGGATCATCACGAAAAATACCATGATATATTTCCTTATGAGTGATTCTAGATGCTTTGGGAGGAATTGCAAAAGTGCGAGTCATACACAATCCTATATTAAAATATGTTAATAGCTTCGTTTATATGTTAGAATCACAATGATTGATGCAAGTGTAAAAACCTATAAGTTCTATTCACTTGCAAAAATAGCACCATGATAATTTTTAAAACTAATACCTTTCTGTTCATTACATATCACAGCTATTGTTTTCTAGGGATATAACACCACTTTTATAATGAAAGTGACTGGTAAAACAATTAAACTATTAGAAAAAGAATTGATTTTTTTTGAAACAGTATAATCGCATAATTTTACAGAAAGGAATAAATATATCTAAAATATTATTATTACTGTATAAAAAATAAAAATGTCCTATCTCCTTTTAATGAATAGTTTTATATTATAAATAATACTATTATGTCATAATTATAATATATCATGTTTTTTATTATTAAATTTTATAAATATAAATAATAAAAACAAATTTAAAACTTATTAAACATAAACTTACTAAACTATAAGTATTCAAAACAAAATATAATAATTTATATATTATATTTTTATAATTAGTAATTTTATTTTTACGTTCTCAAAAAAAATAAATAAATTTTATCATATATTTTTTTATATTTGTGATGTATTATATATTATGTATGATATGTTATAGGGTAAAAATATATTTTAGCATGTAATAATTTCGTTTTTCTTATTGTATATTATGACAAAAAATAGGTATTTATTTGATTTTTTTGTGTTTTGGCAATTTTATAGAATAATTGAATTGACAAAAAAGATTTTTGTACAATATGAAACTCATGTGCATGAGATCTTTATATCATGAGTATATGCACTATATCTCGATTTTGAATTACTCAATTTTAAATTAAAGGAAACAAGAATGGAACATCGTGCAGTCTTAGAGACTGAAAGCAATTTAGTTATTACATTGGTTGCTGATATTGTTGCTGCCTACGTGAGTAATAATTCTATTCGACCGACTGAAGTGCCAAGTTTAATTGCTGATGTCCATGCTGCTTTTCGTAAAGCAGGGAATCTAGAGTTAACAGAAGTCGAAGTTGAAAAACAAAGGCCTGCCGTTAATCCGAAGCGTTCAGTATTTCCTGATTATCTCATTTGCCTTGAAGATGGAAAGAAGTTTAAATCTCTAAAGCGTCATCTCATGACACATTATGGAATGTTGCCAGAGGAATATCGTGAAAAATGGCAGTTAGATAGTTCTTACCCTATGGTGGCGCCTAATTATGCAAAAACACGATCGGCTTTGGCCAAAGAAATGGGGCTTGGACGCAAAAGCAAACGGAAAAAAACTAAATAATCTTATTTTGCGAAAAAATGGTTTCGTGCATAAAGTTGATTTTAGTATACATGTTTTGTGTGAAGCTTTTGTATATATAGCAATTTCTACCAAGGGGATTACATATAGCTTTCGTTACGAATCCGTTTAATCATTGATTTCAAACCATTTGATCGTTGTGGTGTAAGATTTTCATTTAAACCAAGTTTTTCAAAGAGCTCTTGAGCATCAGAATTGCGAATTTCAGAAGCTTTTTTGCCTGAATAAAAAGCAAGAAGTATGTAAATGAGTCCACGCACAATATGAGCATCGGAATCACCTTGAAACGTCAATATTGGATCTTTTGAGTTATTACGTGAAGATAGAAGCCACACTTGGCTAACACAACCAGGAACTTTGTGAGCATCGTTTCGAGCGCTTTCTGGAAAAGGTGGCAATTCATAGCCAAGCTCGATGACATAACGATAACGATCTTCCCAATTATCCAAAAGCGAAAAGTTCTCTATAATATTACCGATTGTTTCCGCCATTATTTTAGTCCTGTTTCGTTTGAATAATCATTCTTGAATACACTTATAAAAAATAAATATTTATTCTTCCTAACATAAATAACACGAAGAACGTTAAAAATCCTTATTTCAAGATAACATTGCATGGTTTTGTAAGAACTCTTGTATTTCGATTTTGTAAGAAACATTAGGGGAAGTCTCTGATATCATTTTTGTTTCCTAATATGTTCCCTAAATATTCATAAGCAGCTCTTGCACCGTAATATGCGCGCTCACCAAGTGAACTTAAAAAGGATTTTCCTACTTTGCAGGTTTTTATATTACGGTCACAAAATGCGCCTAAGTCATTTAAGGCTTCCTTAAAAGCAACAATCACATCGCTCGTTGTTGTCTCATTATTTTGGGGGCTAGAAGAATGGTTACTGCTTGGATCTGCTACAAAAAATGAAATAATGACAAAAATAAAAAATAAAAAAAATGATAATTTGATTAAAAAACGTATCATGGACAATCAATGTACCGCAGTGGTAAATACAATAAAAGAAGCATTTTATACACTGTTGCTTTATAAACAATTTATAAAATGTGCTTTTTATAAAATTGAGTATTCATGTATTGGATCTATATCATTGGCTTTTTTATAAATATGGCACAATTCCGCTGTATAAAATGGGATACATTGTCTATTCAGTAAAAAATTAACATCAAAATTATACACTTACAAGCTGGTCATGTTAATGAACATACTATGATAAAAAATGAGAGAGATAATCGTGTTGTGTACATAATTATTTTAAATAATAGTCCACCATCTTAGCTTAGTTGAAAAAGCTAAAAAGAGTAAACTCTGTTATTCTGACTCTAGTGTCGATAAAATATTTATATTATCTATAAAATTTTTACTGGAATGTTATGAAAATAGTCAACCTGTCAATAAAAACATCAAAAAATAACTGCATCTCTTATGATTACATCTCAAGCCAGTTTTTTCTATAACATTGTAAACATCAATTTAATTAATACTTATGAAAATTATTTAATAGAAGGAATTTATACCAAAATATAATAATATTAAGAGATAATTATTATTACCAAACCGTTTATGGATAAGTAACCATCTATATGTAAATTATAAAGAATAGATAATGATTGTCATCTTTTTAGCGTTATAGGCAAATATTTTCAATTTTATTTTAAATAATAGGCAAACATATGCCCCAAAATGAAGAATAACGTGGCATTATTGTTTAGATAATTATATGTGATAATGCAGTTTGCAAACACCAAAATGATCTTGAATGCTAATCATTTGGTGCTCTCTTTATACACATTAAAGATTTGTATAAAATAAAATGAATAAACGTTGATAAGAACTCTTGTTGATTTATCAACTTATAAATTGATATAATGAAGCCGCTCATTTTAGGAGTTTGAAAGGAAAAATCAATAATGTCAATGCACTTCTCTCTGGCTGGAAGTAAAAACTGATTCATATTCGTTTCCTAATTTATATTTGTTTCTTTGTAAAAAATAAACGCAACTGAAAATAAAAGTAATGGCAACAAAACGAAAGACCTACCGAAAAAAAACTGTAAAACACCGTAAATACTATAGTAGTATTGTTATAACACTTCTTCTTATAATTTTTCATTTTATTTTTTGGAGTGCAAAAACTCTTTATTTCTATACACGAAAAAATACTTTATTTTTTGTTGGATCTTTTCTTTTTAGCATTAGTTTTTTATTTATTTCATTTAATGCTTTATTTTCGCAAATGACAACGCATCAAAATATTTTAACTCAAATGAAATTTTCCTCTGTTCAAAGTATAGGTAAGAGCTCTACTTTATCGGAAAAAGAAGAAAAATCACAAGAACTCTCCCGTGTAACTTCTGTACATTCTCAAAGTCATAAGCACACAAATTCACCTTTACCCTCTCAATCAGCAAGCATGCTGGAAAAGCAAAAAGAACTAGCAAAATTAGGACTTTATGATGGACCATTAGATGGACTGGAAGGACCTAAAACACGCCGAGCCATCACTTTATGGAAACAGCAAACTGCTCAGAGAATGCAAAAGAATGTTCTATCTAATCCCGCAGCAGATGAAATCGCGATATTAATTAAGCAAAGCGAAATAGAAACAAACAATACAAAAAATATGACACACTTAAAAGAAGCTATTTTAGAGCCTTCTGTTGAAGATATTATACAAGTGCAAAAAGCTTTACATATTTTTGGGAATGAGGAGGTTATTGTCACAGGAATAGAAGATCAAAAGACGATAGAAGCCTTAAAACAGTTTCAAAAAATATTTGATCTTCCTGTAACAGGTAAAATTAATCACACAATTTTAATGAAAATGCGTGAAATTGGTTTATTAAATTGAAGCTAATCATAATAATCTCTTAATTTATAATGATAATTCATCTTTCGTTTGTTTAATGCTCCCCTCAAACATTCCTTCATCTCAAGCCCTCTTATTTTCAATCAATCAGAATGGTTTTCTTACACATTACATATTGAGCCGTATAATTTTCTTCAAAAAAACCACAACCGATTGCAGAAAAAAGAATATTGCAAAATAGCAAACGCGCTTATTCTAGCATTTTTATTACCTCTGATGATAAAAGGACACGAAATTTTTGTAGTATCATGTAAACCTTTCATATTATCGAACCACGAATTGTCCATATATTATCGTCAATTTGATCTTTATAAATATGATGCAAAGAATTTGTGCAAACACCTGTAAGGATAAATAGACGTAAAGCTAATTGTGTTATGGTTGTTGTTTTGCAAAGTGTCTGATAAAAAACCGGCACTTCTCTCTAATCTATTGCTGGAAAGTTATGTGTTTTATGACATTGTCTTCTTAAGAGAGCGTGTGCGTTTAGTATTGCCTATAAATCAACATCCAAACTTACCGCAGCAGTATGTTTGAAAAAAATGTTAAGACAGTTTAGTACTTCTCTCAGCTGTTATAGCTTTTATATGCCAAATGGAGGCAAGAATATTACGCATCTCTGTTTGTATAATCTCTTAAAACAGGAAAACAGCCTAATTTGGGAAAAATATGAAAAGTTAAGGTAAAAACCAGTTTTCATCTTTGTCATTTCCTTTTAATTCAGCTTTACGCCTTTCAAAGACATCTAAAGCAATATCTTTAAAATAACGGAAATTACCTATTGCCTCATGCTCTTACTTTATCACATGTCTTTTTGGTCTCACTCCCCCTCACCTAAAACAAAATGTCCCAAACGGAATATACTTGGATTGCCATTCACGGGCTTTCTTAAAAAACATCTCTAAAGCACCTAAAACCACTTCGCAACAACGCCCATGAATAATAATAGTAGTCCCACTGCACGCGCCGCGCATCATCTTTACGCTTTTTGTCAAGAAGCAAGCCGGCACCATTACACACTGTACCTACCTTCAATTTGTGACAGCTCTTGACACTTGAGACGTTTCATAAGAGGCATATCCTTGCTTTATTTTTTTATCTACAGACGCTCATCCCGCCTGTAACATACAAAAAACATGGTTTTGATTGATTCATTATAAAAGAAGTCGAAATAAGAAGATCTTATGATATTTACAGCTTTCATTCAATATGAGAAATAAAAAATTATCTTTATAAATCAATAGATTGTGTAACTTTGATATTCCTTTATAAATGTAAAGATGGGAGTGCATAATGGAGTTTATAAATTTTGGGAAGATTTTTATAAACTTACGGGGAGTTTTACATAATCCCCATTCCACGAATATCAATGTAAAATGGGGCATCCATTGAGAAATGTCTATCTCAAACAGCATGATGCGCAAAAAAAATGCATTTGTTTGGAGCATTCTATTTTGCGTGAGGAGCTCATTCCCCTATAAAAAAGCAAACGCGTAAATTGACTGCACAATAACACGTTTCTCTCTATCAAGAGGTTCGCCAATAAAAAGTGCATTAATAATACATCTTTGTCTATCCTGTGCTTTATATTTTCTCTCATAAACCTCTAAAAAAACACTTTCTCGCGTAACACAACTTATCGTGCATTTTAGAAGCATTTTTATTCCCTTTATTAAAGAAAATAAAAGAATATATAAAAATTTATTTCAGTAATAACGATACAACAAAAAATATTAACCCATTACATCCTTTTTGCTATTGCGGCCTGAGCTGCTGCTAAACGAGCAATTGGCACTCGAAAAGGAGAACACGAAACATAATCCAGGTTATTTTCTTCGCATAAAGCAATAGAGGCAGGATCGCCTCCATGTTCACCGCAAATTCCCAATTTTATTTTTGCACGCTTTGAGCGTCCACGCTGTGCAGCAATGGTAATAAGTTCCCCTACTCCATCACGGTCAATAGACACAAAAGGATCTTGCTCTAAAAGACCTTTTTGAAAATAGGTTGCCAAAAAAGGAGCTGCATCATCACGGGAAATCCCAAAAGTAGTTTGTGTCAAATCGTTTGTTCCAAATGAAAAAAATTCAGCAGTTTCAGCAATTTCATCTGCTCGAAGCGCCGCTCTTGGAAGTTCAATCATCGTCCCAACCATATATTGAATAGTGCTTCCCTTTTCTTTCATCACTTCCTCAGCAACCTGATCAATACGCGCTTTCACAAAATCGAGTTCAGATTTAAGCGCAACCAGTGGCACCATAATTTCAAGCATAACAGGAGATCCAGATTTTTGGGCAGCTTCTGCTGCTGCTTCAAAAATCGCCCGCGCTTGCATTTCTGCAATTTCAGGATAAGTAATAGCTAAACGGCATCCTCGTAATCCAAGCATAGGATTAAATTCGTGCAACTGCTGAGTGCGTTCAGCAAGCACTTCAGCAGAAACACCCATAGCTGTTGCAACATCAAGAATTTCTGCTTTCGTTTTAGGCAAAAATTCATGTAATGGTGGATCTAGCAAGCGGATAGTAACAGGTAAACCACACATAATTTCAAATAATTCACTAAAATCTGAACGCTGCATTGGCAAAAGCTTATCTAGTGCTTTACGACGACCACTTTCATCATGACTTAAAATCATTTCACGCATGGCAACGATACGTTCATCAGAAAAAAACATATGCTCCGTACGGCAAAGACCTATACCTTCAGCCCCAAAAGAGCGCCCCATACGGGCATCAGATGGTGTATCAGCATTAGCGCGAACTCTTATACGTCGCATCCCATCAGCCCATTCCATTAATTTTGCAAAGTCTCCGCAAAGCTGAGGCTGCAACATTGCAACTTTCCCTTTGAAAATTTCTCCACTTCCACCATCAATTGTGATAACATCACCTTTTTTTAGGCTTTCTCCTGAGGCAAACAATGTATTTGTGTTATAATCAATCCGCACACTGCCAGCACCAGAAATACATGGTTTTCCCATCCCCCGCGCAACAACAGCAGCGTGACTTGTCATACCGCCACGCGTTGTTAAAATTCCTTCTGCAGCATGCATACCATGAATATCTTCTGGACTTGTTTCTACCCGGACCAAAATAACTTTGCGACCTTCCGCCGACACAGTTTCTGCCTCTTCTGAAGTAAAAACAATTTCACCAGTTGCGGCTCCAGGAGAAGCAGGTAAACCACGTCCTATAACAAAACGTTCTGCTTTAGGATCAAGTGTTGGATGCAAAAGTTGGTCCAGCGACTTTGCATCAATACGCATCACAGCCTCTTCACGGTTTATTAACCCCTCCTCAACCATTTCAATTGCCGTCTTGAGAGCCGCACGAGCCGTGCGTTTTCCTGAACGAGTCTGAAGCATCCATAATTTACCTTTTTCAATGGTAAATTCGAGATCTTGCATATCCCGATAATGCTGCTCAAGCTTCTGCGCAATCTGACATAATTTCAAAAAAGCCTCAGGCATAATTTTTTCTAACGACGGTCTATTTGAACCAGCAACAATACGCGCACTTTCTGTAATATTTTGAGGCGTTCGAATGCCCGCCACAACATCTTCCCCTTGCGCATTAACTAAAAATTCACCATAAAGTTCTTTTTTCCCTGTCGATGGATTGCGTGTAAAAGCAACACCTGTTGCCGAATCTTCTCCCATGTTACCAAAAACCATAGCTTGCACATTAACTGCCGTTCCCCAACTTTCAGGAATGCTATGTAAACGGCGATAAGTAACTGCACGTGCTGTCATCCAACTTGAAAAAACGGCTCCAATTGCCCCCCATAACTGTTGTTCAGGATCTTGTGGAAAAGGGGTTCCTAATTTTTCTTCAACATAGGCTTTATAAGAAATAATAACATTCTTCCAATCATCTGCTGTCATTTCTGTATCAATAGTGTAACCATTGCATGCTTTTACTTCATCAAGAATCTCTTCAAAATACGAATGGTCTAGCCCCAAAACAACGTTAGAATACATTTGGATAAAACGCCGATAACTATCATAAGCAAAACGTTCATTATTGGCTTGTAAAGCAATTGCTTTTACAGTTTTATCATTCATGCCAAGGTTCAGCACTGTATCCATCATCCCTGGCATAGAAGCCCTAGCCCCTGAACGAACAGACAGCAAAAGTGGTCTTTGTTCATTCCCAAATTCACGTCCTGTTTGTTCAGCAACGTATCTTAGTGCTTGCTTAACAGATTCCTGTAGCTCTTCTGGATATGATTTGTCATGGGCATAATAAAAATTACAAACTTCTGTTGTCAGCGTAAATCCGGGTGGTACGGGCAAACCAAGATTACTCATTTCTGCCAAATTAGCCCCTTTACCTCCGAGAAGGTTACGCTCACTTGCACTTCCTTCTGCCTTTCCATCTCCAAAACTATAAACCCATTTTTTCACTGTACAAATCCTCCCATATCAGCTTCAAAACATCATTCAACCCAGGCTCACTTAAAAGCAATGATTTGATTCAAAATTGGCTCAACGATATCGCTTCATAAATGCATAATATTAATCCTTCCAAAAGAGATAATGACCAAAAGTATCACTATCCATCTTCTGGAAGATTAAGATTCAGTTTTTTAGAAAACTATCAATCACCGAAAAAAATTCTTCTACTTTCATGGCACCTTCATATTTACTACCATTAATAAAGAAAGTAGGTGTTGCTGTGACACCAAGCTCTTTACCGCGTTCAAAAGATGCATTTACTTCATCTAAAATGGACTGATTTTTCAAACACGCAGTAAAACTTTCATCTGTAAAACCAGCCATTAAGCCAATTTTCTTCAATGGTGTTAGAGCATTTTTTCCGAAAGCCCATTCATTTTGTTTTTGAAATAAAACTTCTATCAAAGGAAAATAGCGATCTTCCGGTGCACACCGTGCCAACATAAAACCTGCTGTTGCCCGAGGATCAAAAGCATATTCTCGGAAAATAAGTTTTACTTTTCCTGTTTTGATATATTTTTTACGAATTTGGGGAAGTATATCATTATAAAAATGCGCACAATGGGTACATGTCAACGAAGCATACTCAACAATGACGACTGGTGCATCCGCCTCTCCCTCAAAGCGATCCTTTACTTTACCCGATTGGAGAAGCTCTGCCATATCAACAGTTGCCACTGATTTGGGATCACGCGCTAAAGCAACTGTTACACTGTTTTGTACAATCGTTATGAAGAGAAAAATTATCCCGAAAGATAAAAAAGAACGATATTTTACCATAAATAATACTTTTCTGTTGTTATTAACGAATAGGAATCCAATGCTTTCTCATATATTAAAGAAAAATATATAAAATATCTTTCTATTTATTATTTTTTTCCAAAAAAATGCAACAGCCAAGTTGGTAAAGTGCTTGGTGCAAACTTTTATCTTCAATTCCTTCAAGCATTTTTTCCACGTATTTTTTGTCTTGTTCACTCAAAGGCGGTTTTAGAGGCAAGTGATTCATAAAAACCGACATACTCCTTTGCTCAATCTTGATGCGATCAATAGCAATATAGCCAAAAAATCCGTTAATTCTATGAAGTAATTCCTCTGTTTCATGCATCAATTTTAACGCAGCAAATCCTTCACATGCGACAACAAGTGTTGCTGGCTGAAAAACTTCATCTTGATCTGCACGACGTTTCCAAATAATTTTAAGCGGCATTGTATGTTCACTGATATCATAGCCTGCAATCTGTGGCCAATGTTCTATAAGCGCTACATTAAGCCCTGTCCGTTTGCGTAAAACTGGATCAAGTATTTTGTATACCGCCTCAGAAAGAGAATAAAAGATACGTTTTTTAAGTTGTTTTCTCATTTTTAGATCATTGTTCAAGCGCTTACTAAATTAAAATCATTTGTTTCATCTAAAAATTGTTGCCTCCTCAATTTATGAAATATCAACAAAATAAAAAGCCTTTTCTCACCAGAGCCTTGACAATAAAAGAGCAAAAAACATGAATTACAAAATAAATAATTTTTTCTTTTGCATTTTATATCTCCCTATGCTTGAAAGCAATCATGTATGAAATTTCTTCGCACCTCCTTGCTTGGTACGATCAAAATCACAGACATCTTCCATGGCGGATTACCCCCGAAAAGCAAAAACAAGGTATCCGTCCTGATCCTTATCAAGTTTGGCTTTCTGAAATCATGCTTCAACAAACAACCGTTGAAACAGTTAAGCCTTATTTTAAAAAGTTTCTAAAACTATGGCCTGATCTTTCCTCTTTAGCAAAAGCCTCCCAAGATGATATCATGAAAGCATGGGCTGGACTTGGTTATTATTCACGCGCACGTAATCTTAAAAAATGTGCGCGACAGCTTGTTGAAAACTACGCGGGACAATTTCCACAATCTGTAAAAGAATTGCGAACTCTAGCCGGTATTGGAGATTATACTGCCGCAGCCATTGCTGCGATTGCTTTTAACCACCCTGTAGCAGTGGTTGATGGTAATGTCGAACGTGTGGTAGCGCGACTTTTTGCTATCACTTCAATACTGCAAAAAGCAAAAGTTGAAATTAAAGAAAAAACACAAAAAATTACTGCTTTAAATCGTCCTGGTGACTTTGCTCAAGCAATGATGGATTTGGGAGCAACAATTTGTACTCCACGCAAACCATCTTGTTATACCTGCCCTCTTCAATGTTTATGCAAAGCAGAAAAGATGCAACAACCGGAGTCTTTTCCAGTTAAAGCCCCTAAAAAAGAACGCCCTTCAAAAACAGGTATTGCTTTTGTGGTCCTTAATAAAAAGAAACAAATTTATTTGGAAAAACGACAGACGCAAAAGCTCCTTGGTGGAATGACCCAAATTCCTAACAATATTGGCATAAACAACGAAAATGGGCTACAAAACGCACCCTTTACTGCCAATTGGCAATTCAAAGGACAAATTACGCATGTTTTTACTCACTTTTCTCTAAAACTTGATGTTTACTATACCGAAGATGTTCATGAAATGAATTGTGAAAATGGTTGGTGGTGTAACATTCAACATCTTGCCGAAGAAGCATTACCTACTGTTATGAAAAAAGCCATTTCCGTAGCACTTCCCAATTCTTTTAGATTTAAATAACCTTCCCTATTCATAAAAATGTTTTCTAATGGAGACTTTTGTATCTCTAGCGATCATTTACTAATCTGTAAAAGAAAAATTTTAAAAAATGAAATAACCAATTTTTTCTACAGACAAAAATTAAAGAGGGATAGAAACGCTTAGAAGCTTTAGATTTAAATTTCAGGATCTATCCTTTTTTCGCTTATGACGGAGCAAGTTAGCACCATCGTTATATTTACCAGCCCCCTCAACATCCCTTGGTACGTGAAACGGATTATAAGAGGTACTTTTAGTTCTTTGGTTAACAATTTTTATTCACACGCCAACCCCGTTTATGACATGCAAGAAAGTAATTTTCATCGATTCAATATGGAACAAATTTGAAATAAGAAAACTTGACGATATTCCGAGGGCAATTCGATATGAGTTGCGCTAAATTATATTTATAATCAATATATTATATGCACTTTACAGATGTATGTATTCAAAAAAGCACTTAATTTTGAACTTCTGAATGAACCTTTTAATTCTGATATTTCATTTTTATAAGCTTATATTGAAATTTTACTGTTTTGGAACTAAAACGAGAACATAGAGTGAAAATTTCTCATTTTAATTTCTTCTAAAAGAAGCATAAAAATACTCGCTTGTCGCTTACAAGCGAGATTAGTGTGTCAATAAAAAACATCTAATAAAGGCATAAAACGCCCTCACGTCCATCTCAATCAAGATCAGGTACATTGGTGGTCAATAGAATGAAGCGATCAGCTTAGTTCATAAAACACCCGTTTTTAACATTTGTGAACGTATGATCATTCTTAAATGATCTATGGACTTCAACCGTCCATTTTCCTCATAATACCAAAAGGTCCAACCATTACAACTCTGCGAATCTTGAGCCTTTCTTCCCATTGCGTGAATTGAGCCCGCTTCACCACCATGCATAATCGTACCATCAGCTCTTACAATAGCAGATACTTGCTTCTTACGATCATACAGAACTTCTCCAGGATAGAGTAAACCTGCTTCAAGCAAACTGTTGAATGCTACGCGCGGTTCTGCTTTTTTTCTATCCAAAATCGCTAGTTCTGGTTGCGCTAAAGGTTGAACCGCCGCAATTCTCTCACATGCTGCATCGATGTAATCTTGCTCGCGTTCAATCCCAACAAAATCACGCCCTAAAAGCTTGGCAACAGCACCTGTTGTTCCCGAACCAAAAAACGGATCGAGAATAACATCACCAGGTTTACTAGAAGCCATAATAATACGCGCTAATAACGCTTGCGGTTTTTGTGTTGGATGTAATTTACGCCCCGAATCATCCTTTAAACGTTCAGCTCCAGTGCAGAGAGGGAAAAGCCAATCTGAACGCATTTGTAGATCTTCATTTGCCGCTTTTAAGGCATCATAATTAAATGTGTACTTTTTATCTTTTTGATCTCGCACGGCCCAAATAAGCGTCTCATGAGCATTTTGAAAACGGCGCCCTCGAAAATTAGGCATCGGATTATTCTTGCGCCAAATAATATCATTAAGCATCCAAAAACCTAAATCTTGTAATGCCGTCCCAACCCGAAAAATATTATGGTAAGATCCGATAACCCAAAGTGTTCCGTTGGGTTTTAATACACGACGACAAGCAAGCAACCATGCACGAGTAAAAGCATCATAAGCAGCAAAACTCTCAAACTGATCCCATGCATCATCAACCGCATCAACAAGCGAATGATCTGGACGGTATAAAGCTCCATCCAATTGCAAATTATAGGGTGGATCCGCAAAAATCATATCAACAGAATGTTTTGGAAGTTTTTCTAAAACGGAAACACAATCTCCTTTAAAAATTTTATTGCGCCATGGCATTTGTGAGGGAGTACGAAGGAAATCTTTTTGAAGCTGAATAACTGTCATGAAAAACCCAACAAAATTAACTGAATTTGCCCTATAATCAACCAAAATAGTTTATAGGCCCGCATTACCAATCTATATTTACAAAATAGCGTAAACGTATCGTTAAAGTTCTACAAAATTGATAATTGTTTTTGTTTTTTTAGTAAAAAAACTTTCATATGAATGAAACCTTAATTTTCTTTTTTTCAATGTACTGTTCCCATATCTTTTATTTCGTAAAAGAATTAAGAATCATTTTCAAAGCGTATTTTTATGAAATAAGATCTTCTCAATATCGTTTTCATGAAAGTTGTCCATCTCGTAACATGTAAAGGAATATCTTATGCCTCAGATAGATCTTATTATTTTTGATTGTGACGGAGTTCTCGTCGACTCTGAATATCTTGCAGCAAAAATTGGATCTCAATTGCTCAAACAAACAGGATATGAAATATCACCCGAAGAATTGAGTGAGCGTTTTGCAGGGCTTATCTTTCGCGATATTCTTAAACACGTTGAACAGGAAACAGAAAAACCTATTTCTGCTCATCTCATAGATCAAATGACTAATATTTTTCGTACACAAATAAAAACTAAATTACGGGCTATTGATGATGTAAGAGAAGCTGTAGAAATTATCCAAACACGCTATCCCTACTGTATCTGCTCTAATGCAAAAAGCGTAGATATAAAAGAGATGCTCACCACGGTTGATCTCTATGACCTTTTTGAAGGTAAAATATTTTCAGCACCTGAAGTTGGAACAAAAAGAACGAAACCGGCCCCTGATGTTTTCCTTTTTGCCGCACAACAATTACAGGCAGAGCCCCAAAACACTATCGTTATAGAAGATTCACTTCATGGTGTACACGCAGCCATAGCAGCAGGCATGCGTGTCATCGGCTTTACGGGAGGATCACATAGCTATCTTGGCCACTCTAATGCACTTGCAGAAGCTGGTGCAGAAACAGTTATTGCAAAACATGCTCATTTAGGAGAAGTCTTAGAAGCAATGGCAGTATGGCGAGATCTATTATAAAAAATCTCTTGAATATATCAATTTGTAAACTCTTGTAAGAAGCATTTTTATTCAAATGTCCTGCTCTTCTCGCTGCTCCTTTTATAATAACTTCAATAAATGCGCAATTCACGACACGGGTGAATTGCATCTCAATGTGAAGGAAAAATATAGCACCTCATTGAGATCATAAGTCTGTTAACCATTGCACGTACTTAAAAAAAAAGCAAAAAACAGGGGTGCAAACTCATAAAAATTAAACCCTGCTTATCTATCTCAAATCCAATATCCCACTCCCAACCACAGCAGCTCATCCTGATAAATTATTATATTTGTCAAAAAAGAAATATTACGATGCCTTGCTCGATAAGATGTGAAAATTGCTAACCTCTTTCATCTGATCAAAAAAACACACACTATGGTAAAATTGTAAGGGATGTGCATATTGATCATGGAAAAAATATTAAAATTCGCGGAATCTATGGAACACAAGACTTTATTGAAAATGACAAATGCGTCCTTGTTGAGTTACAAAGGCTTATATTTACTCAATCCAAATCTCATAAACTTGTTGAAGGCTTATTTACTTTGCTGCTTAAATAGTATTTTAACAGCATCAATTGGTACAACCTCCCTAAGATTACAAAAAACAAAAAGAATACACTCTTATGAAGATGTGCATTTTATAAAAAATATTTCATACCAAGTAATTTACAGACAATATATTGATTTATAATCATAATTTATCATGATTCAAATTAAGCAAAAAAACCGAATATTGTAAGATTCTCTCATTTCAAACCTAGATATGCTGAATTAAATAAATAAAGAAATAAAAATGCCTTTTAATGAATCATCTCAAAAGGCAAAAATTGTAGCAACATTAGGAGCGAGAAAAGTGTATGGCAATGCCATCTTTCTTCTTTATAAACGTCAAAAATTCTGATGCCCTAAGAATTTTATATTATGGGGGCTTTATCATCATATCTATCATTGCAAAATAGGCTTGAGTACCTTGAGAACGGTTTCTTTAAAAAAGCACATAAATATGAAACATATAATCATGTTAAACAAGCGACAGCGATACCAATAGTTGCTTAAAATTTTCCGAAAGCACTTAATAGCCTTTTTAAATAAGCAATGAAATCAGATCTTTTCAAAAGTAATCCACTTTCTAAAAATAAAAGCGGCTTTTCAGTTTGGAAAGAAGAAAGTGTTGAAAATATTATCTAATGCTGATCTTTCGGCACTCATAAATATGTCTAAATTATATTCTTCTATACACTGCCTTGCATCATAGTAATATGCTGTTCACATTGGCGATAAAAAGATAATATCATTTATCTCTATCCAATTCGAGCTCTACTTTACACTATGAGAAAATTGTACATTTTTTAGTATCTATAACATATTATTATCTATAAGATAAATGTATATATTTAATAGTAAATTAAGCAGTATTATTCTGCTATCACGATGCAATTAAATAACCCTTGAATAATAATTTAATAATATCTATAGAACACACATTCTACAATAATGACTATCTATAATAAATACTATAAATAATAAAATTTTAGCGTGTCCATTCATATTTTAATTGTTAATAATATTTTTATAACCACATCATAATTTTCATTTTTTCTATTATACTATCGATAATAAATAATTTTTTATATATTTAATATGTAAAAATTTTGATCAATTTTATTATCTATAAATGTATTTAAAAAATATATTAATGTCATTTTATAAAAATTATACGATAACCATATGTTATTTTATATATAACACATAATAAAATATTGTATAAAGTTTTTAAAAAATATAATTTGTAATTATTACTGTTACTTTTTTACAATAACGTTTATAAAAATTATAGTTATATTTTTATATGTATTTTTATTATTGACTAAAAATACATATTGAACTATATTACTTGTGTATAGTGTGAGATACATAAACATTATGTATATTTCTTACATATATAACTTAAAAATATTTGAGGTAAAGTTATGGTAAAAATATTTAAAAATTATATTTTAAGCATTTTTATAGCGAGCACTTTTTTTATTTCACAAACTGTAAATGTTAATGCAAACTATTTGAAAAACGATACTCCAAAAGAGGAACTTTCTGTTTTCCCAATGGAACAAGTAAAATATGCGAAATCCGATGTAGTTTCTACGACTGCTTTCTATGCTCCGTCTGTAAATTATCAAACAGAACATGGAACAATAGGTGAAGGAAAATTTGAAAAGGTCGTTGAGCCTATGACTATAGGAATGGGGCTATTGTTTACTGGACATGTAATGAGCTTTATAGGATCGATAATAAGTTGGATAAAGGACATAGTATTGATGTTCAAATAATTCAACCTCGTCTAGAACTCTATAATAATAGCTTTATTATGTGGCTATAATTCATTGTAAATAATTACATAATGAAGCTCATTATGCTACAAAATATAAATGTTGTAGATTACATCCAAATATCCAAAGTATAAATTAAGTATAAATTTACTCATATATATTGAATAGTATAAATCTTTGAGGTAAATTATGATTAAATTATTTAAAAATCATATATTAAGTATTTTCATTATGTCTGCCTTTTCTCTTTCTCAGGTTGTAAATGTGCATGCAAACTCTTTACAAAATAGTACTCATCGTGAGAATATTTTTGTTTCTGCAATAGAACAGAAAAGAAAGGATGCAGTCCATACCGTTTCTCTCTATAGACCTAGTCTAAATCGTGGAGTGGGTAATGAAGCTACTATTGAAGGAAAATTTGAAAAGGTTGTTGAACCTCTTACACTCGGGGCTTTTGGTATGGGGATGGCACTTGGATATGCATCAAGTACGATAGGCATGTTTTTAGGATGGATAATAAGTAAAATAATATTGTATTTTAAATCTCGTTAAAATTGAAATTTCATCAGAATAAGACCTTCTCATATGAAATATAAACTATGAACATATTCCGTGTTTATCCATTGTTGATGACAAAAACTAATGAATTATCACACTAAGAGTGAAAAAAGCTTTAAATGCTTCTGTTTCTCTCAATGTGCACTAATTCTGCCGATGCATCTATTCAATTCAGATTAAAATAAAAGTATTGGTGGTAAACTATGATTAAAGTATTGAAAACTTACGTATTAAATATTTTTATAGCAGTTGCTTTTCTGCTTTCACAAGTTATAAATGTTCATGCCAATCATTTGAAAAATGATACTCAATGGGAAACTGTCTCTTTAATAGAACAAGGAAAGAAAAAAGCTATCGATATAGCTGCTCTTTATGTCCCAAGTTTCACTCATAAAGCAAAAAGTGAATCTGCCTTTGAAGGAAAATTTGAGAAAGTGTTTGAACCAATTACGCTAGGAGTTTTTTCTACAGTAGGAGCTTTGGGTTTTGGATTCTTGACTGGATCTGTTATGGCCATATTTAGCGGGATAATCGGATGGGCAATAGGAAAAATTAAAGGCAAATAATTCAAAGATACTTAGTTATTTTTTTCTATTTAAAATGAAAATACTTTACAGCCTGCTTCCCATCATTTAGCAGGCTGTTGTATGTTTTCTATGGATAAACTTTAGGTTACCATACTGTATAGCACAAATATAATATCTATTATTATACAAAGTGATAAATTAAGCTAAAAAAGATTATTCAAAGTATAGATTTGCGCACGAAATGCCATAAAATTACCTTATAAATCTTCCAATGTGAGTCCTGAGATGTATCATTTTAACATTCAGTTTAGCAGATTTAATTGTTACAAAGTATTAAGAGCATAAAATAACTATAAATGATTGAGTTTTATACAAAAGTTCTTCAGTAAATACCATTCTATCTATTTAATTTTATTATTTAAGAAGGTGTACAAGTGAAGATACGTTGTAAAATTTAAGTGAATGAATGATAGAGAGAAAATTTTTGACTGTAACAGATTTTCTGTGAACATTTGGTGTTTATATCTCAAAAATAAAAATGCTTAAGGCTATTTCCTTTCATTATTGAATTAAAAAGAAGAAAAGAAGCTCTATCCATTTAATAATTTAAATATTATGAAAAACGTGAAATAAATAACTTCACCAATTTGCCAGAAATAAAAAAAGGATAAGACTTATGGAATATATCAGCACGAGAGGTGAAGCTCCTGCTTTAAGCTTTACGGAAACAATCATGACAGGGTTGGCAAGTGATGGGGGACTTTATTTGCCAGATAAATTTCCTCAGCTATCATTTGATGCGTTACGAGCACTTCGTGGTCAGTCCTATACAACAATTGCTAAAACTATTCTGTGGCCCTTTGTGAATAACGAAATCGAATATACAGCTTTTGAAAATATGATCGCTGAATCTTATGCAACCTTTCACCATCCAGCAATCTGTCCGTTACGACAAACTGGAGCAGATGAATTTATCCTTGAACTCTTTCATGGTCCTACTTTAGCTTTTAAAGATGTAGCAATGCAGTTTCTTTCTCGACTGATGGATTATGTTTTGACTGAAAAAAATAGATGTGCAACGATTATTGCTGCAACATCAGGTGATACAGGAGGAGCTGCAATACAGGCTTTTGCTGGAAAAGAACACTCAGATATTTTTATTTTATTTCCTAAAGGACGTGTATCGCCTGTTCAACAACGGCAAATGACAACCAATCATTGTTCCAATGTTCATGCCATTGCCATTGAAGGAAATTTTGATGATTGCCAAGCTCTTGTCAAAGCAATGTTTAATGACCACAATTTTCGTAAAAAAAGAGCACTTTCAGGTGTTAATTCTATAAATTGGGCGCGTATCATGGCGCAAATTGTTTACTATTTTTCATCTGCACTTTCTTTAGGAGCACCTGATAGAGCTGTTTCATTTACTGTTCCTACTGGAAATTTTGGTGATATTTTTGCAGGTTATGTCGCAGCCCGTATGGGATTACCCATTGCTCAACTGGTCATCGCAACGAATGATAACGACATCCTTGTACGTACATTGACCAGTGGTACTTACAAAACACAACCAATAGTCCATACAACATCACCTTCTATGGATATTCAGGTCTCTTCTAATTTTGAACGTTTGCTCTTTGAAAGTGGCAATCGTGATCCAATGTGGATTCGCAATGCAATGGAAAACTTGAAAAAAACGGGTCTCTTTACTCTTGATGAAAAGCAACTCAAAAATATTCGTTCCCTATTTTCCGCTGGAAAAAGCAACATGGCTGCAACAGCTCAAACAATTGATAGTGTCTATAAGGAAAGTGGCTATCTTGTTGATCCACATACAGCGGTCGCTCTTCAAGTAGCGCGTGAAAACAAAAAACCGCATATTCCAATGATCGTTCTTGCCACGGCTCATCCAGCTAAATTTCCTGATACTATTAAAAGCGCTTGTGGCCTTCATGCTCCATGGCCATCTCATCTCAATGATGTAATGAAACACGAAGAACATTTTATAAATCTTGCTAATGATGAAAAAATAGTAAAAGATTATATTTCTTTAAAATCGCGTGCATCTTATTAAAGTTAGCTGCATTAATTTAAATCAAGAATATTCTGATACCCTTACAATGAGGTATTTAGCTTATTTAATGGAGTTGTAAATACATGGATGTAGATATATGTCGCCTTAGTAATGGTTTGACTATCGCCACACATACAATGCAACAAATTGATAGTGTTGCCCTCGGAATATGGGTTAAAGTGGGCTCACGCAATGAAACCTCCACACAGCATGGTATTGCTCATCTTCTTGAGCATATGGCTTTTAAAGGAACCGAAAACCGTACTGCTTTTCAAATTGCAACCGATATTGAAGATGTTGGCGGTGAAATCAATGCTACAACCAGTATTGAAACAACAGCTTACTTTGCACGTGTTCTTAAAAGCGATATCCCACTTGCTATAGATATTTTAGCCGATATTTTAATGCATTCAAAATTTGACGACGATGAACTAGAACGAGAAAAACAAGTAATCTTTCAGGAAATTGGTGCTGCCCATGACACTCCTGATGATATTGTTTTTGATCACTTTACAGAAACAGCCTTTCGTCATCAATCCCTTGGACGCTCTATTTTAGGAACAGCTAAAACTATTCAATCATTTACATCTACTGATCTCCATGATTTCATCAATAAACAATATAGTGCAGATCGTATGATTGTCGTTGCTGCAGGAGCTGTAAAGCACGAAAGTTTCTTGCGAGAAGTTGAAAGTCGTCTTGGTACTTTTCGCTCCCATTCAACCGCACCTCTTACTAATCTTGCAAATTATGTCGGTGGCGACTTTCGTGAATATCGCGATTTAATGGATACACAAGTTGTTCTAGGGTTTGAAGGACGTGCTTATCACGCGCGTGATTTTTATGCAGCCCAAATTCTTTCTATCATTCTTGGTGGTGGTATGTCTTCACGTCTTTTTCAAGAGGTAAGAGAGAAACGTGGATTATGCTATTCTATTTATGCTTTTCATTGGGGATTTTCAGATACTGGGCTTTTTGGTGTTCACGCAGCTACCGGACAAGAAGGGCTCAAAGAACTTATTCCTGTGATTCTTGATGAACTTTCCAAGGTCAGCAAAAATATTCACGCCAACGAACTGCAACGAGCACAAACGCAATATCGTGCAAATCTGACAATGTCACAGGAAAATCCCTCTAGTCAAGCACATCTCATTGCTCGCCAAATACTCCTTTATGGTCGACCAATTCCAATATCGGAAACAATTGAACGCCTCAATCTCATCACTCCTAAAAGATTAACTGATTTAGCACATCGTCTTTTTACAAACTCCACTCCAACACTAACTGCTGTCGGACCTGTAGGACCCCTCATAAATTTTGATGATTTAACGTCAACTCTTTCATACAAGCTAAAGTAAAAACTTCTTTTCAAAGCAGCATCACAATAACATCACATATTTTATCATAAAATTTACCACAAAAGCTCTCCTCATTAAATAAGTTTTGGAAATATTGGGCAAATAGGCGTACAAAACTACCCAATTCATACTTCATGTGATAAAGATTCTAATAAGTGAAGGTATATCCGTGAAATCTGGAAATTCATGGTTTAACTTTGCCCTTTTAAAATATAAAACTTCATTCGCTTCAGGTTCCATTGAAGCAAATGGGTGTGTGGTCTATTTGTATATAAAATCACATAACTTAAGAAAAAGTGATAACAATTTATTATGTAAATAAATTATAAAAGGTGGACGTTTTTTCTCAAAAGTCGAAATGAAAATTAAACATCCTAAAATATTGAGAGTGGGACATTGTGAAGAGTTTGCGTAAAATAATTGACATCATTTTCATTGTAGTCGTTAGTTCTTTTGTCCATCTTACATCAGCACAAGCAATTGAACCAGTTAAAATTTCTTCTCAAGATGCTGCTCTTGATCTCTCAAAAGCAATTGAAATTCACCATACAAACAACTCTATTTTTCAAACAAGTACAGCACCAGGACCAGATGGTATTGTATGGCGTATTGAAGTGCAGGCAAAAAATGAAAAATTTTCCGGAAATTGGGCAGTTTTTTCTCTTGCAAATCCAACAGATGAACAAGTTGATCGTCTCATCGTTGCCCCCCATTACCGCATGGCACGTTCTGGATTTTTTTGGCCAGACCTTGGATCATCAAGGATTCAATCCATAACGCCAAGCGAAGGTTTTTCCCTCGATCGTCAACTTAGTGCAAACTCTGATATCTTTCGTATTACCCTTAACCCTGGTGCTGTTATTACATTTGTGGCCGAACTTAACTCTGCAAATCTACCGCAAATCTATTTATGGCAACCTGAAGCTTATAAAGATGCAATTAATTCTTATACGCTTTATCATGGTATTCTTCTTGGGATATCAGGTCTCTTAGCGCTTTTGTTAACTGTTCTCTTCGTCGTCCGTGGAACAGGGCTGTTTCCTGCAACAGCGGCAGTTGCTTGGGCAGTGCTTTTTTATATTGGTATTGACTTCAACTTTTTAAATAAATTCTTTGCAGTTACACTCACAACCCAACCAATCTGGCGTGCTGGTACAGAAGTAGCACTTACTGCTACACTCTTCATTTTTCTTTTTACCTATCTCAGCCTTAACCGCTGGCATTATCATTTTAGTTACGGTGCTATCGCTTGGACCATTGCGTTTTGCAGTCTAGGAGCCTTTGCTATTTATGATCCCATCAGAGCAGCTGGAATTGCGCGTTTGTCTTTTGGCCTTACCGCTGTGCTTGGTATAATATTAATCATCTATTTCTCAATCAGAAGCTATGACCGCGCCATTATGCTTATTCCAACATGGTTGCTCATTAGCTTTTGGTGTGTTGGAGCCTATGCCTGCATAGCTGGACATTTAAACAATGATATTATCCAGCCAGCATTAGCGGGAGGATTAGTGCTCATTGTTCTTCTCATAAGCTTTACTGTCCTGCAACAAACTTTTTCTAATGACGCTTTCCATGAAGGAATATTTTCCGACCTTGAACAACAAGTACTCGCAGCAAAGGGAGCTGGAAATATTATTTGGGATTGGAATATTGAGCGTGATCGTATTGTTGTACATCCAAACATGGCAACCCTTTTTGGTACTGAAATTCATAACCTCAATGGACCTATGCGCAACTGGATTTCAGCCTTGCACCATGATGATCGTGAACGCTTTCAAGCCGTATTGGATATCATTCTTAAAAATAAAAAAGGGCGCATTGATCAAATTTTTCGGCTTTCTTCCGGTGGTGGTTATTATCATTGGTTTTCTCTTCGTGCACGTCCGGCTATGCAAAAAGATGGAAAAATCACACGTGTCATTGGAACCATTGTCAATATTACTAACCATAAAAAATCCGAAGAACGCTTATTGCATGATGCAATCCACGACAGTTTAACTGGACTTCCTAACCAACAAATTTTCTTTGATAGACTACAAAATTATACCTCTTTAGCGAAAGCAAATATCAAAATTAGACCAACTGTCTTTATGATTGATTTTGACAATTTTCGCCAAATTAATCGCAAATTAGGCATAGCAGTTGGGGATACTGTACTGCTTATAATCGCACGTCGTTTAAATCGTCTCATTAACTTTCAAGACACCTTATCGCGTCTTTCAGCAGACCGCTTTGCAATTATTTTACTCAGTGAAACCGAACCACAAAAAATTGCAGCATTTGCAGATCATTTGCACAAAACAATTTCAGCACCTATTTCACTTTCAGAAAATAAAATAATCCTTTCAACCTCTATCGGATTGGTTACATGGAGTGAAAGCCGGTCGACGGCTAAAGATATTTTTAATGATAGTGAGTTAGCGATGATTCGCGCAAAACAAATGGGTGGGAACCATATTGAACCTTTTCGTCCTAATTTTCGCACTTTGGGTCTCGAACATAATACTCTGGAGAAAGATGTCCATTATGCCATAAAACGTAATGAGATGAAAATCCTCTACCATCCTATTCTTAATTTATCAGACGGACATATTATTGGTTTTGAAACAATTGTAGAATGGCATCATCCCACTTATGGAAATTTAAATGTCTCTGATTTCATAAAAATCGTAGAAAATGAACAAATTGTTATGGATTTGTCACAATTTATCATCGATAATGCCATTATTGATCTTATAAATGTACAAGAAAAGTTTTCCCAACAATCTTTCTTTATTTCAATTAATTTACCAAGCGCAGAAATGATTCATCCTCGTTTTATCAGTCAATTGCGTGCCGCTTTGCTTCGCCATCCGCTCCACAAAGGGCGTCTGATGATTGAAATATCTGAATTTGTCTTAAGAAATAATCCTGAACAATCAGCGCACTTTCTTGAACAAATTAAAACACTTGGAATGAATCTCGCACTCGATAATTTTGGAACAGGTTATTCGTCTCTGACCTATCTCGTACGTTATCCATTTGATATGGTTAAACTTGATCGTTCACTTATCTCAATCGACTCTCTTAAGAAGAAAATTGTTCTAAAGTCTATCATTAATATGGCAACAGATCTTAATTTGCAAATTATCGCAGAAGGTGTTGAAAATGAAAAAGAAGCAATCTTCCTCCGTCAAGAAGGCTGTAAATATGTTCAAAGTACACTTGTGACGAAACCGATTGCCATAGAAGAATTAATTACGCTCGTTCAGAGCCATTTCCCTTATAAAATAAAAACATAAGGGATAAAATAACGTGTAAAGTTAAAAAGCTTAGAAAAAACTCTACGCGTGTCCCATTTCAGAAGCAAGATAAGTTGGATCGATACCCATGCGTGTTAAACTTTTATCATACTTGCAGCTTAAATCGCTTTCAAAAAGAAAACTAGGTGATGTAGAACTGATTAGCCAACCATTTGTAGAAATTTCTGCCTCAAGTTGCCCCGCTTTCCATCCAGCATAGCCTAATGCGACCAGTGCATGTTGCGGACCTTGTTCGCAACTGATCGCTTTTAATATATCAATTGTCGCAGTAAAACAGATCTTATCCGCAATAAAAACAGTTTCTTCACAAGCATAATCATCTGAATGAAGGACAAAACCACGCGAAGGATCAACAGGACCACCATAGCGAACTGGAAACTGTTTTATTGGTTCAGAAAGACTTTTTTTTTGGCCACTGTCTATGATTCCTAAGTGAAGCAAAAGCTCTGGAAAATCAATGTGATGCAATTGATTGAGAATGATGCCCATCGCACCGGCATCAGAATGCGCACAAATATAAATAACAGAACGAATAAAGCGTTTGTCATTCATCCCAGGCATTGCTATGAGTAATTGTCCACCTAAAAAGCCATTACACCGCTTCATTAATCTGTTATTCTCCATAATTGACATGATAAAAATTTGTTCATTTAGCACACTAGGAAAATAAAACTCCAATGAAAAAAAGTTATATATTTACAAATTTACAAAATATCGCAACTTTCTTTTATAAAAAGCTTTTAGTTACTTTAAGCTTAACATTCATAGTTTTAGAATTACTTAACATTCCTGTAAATGCTCAAACAGAACAAAAACTCCAGCTTTTCGCAACATCTTGGTATGAATCAGATGGTGGTCGTATCCGATTAGCGATCACTGAACCTTCTCTTTCTGGAATAAGAGAAGGCATTATTGAAATTGAGCTTAAACCAGGATGGAAAACTTACTGGCGTAATCCAGGTAATTCTGGCATGGCACCATTTTTTAATTTCAACCAACAGATTTCTTATGAAATCTTTTATCCTACTCCACAGCTTTTTGAAACAGAAAATGATTGGTCATTAGGTTATAAAGATAAAGTAATATTGCCCTTCAATCTTTCTGGTTCAAGCAAAAATTTAAGTGGTGCTTTCACTCTTGGATTATGTCACAAAATCTGTCTTCCATTTACTGTTAACTTTGATTTTTCGCCATCTGCTCTTAAAAATAAACAGCTTCCTGCTTCCTTCTTAAAAAAGGCGCAAAATTCTTTGCCCCGCATGACGCAGAATGCACTAAAAATAAGTGCTGAAAAAAATAATAGTACCCTTCTTATAAAAATACAAAATAACAACAAAACCACTCCTTCCTCTCTCTTTTTAGATGGAGGAGAAATGCAAATTGGAGCAGCAAGAAAAGTCAGTGTTAACGCAGAATATACACTCTTCAGTGCTCCACTCTATTTCACACCAGAAGAAATAAACCAAAAAATTTTTTATACAGTTGCTTTTAAAGATCACGCCTTAAGTGGAACATTCATATTCCATACGCAGCCAACCCCTCTTGCGTCTCCGTGATAAAAGAAAAAGCTCTCAAAAAGCAATTATGCTGGAAAACGTCCATTTTCACGATATTGAGTAATTGCTTTGCGAGCAAGGGCATCTGCGCGTTCATTTTCTGGATGTCCCGCATGCCCTTTTACCCAGTGCCATCTAACTGTATGACAAGAACTAGCATCCTCAAGAGCTTGCCATAGCTCCATATTTTTAACAGGATTTTTTGATGCAGTGCGCCAATTATTCTTTTTCCAATCTTCAATCCACTTAGATATACCGTTACGTACATAAACTGAGTCTGTATAAAGATCGACCAAACAGGGCTCTTTAAGCGCCTTTAATGCACAAATTGCCGCCATGAGTTCCATTTGATTGTTTGTCGTATGGATCTTACCGCCATAAAGCTCCCGTTCATGACCATTCCAGCGTAAAATTGCTCCCCATCCTCCAACTCCAGGATTCCCTGAGCAAGCACCATCTGTATAAATTTCAACGACTTTTTGTTGAGTTGCCATAAAATTTAAAAACCTAATTCACTTAGCGAATTTACATTACTGAAAAAACAAAGCTTGTGCCAATACTCCCATGGATCTTTCTTAATAACAAAGCTATTAGGCGGTGTATTAAACCAATCATATAGACGTGTGAGTAAGAAACGTAGAGATGCACCACGAGCTAATAAGACCATCTTGTCCAATTCTAAAGGGATCAATGGTCTTATTTTTTGATAATTTTCCAATAACTTACGTGCTTTGGTAAGATTATAGGAATGATCAGGCTCAAAGCACCAAGCATTTAAACAAATCGCTAAATCATAAGCAAAAAAGTCATTACAAGCAAAATAGAAATCTATCATCCCAGAAAGACGATGATTCACAAAAAAAACGTTATCATTAAATAAATCTGCATGAATAATGCCTATTGGTAAATTACATGGCCAATTTTCCTGTAAAAAAGCCAATTCCAACTCAATTTTTTGTCCAAATTCTTTTAACAATGCATCTTCTTTGGTTTGACAACGTTGCCACAATACCTTCCAATCCATAACAGAAAGAGTATTTTTACGACTGAGTGTAAAATCCTGTCCTGCTAAATGTAATTGTGCTAACCCCGTCCCCACTTCGCCACAATGATCTATATTGGGCTGGCGGATCCACTCTCCTTCCAGAAAAGTAATAATAGCAGCAGGACGTCCTGCTAGTTCACAGATCATCATTCCATCATTTTGAATAACAGGTTGAGGACAAGGAATTCCACGCTGTCCTAAATGCTGCATCAAGCGACAAAAAAAAGGTAAATCATCTTTTGAAATACGCTTTTCATAAAGTGTTAAAATAAATCGCCCTTGTGTTGTCTCTAACATAAAATTAGAATTTTCAATCCCCTCTTCTATACCTTGATAAGACAAAAGTGATCCTATTGCATAACGTGTTAAAAACACTTTTAAATCATTTGGGTGAATATCTGTATAAACGGCCATTATTCTGCTTTCGTTGTAGACATGTCTGTATTCTGATTTTCATTTTTTGCATTATTTGCTTGACCATTAACGAAAGCCATATCTTGAGACGTTAAAATGACGTCGCGTAATTCGCGACTCACTAAAAATTTTTCCGTTTCTACCACTGTTTCAGCTAATTCTATTGTGACATCATAACGCTCACGAAATGCTGAAATAATTTCATCAATAATAATTTCAGGAGCCGAAGCCCCTGCTGAAAGACTGACTATAGAAAGAGATTTTAGGTTTTCAAAATTAATTTCATCAGCGCGCTGAACTAAAATAGCTTGCCGCGCACCAGACTTTTCGGCAACCTCTACTAAACGTCGTGAATTAGAAGAGTTTGGTGCTCCAACAATCAAAAACAAATCACTCCCCTTTGCCGCTGCTTTAACCGCATCTTGTCGATTCGTTGTAGCATAGCAAATTGATTCAGCCGCTGGTGCTGCTAATGTAGGAAAACGTTGTTGTAATATATCGATAATTCCTGCAGTATCTTCAACAGAAAGCGTTGTTTGTGTAACAAATCCTAATTTATCTGGATCATTGGGTTGATAATGCAAAGCATCTTCTATCGTTTCAATAAGCGTCACAACCCCTTCTTCAAGCTGTCCCATTGTCCCTATCACCTCAGGATGACCAGCATGACCAATCAATATAACATGACGACCATGACGTTGATGTCGTATCGCTTGTTTATGAACTTTCGAGACCAACGGACATGTTGCGTCGAGATAAAACAAATTATAGTATCGTGCTTCTTCTGAAACAGATTTTGGTACACCATGAGCAGAAAAAACAACTGGTTGATTGCGATGTTCTTCTGGAATCTCATTAAGTTCTTCGACAAAAACAGCACCCCGTTGCTGTAATCCCTCAACTACGTAGCGGTTGTGTACAATTTCATGACGAACATATACTGGAACACCATATTTTTTTAATGCAAGCAGAACAATCTGGATAGCACGATCAACCCCTGCACAAAATCCACGTGGACCACAAAGACGTATCGTTAAAGGGGGAAGTCCAGACATAAATCATCCTTAATCTCTATAGTTTTAGCTATATATTCAAACAACCTATTATTATACATGAATAAGCAATGTAAAAAAACGTGCAATATCATCTTTTGCATAAGAACACACTCTATCGTGTTTTCTTACAGCATTTTCTTGAAGAAAAGCTCTTTTAAAATTTGCTCTTTCATTTTACGCAACTAAAGAGCGATAAAATACCAAACAAGAGATTCAATCAAAAGAATTCCAAAGATAGCTGCCAAATAAAGTAACGAAAAGAAAAACGTTTTTTTGGCCATCAAAATAGTTTCATTATGTGTATCAGCTTTCCATAAACGATAGGCAAAATAAATAAAGATAATGCTTAAAATTGTTGAAAAAATACCATAAAAAATTCCGCCAAGACCAGTAAAGCAAGGAGCAGCAGCACACAATGCCATCAAAACAGTATAAAATAAAATCTGTTTTTTTGTTGAATGTTCACCTCGTACATTAGGCATCATAGGGATACCTGCAGCCTCATAATCAAGAGATGAAAATAAAGAAAGAGCCCAAAAGTGAGGGGGGGTCCACATAAAAATGATTAAAAATAATAAAAAGCTATCAATACTCACTGTCCCTGTTGTCACGGCCCATCCAATCATTGGTGGAAAAGCCCCAGAAGCACCACCAATAACAATATTTTGTGGTGTGATACGCTTTAACCAAATTGTATAGATAACGACATAAAAGAAAATCGTAAACGCAAGAAAAAATGCCGCAAACCAATTAATGAAGCTCCCCATAACCAATACCGAGAGCATAGAAAGAACCATGCCAAAAATAAATGCCTTTTGGGAGCTGATTTTACCCATGGGAATAGGACGCTTTTTAGTCCGTTCCATCACAGCATCAATGTCAGCATCATACCACATGTTCAGTGCTCCCGCACCACCGCCACCAGCAGCAATACATAAAATTGCTAAAAAACCATACCACGGATTGATAGGAACAGGCGATACAAGCAAACCAACCAGAGCCGTAAAGACCACAAGAGACATAACACGTGGCTTTAATAATGTGATGTAATCACCAATACCGGATTTTGGTGGCGTTGATTTACCATTCACAACCGATAACTCTTCTGAAACTGACATTCCACTCAAAGCCCTTTTCCATTTCTGTCATTCACAAATCCAATATTATCTGACAAATATTATCTAGCGTATGGAAATGACCCATTAAGACCAATCGTATTTTTGAGAAAATATGAAATATCTCTTTCGCACGTATCCCCTAAAAGTAAATGGAAATATTGGCAATAAAAATACATTTTTTCAATCAACGTTCTCTCCACATTACAAATGTATCATAAAAATATATCATATGAATTAATATATTTGGGTAAATACTGATTTTGTGTTATGGTTTTTTATGGGGAATTCATTTTTTTATGTAAATCTATGCATGGTTGTGGGTGTTGAGTCGGATAGGATTTTCTGTGATACTTTATAAATTACTCAAAAAAACTTTTTTTATTGGTGCTGTTCTTTACACGCTTTATAGTAGTTTTATCAGTCATGCATTTGCACAAACACCCTATGTACAAGATGTCCCTGCTCCGCAAACCTATGGTGCATGGACAAAAGTGTGTTCTCTACCACCAGGTACACCTAACATGCAGTGTGAAGTTGTACAAAACGTTCACACACAAGGGCGTCAAGATATTACCTTGCGCGTTACATTTTATAAACTTCCTCAAAAGCAAGGTGCCTTGATGCGTGTTTTTGTTCCGATTCGCGTTGAATTACGTCCTGGCGTTGGAATTAAAATTGACGATAAAAATATGGGCAGAATGGAATATCGTCGTTGTCTTGGTGATAATTGTGTTGCTGAAGCCTTTCTTAAAGAAGATATATTGCAGCTCTTTTTAAAAGGAAAAATGGCAACCTATTTTATCTTTACAACTCCGGAACAAGGGATTGGAGGTTTTGTTGACCTTCATGGTCTTGGCGACGCCTATGCAACCTTACCGACATGAATGAAATCAATACATTTTAAACAATCAAAATCTCATCGTATATTTTGAAAGATTCTTAAAATTAGATTGATAAAAATCTTCTGAGCCCCCATAAAAATAGGATAATTCTTATGAAATCGCTGATTGATCATTTTGATATTGCTTCCTCTAAAGTGCAATCACTTATACAGGAAACACTTCATCATGCTGATGATGGTGAGCTTTACCTTGAGTACACAGAAAGCGAAGCTCTTTTATTTGATAATGGACAGCTTAAAAACGGCTCATTTCATCAAGATATGGGATTTGGACTACGCGTTGTTGCTGGAGAGGCTACTGGATATGCTCACTCTAGTGAGTTATCAGCTGCTGCACTCAAACGTGCCAGTGAAGCTGCTAAAGCTGTTACCTATAATAATCATGCAGGGACTTATAGCATAGCACCTCAACAAACAAACAAAAGGCTTTATCAACCGCATAATCCCCTTGATGCTCCATCATTTGAAGAAAAAAGTGCTCTTTTGCAAAAAATTGATGCCTATTTACGTGCTAAAAATGATAAATTGCATCAGGTGACTGTTTCTCTTTCCGGCTCGCTACAACATGTTGAAATTTTACGTGCAGATGGTTATTTGGTTCGTGATATTCGTCCCCTTGTGCGACTTTCTATATCTGTGGTCGCAGCTGAAGGCAATCGTCGTGAAAATGGTTTTTATGGATGTGGAGGGAGACAAGCATTTAACCAATTTATTCATGAAGACAATTGGAAAAAAGCCGCGGATGAAGCCTTACGTATGGCTTTAACAAATTTAGAAGCAGAAGCAGCACCTGCTGGATCTTTTGATGTTGTCTTAGCTAACGGATGGCCTGGTGTTATGCTCCATGAAGCCGTAGGTCATGGTTTAGAAGGTGACTTTAACCGTAAAAAAACATCGGCTTTTGCTGGACTTTTAGGACAACAAGTTGCAGCAAAAGGTGTTACAGTTGTTGATGATGGAACAATTCCACAATGCCGTGGCTCTCTCACTGTCGATGATGAGGGGACCCCTTCAGGATATAACGTTCTCATTGAAGATGGAAAACTCGTTGGTTTTATGCAAGACAGACTTAATGCACGGCTTATGGGAGGTAAATCAACTGGAAATGGACGGCGTGAATCTTATGCTTATGCACCAATGCCACGAATGACCAATACAATCATGCTAGGAGGAGATAAAACACCTGAAGAAATCCTTTCTTCACTTAAAAGTGGTATCTATGCTGTTTCATTTGGTGGAGGACAAGTTGATATTACTTCCGGAAAATTCGTCTTTGAATGTACTGAAGCATACCGAGTAGAAAATGGCAAAATTTGTGCACCAATCAAAGGTGCAACTCTTATTGGAAATGGACCGGATGCTATGAAACGTATCACAATGATTGGTAATGATAGTAAACTAGATAATGGTATTGGTATGTGCGGAAAAGCAGGGCAAAATGTCCCTGTTGGTGTTGGTCAACCTCATCTTCGAATCAATAATATGACAATCGGTGGAACTGCGCTTATAGAGGAATAAGCTTGCTCATTCCTTCCCAGTATTGCCTCCTTCTCGTCTATTATGACCATTTTGTGAGGGGGAGATTACAATGAATTGATTTATAAAGATAATCTAGCGTTATTCATATTGTATTAGAACCTTGAATACCGCAAGATTCTCTCATTTTAAATCTGTGTCTGTTGGATCAATCAAAATCATTCGTTTATACGTTACAGGCGGGGAGAGTTATATGGATAAAAACTGTACAAGAAAAGACTAAAGATTCCTCTTATGGGCCGTCTCAAGTACCAAGAGTTTTAAGAAACATTAGGGGATGGCAAATATAACGACGGCACAGGCTTATTCAGACACATCTTTTTCGTAAGATATTAGTCTTTTGTGTGGGTTTTTTGTGTGGGGTAACTTGTCTTTTATATTTCATAATAAAAAAGCTTAAAAGAAAAAAGCACTTTCTACATTCAGTGCTCTTAGCTCAACGAGAAAAAGGTTATTATTATAGATAAATTTTGGAGAAATTTTATAATAATACACAGGTCAACTTTTAAAAAATCTTCATAGTATTAAAAAACTTTCAGGCTAAAGTTTCCAACCTTTCTTTTTTTTCTTTTTGCTCAAAACAGCAACAACTTCGACATGTGGTGACCATAAAAATTGATCAATCGGTATGATTTTTTCTACTGTATACCCCCCTGCAACAAGAAGAGATAAATCACGAGCAAATGTAGTAGGATTACAAGAAATTGCCACAACACGTGATACTGTTGTCTTCGCTAATTCACGTACTTGTTGCTCTGCACCAGCACGGGGAGGATCAAAAACAACACTCTCAAAACATTCAAGTTCCTTTACAGAAAGGGGATGTCGGAAAAGATCACGTTTTTCACAAGTGACCGTTTTTAAACCAGTCGCAAAACGTGCTGCTGTATTTAGATTTCTTAATGCATCTTCATTATTTTCTACTGCATGAACATTCATCTTTTTTGCCATACGCAAGGTAAATGTTCCTACCCCTGAAAACAAATCAACAGCATTCTTTGCTTTTTTTAAATGAGTCAAAATAATATTGCCCATTATATTTTCAGCTTCACAAGTTGCTTGCAGAAAACCACCAGAAGGAAATTCAACACGGACATCTCCAAAGTAAATCTCTGGTTTTTCTCGTTCAACCAAAACTTCACCGTCAACAGATAAACGTATAATCCCATATGAAAGAGCAGCACTGATCATTCTCTGACGAAGTGATTCATGGTGTATAATGCAACCGCTTAAAGCAACATCTAAACCATTTTCAACACATGTTATCGTAACATGAAACCGTTTGGCAGAGCTCTTTAGACAAGCACAGAGCTCTCTGATATTATGCAACTGAGAAATAAGCTCTGGACGGCTTACTGGGCATTCCTCAAGAGCTACAATCTCATGAGAGAGATAACGGTTAAAACCAACTTTTTGCCCCTGTGGGGTCATGGATGCTGTTAGAGTAATCCGCCGTCGGCTATAAGGTTTACATTCTATTAAAGGCGCAACAACATTATTAAGTCCATACTTTTTAAGCGCCTCAACAACCAATTGTTGTTTCCATACGCGATAAGCATCCATATGCCAATGCTGAAGAGTACACCCTCCACATTCTCCAAAATGCTGACAAAGAGTATCAATGCGTTCTGATGATTTTTCTTTTAATGTTATATATGTTGCATATTTTCCATGAACAGTAATTTCAGCACACTCTCCTGGTAAAGTAAAAGGAACAGAAACGAAGCCGTGAGACGTCTTAGCAATACCATAACCATTTGCTCCGATATGATCGATTATGACATTGTCATTCACTCTTGTTTTTCTCCGAATAGTAAATATTCCACGTTGCCATCACCACCTGTAATAGGGGAAGAAATTAAACCTTTTGCACTCCACCCTGTTTGTGTATTTAACCAAACAAAAAGCGCCTCAGCAGTTTCTTTAGCACTTGATGGACTTAATATTCCTCCCTTACTAAAGTGTTTACGACCAACCTCAAACTGAGGCTTTACCAGTAAAACAGCTTGGGCACCCTTCTTGGCTAAAGACAACACGGGAGGCAACGCAAGTTTGAGCGAAATAAAGCTAACATCTGAAACGATAAGATCAATTTCTCGCCCACCTAAATGTTCCTGTTTAAAATCTCTGACATTCAAGCCTTCTAATAACGTTATAGCACTGTTGCCCAATAAACGTTTATCAAATTGATGATGCCCAACATCAACGGCAATGACATGATCTGCTCCACGTTCTAAGAGAACTTGCGTAAAACCACCTGTTGATGCACCAACATCAATGGCTGTCACTTTGTCCGTTACAATTGGAAATGCATCAAGTGCAGCAATCAATTTTAACGCTGCCCGAGAAACATAATTCTGCGCTGGATCACAAACGGTAATCTCTGCATCATCAAAAACGATTTGCCCAGCTTTAAAAACGATTTCTCCGTTAACTTTAACAGTTTGGCGCATAATTGCATCACGTGCGCGTGAACGTGTCGTAAAAAAGTTTTTTTCAACTAAAAAAATATCGAGTCTTTTTCTGGAAGCCATCTCATACTCGAATTTTCTATCCTGTTCGAATCTCGCGTCCCAAAACAGCAAAAACCGTGTTTAAAATACCCATAGCGTCAAGTCCGACACGTGAAAGAACTTTTTCTGGTGAACCATGATTCAAATATTCATCAGGAAATTTTAGTGTACGAACTTTCAAACCATGCTCTAAGAGCCCTTCTTGCGCTAAAAATTGTAATATGTGCGCTCCAAATCCACCGATTGCCCCTTCTTCAATTGTCACCAATACCTCATGCTCACGTGCCAAACGACGCATCAAATCTTTATCTAAAGGTTTTGCAAACCGTGCATCTGCAACCGTTGTAGACAATTCTTCAGCCTCCAACGCATCAGCAGCTTGCAACACTTCTGACATCCGCGTTCCAAAACAAACCAAAGCGATTCTATTTCCTTCACGCAGAACGCGCCCTTTTCCAATTTCTAATAACTCACCACGTTGCGGTAAATCTATACCAATCCCCTCACCACGCGGATAACGAAAAGAAATTGGTCCCTGATCATAAGCTGCAGCTGTACGCACCATATGCATCAGTTCAAGCTCATCAGAAGGTGCCATAACAACAAACTCAGGAAGAGTGGCCAAAAAAACAATATCAAAACTTCCAGCATGTGTTGCACCATCTGCCCCCACAAAACCTGCTCGGTCAATAGCAAAACGTACCGGTAATTTTTGAATTGATACATCATGAATAATTTGATCATAAGCACGCTGTAAAAAAGTAGAATAAATTGCAACAAAAGGCTTATACCCTTCACAAGCAAGTCCTGCCGCAAAAGTTACGGCATGTTGCTCAGCGATACCAACATCAAACATTTTTTCAGGAAATTTTTTCGCAAAAGAATCAAGGCCTGTCCCTGTTGGCATCGCTGCTGTTATGCCAACAATCTTATCATCATGGCGAGCTTCTTCTATTAAAGCTTTAGAAAATACCTTGGTATAGGGTAGAATATTACTTGATGCTTTTACCTGTTTTCCTGTCGTGACATCAAAACGATTAACACCATGATATTTATCAGACGAGGCCTCTGCAGGTGGATATCCCTTTCCCTTATGGGTTACAACATGCACCAAAACAGGACCATTAGGATATTCACGAACATTTTTAAAAACAGGCAATAAATGCCCCAAATTGTGCCCATCTATGGGTCCAACATAATAAAAGCCAAGCTCATCAAATAAAGTTCCCCCAACCAAAAGGCCACGCGCAAATTCCTCTGAACGACGAGCTTTATCCAAAAAAAACTTTGGCAATTTTTCGCTCAACATCTTTACGCGTTCACGCAAATGACGATAAGAAGGACGAGACACTAATCGTGCAAGATGTGCACTCATAGCACCTGTAGGTGGTGCTATAGACATATCGTTATCATTAAGAACAACAATCAAGCGTGCATTCAAAGCACCAGCGTTGTTCATGGCTTCATAAGCCATGCCCGCAGACATTGCACCATCACCAATGACAGTTATGATATTGCGTCTTGTCTCTGCTTTCAAAGCACTTGCCACTGCCATACCAAGCGCCGCTGAAATAGAAGTAGACGAATGCCCCGCTCCAAATGGATCATACACACTTTCTGAACGTTTTGTAAAACCAGATAATCCGCCCTCCTGACGTAATGTGCGAATTTTTTCTCTACGCCCCGTTAAAATCTTGTGTGGATAGGTTTGATGACCAACATCCCAAATAATCCTATCCTCTGGTGTATTAAAAATATAATGTAATGCAACAGTGAGCTCAACAACACCAAGTCCCGCCCCAAGATGACCACCTGTTACAGAAACCGCATCAATTGTTGCGGTCCGCAACTCATCAGCCAACTGTACCAAATCAGACTCAGGTAATGCCCGCAAATCTTGCGGAAAACAAACACGGTCAAGCAATGGTGTTAAGACCTGAGACAAAAAAAATCCTTCCTATTATCTTAACTCAAGAAAACACAATGATAAAAATATATCTTCTCTACTCTTTTATTTACAGTTTTGCATCTTTTTTACTGAAAATGCTCTTTTCTATTTGAGATGAGCTATAATTTCCTCATTTTTAACTTATTTTATAAAAAAGAAATCAATAAAACTTTCTGTTTATAAACTAAGGTTATTGCTTCTCTTAAGTCCCACAATAAATATCCAAAAAGATTTAAATTATTTAGCATCAAGTGGTTCCACTCCTTCTGGAAAACCTTCTTCTGAAAGCTGGATTTTTTCAACTTTAGCTTCAGCAACTCTTAAGAGTTTTTCACAATGCTTTTTAAGCGCTTCACCGCGTTCATAAATATCAATGGATTGTTCCAAAGGCACATCGCCACGTTCCAAATTTTCGACAATAACTTCAAGTTGCTTAAGCGCTTGCTCAAAGCTTAAGGTCGTAATATCCCCCTCTTGTATCTCTTTTTTCATATGAACCTCAAAAAATATCTGTTCTGGATATACGAACTCCAAAACCTTCCAAACCTACATAATGATGCTCTTTAGAAGCATAAACAATAACAGAGCCTATTCCTAAATATTTTAAAATTTGTGATCCTAAACCAATTTTGCGCCATTCTTCTTCGCGTGCAATCGCCTGCACATGGTTTTCTGAACTGTTTCTTGTCATGTTTTGAATACCAACAGTTGATTGTATAACAGATCCTTCACGCAAATAAATAAATACGCCACGTTTTTCTTTTTCCATCATACGCCGCATCATCACCATAATATCTGAAGTTTGACAAAAAACGTCACTTATAATGTTTTCATGATGTAAATGCACAGGAATATTCTCACCCTCACGGACATCACCAAAAACAATTGCAATGTGCTGAACGACTTCCCAAGGGAGTTGATAACTTTGAACAATAGCGGGACCTACGAATGTTTCAATAGGCATTTCTCCAACATGCTTGATCAATATTTCCTTACGTTGGCGGTAAGCAATTAAATCTGCAACCGTTATAATATGCAACCGATGTTCTTGCGCAAATTTCATAATCTGATCGCCATGTTTAACGCTTCCATCATCATTAACTAACTCACCGATAACACCAACCGGCGGCAAATTAGCTAATTTACATAAATCAACAGCGGCCTCCGTGTGACCTGAACGCATGAGCACTCCCCCTTCATGCGCAATTAAAGGAAAAACATGCCCTGGACGAACAAAATCATCCGCACTTGCATTTGAATTCGCAAGATTACGTACAGCTAATGTACGGTCATGTGCTGAGATCCCTGTTGTTATGCCGTGTTTAAAATCAACAGTAACCGTAAATTGCGTCCCATGTGCAGAGTTATTATCTGGTACCATAGGAGAAAGATTAAACCGTTTTGCTTCTTTTTTTGGCATAGGTGTGCACACAATACCTGTTGTGTGACGAAGAATAAACGCCATCTTTTCTTCTGTACAATGCGCTGCAGCAACAGTTAAATCACCCTCATTTTCACGGTCATCATCATCTGTCACCACAACAATTTCACCGCGTTCAAAAGCTTTAAGTGCAGAAACAATTTTTTTTTCATCATACGCCATTGTTCACCTTTTCAATCACCCAACTTGACCGCGATGTCTTAGATAATGGTCAGCAATAGCACAAGCAACCATCGCTTCACCAACAGGAACGGCACGAATCCCAACACATGGATCATGACGTCCCTTTGTTATAACGTCTATATCATGACCATCAACATCAATGGAACGACGAGGTGTTAAAATTGATGAAGTAGGCTTTACAGCAAAACGCGCAACAATTGGCTGTCCACTCGATATTCCCCCTAAAATACCTCCCGCATGATTTGATAAAAAAAGCGGTTTTCCATCATTTCCCATTCGCATTTCATCCGCATTTTCTTCTCCCCTCAAGCGGGCTGCCGCAAAACCATCACCAATTTCCACACCTTTTACCGCATTAATCGACATAAGTAACGAGGCAATATCTTGATCAAGCTTTGCGTAAATAGGGGCTCCTAAACCTGCCGGAACATTTTCTGCAACGATCTCAACAACCGCACCAACAGATGTCCCCTCTTTACGGAGTTTACTGATATAGTCACTAAAAATTTGAACCATCTCTGCATCAGCTGTAAAAAAAGGATTATTATCGACCTCTGACCAATCCCAACGATCACGATTAATATTATGAGGACCAATTGCTATCACTGCTCCTCGTACAATCAAACCAGGAACGATTTTACGAGCAAATGCACCTGCTGCAACACGTGCTGCCGTCTCCCGTGCCGAAGCACGTCCCCCGCCTCGAAAATCACGAATGCCATATTTAATATCATAAGTATAATCCGCATGTCCTGGACGATACTGATGAGCAATTGCTCCATAATCTTGAGAGCGTTGATCTGTGTTTCGAATCAACAGAGAAATTGGTGTACCTGTTGTCACCAATGTCGTTCCATCGTCTTGAACAACAACTCCTGAAAGGACCTCTACTTCATCTGGTTCTCGGCGCTGCGTTGTGTATTTTGATTGTCCTGGCTTGCGTTTATCAAGATAAGCTTGAACTTCTGCAAGAGTAAAAATAATTCCAGGTGGACAACCATCAATGACACAACCAAGAGCAGCACCATGACTTTCACCCCATGTTGTTACACGAAACAAATGACCAAATGTATTATGCGACATGAAAAAAGATCCATTTCTCTGTCAAATATATACAACGATAACGTATGTTGTGTGCTATACACAAAACAGCTCTTTTCTCCCAAATACTCTTGGACACCTTAAATTTGGTCAAATTACTGCTGTCTAATAAAATCTTATAAACCAAACTTTATTCTTTAACGACAGAAATGTCTGGTGCATCAACTGCTTTCATACCTATGATATTATAACCCGAATCGACATGATGGACTTCACCGGTAACAGAACGAGACAAATCTGAAAGAAAATAAAGCGCAGAATCACCAACCTCTTCAATTGTTACCGTACGACGTAATGGAGCATTATATTCATTCCATTTTAAAATATAACGAAAATCACCAATACCAGAAGCCGCTAACGTTTTAATTGGTCCAGCAGATATAGCATTAACACGAATATTTTGGGGACCTAAATCTACCGCTAAATATTTCACGCTCGCTTCAAGAGCGGCTTTGGCAACCCCCATTACATTATAATTGGGAACAACCTTTTCTGCACCATAATAGGTTAGTGTCAAGATTGAACCACCATCTGGCATCAATTTTTCTGCACGCTTCGTTAGAGCTGTTAGGGAATAAACGGAAATATTCATGGTCATCATAAAATTTGATTCGCTGATATCAATATAACGACCACTTAATTCATCTTTATCAGAAAAACCAATAGCATGAACTAAAAAATCAAGTTTTCCCCATTTCTTCTCTATTTCTCTAAAGACCGTATCAATAGAGACACTGTCAGAAACATCACAATGTCCACAAACAAATCCCTTTAATTCTTCAGCCAAAGGCTCGACACGCTTTTTCATTGCTTCACCCTGATAGGTAAAAGCAAGCTCTGCCCCTGCGCTACTTGCCGCTTTAGCGATTCCCCAAGCGATGGAGCGATTATTGGCCAACCCCAAAATTAAACCACGCTTACCGTACAATAAACCATTACCCTTAGCCATCAGCACTGCCCCATTGTTACTTAAAATTAGTATTATTCACCTGCCTATGACACAGGTCAACTTTTTCTTCAAGCAATTGGTTTAAAATCAAACAAAAACTACGCTTTTATATATAAAATTTTTAAAATTAATCTTGTTGCATTTGCAAAAACTGTTCTAGTGCGGCGGCATTTTCATCTCCCGGCAACATAATGCGAACATGCACATAAAGATCATCTCTTGTACCATTTTTTAAACGAAGCCCTTTCCCTTTCAACCGTAAAACGCGATCAGAACTTGACCACGCAGGAATCGTTAAAACCACACGCCCCTCCAACGTCTCAACTTCTTCTTTTGCTCCCAAAACAGCATGTTTAAGAGAAACTGGTAAATCAAGATGGAGTGCTCTTCCTTCAACCCGAAAACGAGGATGTTTTTGAATCTGAATGGTTATTAACGCATCTCCTGCTTGCCCGTGAGGTACCGCTTCTCCCTGACCTTTTAAACGAATAACCTGTCCGTCTTCAATATAATCTGGAAGTTTAATTTTTAACTTTTTCCCATTTGGAAAAACAGCCTCCACCTTTTCTGCGCCAACCATCTGCTCTAATGTTATGGCAAGATTAGCACGAACATGTGCTCCTTGTTGGGGACGGTTATAGTGTGTGGAATTCGAAAAGCTACTACCTCCTCCAAACAGATCCCGAAAAATATCACTCGTATCAAAACCTGCACCACCTGAAGAGGAAAAATCAAATCCCTTTGCTCCTCCTGAAAAGGGATTTTGTTTATTGCTAAAATTTTCACCAGCACCATAGGCTTGATAAAGCGGTTTTCCTTCCATATCAATTTCACCGCGGTCAAATTGTGCCTTTTTATCTTTATCACCTATAATTTCATAGGCTTGATTAATTTCAGCAAATTTCTCTTTAGCCTTTGTATCATCTTTATTATGGTCTGGATGATATTTCTTCGCTAATCTTCTAAATGCCGATTTAATCTCTTGCGATTTTGCGGTACGTGCCACACCCAGAATCGTGTAGGGATCACGCATATTGCCCTCTTTTCAATTTCTTCGTTTTCAAAATATCAACTGATACGTTGTTCAATATCCCTTATAGCTTCATTAGTCTATTCTAGAGAATAATTTCTTCTTTTCTCTTTATATGTCTATCAATAAACTAAAATACCAGATAAAATGAGACATTTATTTAATATAGCTCCTTGTAGTCTATGCTAAAGTAAAAAATAATTAAACTACCATAGAAATACACGATAGCATTGGCTTTTTGAAAATAAGAAAAAATAGTACTGTAACTTCTTGATGATAAAGTAAATGAGAAAATGCCTCACCCATGCTCACTGATATTTGGAGAAACTATGAGCACAAAAATACCAACAGATGATCATTTTATGAAAATGCAAAAACCTTTTGAACTTTTCGCAAAGTGGCTTGAAGAGGCAACGATAAGTGAAATAAATGATCCGAATGCTATGGCATTAGCAACAGTTGACGAAACAGGACTCCCTAATGTTCGTATGGTTCTCCTCAAAGACTACAGTCCCCAAGGATTCGTCTTCTATACCAATTATGAAAGCTGTAAAGGACAAGAAATTTTAAAATCAATGAAAGCATCCTTAGGTTTTCATTGGAAATCACTCCGTCGTCAAGTCAGAATTAGAGGAATCGTTGAAAAAGTAAGTCAACAGGAAGCCGATGCCTATTTCCAATCGCGACCACGTGGTAGTCGAATTGGTGCATGGGCCTCTAAACAATCTCAACCTTTAGACAATCGTTTTGTGCTCGAAAAAGCAATTGCTCAATATACTGCGCGTTATGCTCTAGGCAATATTCCACGACCACCTTATTGGTCTGGGTTTCGTGTTAAACCCCTTTCTATAGAGTTCTGGTGCGATCGCCCATTTCGTTTACATGATCGTTTGCTTTTTACACGGGATTGTGTTGAACACAGCGATTGGAAAAGACAAAAACTTTATCCCTAATCCTTCAAACTTCATCGTTATGAAGATTTTTTCTTCGCAACAATTAAACAAATATTTTTTATTCGAAAAATTCTAAAAGAAGATGATTTATTTTATTTAAATAGAAGAATTTTATTTTCACTGTAAAGGTTAATTGGTGATATTTTCTACTGTATTGCTTAAAAATAGATTAGCAACAAGCTTATTAAAAAAAACATACTGTATTCAGTAGAAACTATGATTTTAGCTAACTTATTTTTAGACCGCAGGATAAAATATCATCCATATACCCCCACATACTAAACCAGCAAAAATCACAAAACCAATAAGCGAATTAGATTTGAAAAGCCTGAGGCATTGTGAACTGTCATCTATATCAATGACTTTAATTTGAATAAACATATGGATACTTGCCACAAAAATCCCCAAAAAACTAAGAACAGGAACTCCAGCTAAATAAAATGCTAGACTAACGAACATCACAAAACCACCATACAAAAATACTAAAGCACGCTTGGTTGCTTTACCAAAAAGAAGAGCCGTAGAACGGACACCAACAGTAATGTCATCTTCTTTATCTTGATGTGCGTAGATTGTGTCGTATCCTATGGTCCACAAAATTGATCCCACATAAAGCAAGATTGGTGCCCAGCTTAAACTTCCAAAGACAACAGCCCACCCCATTAATGCCCCCCAATTAAATGCAACGCCTAAAAAAAACTGCGGCCAATATGTTACGCGTTTCATAAAAGGATAAAATGCAACAGCTATCAATGACGAAATACCTAGAAAAAAACTAAACCTATTAAATTGTGATAAAACAACTAAACCAACAAAACATTGCACAAGGATAAAAACTCTCGCTTGAAACCGACTCACATGACCTGTTGGCAATGGGCGAGAACGTGTCCTTTCTACCTGAGCATCAATTTTATGGTCAATAAGATCATTCCAAGTACATCCTGCCCCTCGCATAGCAATAGATCCCAGAAAAAAAAGAAAAAGATACCAAACCCAATGAAGAAACATTGATAAAAGAGTATCGTAATGCATGTTATAAGAGAAAAAAGCCATTGTTGTTGACCAAAAACAAGGCCACATCAACAATTGCCAACCGATAGGTCGATCCCAACGCGCCAATTGCGCATAAAACCATAAAGAACGGGGAAGGAAGCTGTAGACCCATTGTTTGGAAGATGCATCCATAACCCGTCCTTGGCTATCATAGGACTGAACATGCGCGATATTTTTATTTTTTTTCATCAAATGATTTACCTTTGGTCTTGCGATAGAGACATTTCATTCTTATGAGAAGGGGATGAGATTAATTATCTTTTATGAGAGGAGCAAGCAATGAATATTCTTCTTATTGGCTCAGGTGGACGAGAACATGCTTTAGCATGGAAAATAGCAGCATCACCACTGCTAACAAAGTTATATTGTGCTCCTGGAAATCCTGCAACAACAGAATTTGGTGAAAATATTAATTTAAACATTGATGACCATCCCCTTGTTATTGATTTTTGTAAGGCACATTCTATTGATCTTGTAATTGTAGGACCAGAAGCACCCTTGGTGGCGGGTATAACAGACTCTCTTAATAGCGCTAACATCTGTGTATTTGGTCCTACTCAAAAAGCTGCTCAACTAGAAGGTTCAAAAGCCTTTACAAAAGATTTATGTCGGAAGAATAACATTCCTACAGGAAGTTACCAATGCTTTAATGATGCCTCTAAAGCTAAAGCTTACATTCAGCAACAAGGTGTTCCCATTGTTATTAAAGCTGATGGCTTAGCAGCTGGCAAAGGTGTCGTGGTTGCAACAACTATGGAAGAAGCGTTTAACGCAGTTGATGCCTGCTTCAAAAGTACATTTGGAGATGCAGGAAACAAAATTGTTGTAGAATCTTTTCTTGAAGGTGAAGAAGCAAGCTTCTTCTGCCTTTGTGATGGTAAAGTTGCTCTTCCTTTTGGATCTGCTCAAGATCATAAACGTGTAGGTGATGGGGATACTGGAGCAAACACCGGTGGTATGGGTGCTTATTCACCAGCGCCCATCATGACCCAAGAAATAGTGAATCGTACTCTCAAAGAAATTGTTGAACCAGCTTTAAAAAGCATGAAAGAAATGGGCGCCCCCTTTAAAGGTATTCTCTTCGTCGGATTAATGATAACGCAAAAAGGACCCGAATTAATTGAATTTAACGTACGATTCGGTGATCCTGAATGTCAAGTTTTAATGATGCGCCTCAAAGATGATATTTTGCCAATTTTTCTTGCTGCTGCTCAAGGAAAACTTGAAAATAAGCCTCTTCGGTGGTCTGAAAAAACAGCTCTCACCGTTGTTATGGCTGCTAATGGTTATCCAGACTCTCCCCAAAAAGGTACTGTTATCCGTAACGTTGATCAAGTAAACACTCTTCCCGATGTGAAAGTTTTTCAAGCTGGTACAGTGTTGCGTGATGGAGAACTCATTGCAAATGGTGGACGTGTACTCAATATAACTGCAACAGGAAAAACGATTACGCATGCACAAAAACGTGCTTATGAAGCTGTTGATTTTATTGATTGGCCAGAAGGTTTTGTTCGTCGAGATATCGGATGGAGAGCCGTTGCGCGAGAAAATTAAATCCTTTGAATATTCTTTTTTTACGATTTTATTATTTTATATAAGAGCATGATACAAAAATTTTCTCACTGTTTTACGTTGCCATAATTTTGAAAAAATAAGTGTGCTTTCCTTTGAACAATCAAATATTGTAAATAGGATATCTACTCATGATAAAATAGGAAAATTTTCTGAATCTGAAGATGTAATATAAAATAATCATTTTACTGTTGTCTTTACTTTAAACGCATTTTCTCATCATTTTTATAAACACTTTCTTTCTTATAAAATCCTGAGGAAAAACGTATATACTATCATTTCTTTTATTTATCGCGTTTTTAGTGAAACTCCGCTTTTACGAAAAATAAAATGCCCAAAAAAGATAGTTATGTTATTCACATACAAATTCTTAAACAATATCTCTCATGCTTATCATTCCCATTTTACGACACTACCTGCAAATAGTATAAATCCATTCTGCCAGCTTTCTGGAATAAAAATAAAAACCTATACCATCATTGTATTTTCCAATTCTCAATATTACGATAACCCTTTCTATCTAAATGATTTTGATTATAAAAGAGAGATGAAATAAGAATATTCTGCAATATTCAAAGCTTTCATTCAACATGGAGAAATGATTTATAAAAAAAATTCAAAAACACTTCCAGTAATCTTCTGGTGTTTTTAATAATGTGGCAAAAACCCAAAATTATACCGCAAAAAAACAGTTTCTATTGTTATGAAAACCGTTTTTACCTCTCTGAAAAAAGCGTTCTACATCATCGATTCCTGCTGCCAATGTATGGTGTCAAAAAACTCTCATTTACAATCATTGACTTTCTCTTTGTTTTCAAGAACCAAAAGTCACACCAAATCCCGTCTGTAAAGGTCTGAATTCTCATTAAGCGGGTTCCTCTTGCTTCCCACTCATATGCTGCACTTACACAAAGACCTACAAGCAAACTTAGAATATTCGCCATATCTTCTAAAAACACTTCATGTGTGAAGTTTACATGCCTTATGTTACCTCCCCAAACAACGATGTTTTACAGCACAACAAGATAAATGCTGACGGTCGTACAAAAATGAATGCATGTTAATTTACTGGAGTGCAATTCGATTCGCAATCACCAAACGCAAGCCTAACGGATTGCTATAACGAAGTAAAAAATGCTTTTGTTTAGAATGTGCTGTTGTACCAAAAAATCGATGTAAATCAGAACGATCTTTTACAACCAGAATGCGATTATCTTCATTGATCATAAGCATGGGAAGGCCATAAGTATCCGCCCATAACCGCCAATCCAGAAGAACATTATTCAAATCTCTGGAAACCAAAAGCGGTATACAAGCTTCCTCATCGGTATGAAGTAATTCTAATGCAACAGCTCTTTCTCCTGAACGCGTTTTTACGGTACGTGCTGCAATTCCTTGAAAATGATAAGGGGGTATTAAATGCGATAAGCTTGAAGGCATATCCGTTTTAAAAGAAACACCACGCTCATTTAACGAACAAATAACCTGATTACCCGTTTTGGATGAAAAATATGTCGTCGTTTGTGGCAAATGGCACGGATCTAACCGAAATTCAAGCACCGCTTTTGCCTGATTAAAGCATTGATTAGCCATATACATTATCCCAATTTATCTTAAATAACATACACCCTTTAGCAGCTTTTTCTCATTGGATTATTAAAAGTTTGAATAAAAAACAACTGGTTTCTTTTTTGGTTATTAAAATCTAAACAAAAATGCATGATCACCATTCTTGAATTATAATACTTTTCCAGGATTCATTATCCCTAAAGGATCGAGTGTTTTTTTAATCCCTTGCATAATATCCAATGCGACAGGCGATTTAAAAGAACGAAGTTCTTCGCGCTTAAGCTGACCAATTCCATGCTCAGCAGAAAATGCACCTCTATAGTCCACCACTAAACTATGAATGCGATGATTCATTGTTGACCATAACTGCAAAAACACTGTCGTATCAGCTCCTACAGGTTGTGTAATATTATAATGTAAATTTCCATCGCCCATGTGTCCAAAACAAATCACCCTTGCTCCTGGAGCAATATCTTCAACAATAAGCGCTGCCTCAGCAATAAAATCAGGAATAGAAGCAAGTGGGATTGCAATATCATGCTTAATGGACCCTCCTGCTAACTTTTGTGCTGATGATATACTTTCTCGTAATTGCCAAAAAAAATCTTGCTGTTTTAAAGATTGCGCAACAACTGCATCTTCTATCACCGCATTCTTTAAAGCTTCTTCTAAAATAGTACTCAATACCGATAACGCCTCATCATTGCCTTGCAACGATGAAATGTTCATTAATACATACCATTCATGTTTCCGCTGAAGAGGAGGCTTCTCACACATCTTATAATCTAAAGCCATTTGCAAACTGAGATTTCCCATGAGCTCAAAACCTGTCAACATCCCTCCTCCATATTCTTGAGCCAGAGATAAAAACTCTAAAGCCTTCGCCGGACTATATAATCCCACCAAAGCAACAGCTTTTCCTTTTATTTTTGGAAACATCTTCAAAACGGCTGCAGTTATAACTCCCAATGTGCCTTCTGCACCAATAAAAAGATCTTTTAAATCGTAACCGCTATTGTCTTTTTTAACAAAACGCAAATCATCTAAAATACGCCCATCCGGTAAAACAACTTCTAAACCAAGACAAAGATCACGCATATTGCCATAAGCTAAAACAGCTGTCCCTCCAGCATTCGACGAAAGATTGCCTCCTACTTGGCAAGAACCTTCAGATGCCAAAGAAAGAGGGAAAAAACGACCTGATTCATCCACTTTTTTCTGTAAATCCTGTAAAATAACACCAGCCTCTACAACAACAAAATTTCCCTCAAGATTTATAGCTCTAATCTTATTTAATCGCTCCATGGATAAAAGAACGCTCCCTCCTCCTTCATCTGGTTGTTGTCCCCCCACAAGCCCTGTATTTCCACCCTGTGGCACAATCGGTGTGCGCGTTTTGCTCGCGAACTGCATAATCGATGAGACCTCTGCGCAAGAAGATGGACGTAAAAGTAAAGGTGTTTTTCCATGAAAAAGCCCACGCTCTTCAAGCAAATACGGTGCAATCAAAGCTTGATCCGTTATAGCATGCTTAGCACCAACAATTTCCCTAAACCCTTCAATTAATTCCTGCTCCATGTTCATTTCTCCTTTGGAGCTGCAGCCCGTATAAGACGATCATTGATAGCCTCTCCTAATCCGTATGATGGAATAGGTTCTACTGCGATACATCTCACTTTAAATGAATCTAATTCCTTCATATATTGAAATAAATGAGAGGCTGCCTCTTCCAACTTTCCATCTTCGCTAAGGTTTAAAATAGAAACGGCATTTTCAGCCCCCATAACACGCTTTGAACCAAATGCTAAAAGCGCTTCACCATTTTCCACCTTTTCTACATTCAAACGAACCGTAGCATTGGGAGCATAATGCGACTTTAACATCCCAGGAGCTTCAATCGCCGCCCTTTGATCTATCCGTTTTAAAGGCTTCCCCACAACCTCTTCAATTTCATCAGCCGCAAGCCCGCCTGGACGCAAAAGATAAATATTTTCACCACAAATTTTAATAATCGTTGATTCCAGCCCTATTTTAGCAGGTCCTCCGTCCAATATCAAAGGAACAGATTCCCCCAAAGATGCAAAAACAGCCTCAGCTGAAGTAGGGCTAAGACGCCCCGATTGATTCGCACTAGGAGCAGCAAGTGGACGGCCAAAATGTTGTACCACTTCCGCAAAACGACTGTCTGGAAAACGAACAGCCAAGGTATTCAAACCAGAGGTTGTTAAAGGATGGATATTATGCTGTTCCTTTAAAGGCAAAACCAATGTCAAAGGCCCTGGCCAAAATTCTTCTATTAATTGGCGTGAAAGAAAGTCAATTTTAACATAACGTTCCGCCATTTCGATGCCGCTAACATGCGCAATAAGAGGATTAATTTGTGGACGACCCTTTGTAGAATAAATAGAAGAAATCGCCCTCCCATTGGTTGCATCGCCCGCTAATCCATAAACAGTTTCCGTTGGTAACGCTACTAACTTCCCTTGTTCAAGAAGCGCTATTGCCTCTCTTATCGAAGCACTATCGAGTGGTAGAATCGTCATGACACATCATTTCTATAACACTCTTTTAGTGGTGCAAAACTATAACGATGTAATCCTATAACTGGTCCATATTTATCAAGAGCTGTACGATGCGCTAGCGTTGCATAACCTACATGCTTCTCTAAACCATACCCTTTATAAACTTGTCCTGTACATTCCATCATCCGATCACGCGTTACTTTCGCAATAATAGATGCGGCTGCAATTGAAACTGAACGCTGATCGCCCTTAATCAATGCCATTGCAGGACAGGACAACTCAGAAGGAATATCACGCCCATCAACAAGGACATAGTGGGCTGGAATGGCTAATCCTATAATACAGCGACGCATTGCTTCTAACGTTGCTTTTCTAATATTAGATTGATCAATTGTACGAGCACAAAGACTGGCGACTGAAACCGCTAATGCACTTTGCAAAATTTCATGATAAAGTCTATTTCGTTGGAAAAAAGAAAGTTTTTTTGAATCATTTAACCCATTAGGAATACGATCTCTATCCAAGATAACGGCTGCTGTTACCACAGGTCCAGCGAGAGGCCCCCGTCCTACTTCATCAACACCTGCTATATGAAAAAAACCCTGTTTTTGCAAATCCAATTCGCACGAAAAATTTGGTTGAAGCGGCAAATTAAACATCTTTGATACATCACAAATACAACAAACATACATCTATTTCTGTAGCCTGATCATTTTTTGCAAGCATTACAGTTTTAAATGGCTCTTCAAACATTCCACGAATTCTTGCACAAAAAATAAAAAAACACATTTCTTTGGTTACCCTCTTTTATTATGTATAATAAAATCATGATAAAATAAAAGCTTTTATATTTATTTATCAAATATTTCCTAAAGTCATGATAGGTTTTACAAACCAATTTGGGTACATTGATTTGATAAAAAGAGCTGCTTGTTGCGCCGTTTGTTTATTTTTAAAAATGCCAAAGCAAGTTGCTCCCGTTCCAGACATACGGGAAAAAAGAGCCCCACATTCATCTAATATAGATAACACTTCAGCTAACTGAGGTGCTATTTTTAATGCAGGAGAAAAAAGATCATTACGCGTTTCTTGTAAAACTTCAACTAATGAATCAACACTCTTTAAAGCGTCTGTATTAATTTTTAAAGAAGGATTATGACGCTTCTCTAACGCTTTAAAAACAGCTTGTGTTGAAATCTCTTGTCCATGATTAACCAATACCATTGCTAATGAACAAGCTTCTTTTATTTGTATCATCTCTTGACCAATTCCTTTGACCAAAAGCGGCTGCTGATATTCTAATGCACAAAGGCACATGGGAACATCAGCACCAAGAACTAAGCTCTTTTTTGCTAATTCTTCGTAAGGGCAATCAAGATTCCACTGCCGATGCAACATGCTGATAACCCCAGCTGCATCACCTGAGCCACCACCAATGCCTGAAGCAACAGGTAATGTTTTTACAAGCCGAAAAAAAGCAGGTTGAGCACATTCCGGAAAAGTCTTATGCATAAAGTCCCTTGCGCGAATAACCAAATTGTCTAAATGAGAAACAAGCCCTTTTGCAAACGACCCCGTCAAAACAAACTGATTATTTTCACAAGGTGCATAGTGTAGACAATCACCGCTAAGACTAAAATAAACCAAACTTTCTATTAAATGATACCCATCAGCACGTTGCCCCACAACATGTAGAGCTAAATTCAATTTAATAGGTGTAAATAAATAGGAATGTCTTTGGAACGAAGTTTGTACATTTGATATCATATGACGTAATATTCACTTACATAGGGTTCTTTTAAAAATTTCCCCCTTTTACCCATACTTTTAGCACGAGCCCTATAAACAGCTTGGAATATTCTTAATCGTTTTCTAAAAAACAATAAATATAAAGAGTTCTCATACAAAATAAACGACATGTTCTCATTCGTATCATTTCAAGCCTTTTTTCTTCTAGTATCTGTTTTTAGATAAAAATCTCTCTGGCTTGAATGATCCTTTCCATCACAAACCATAACGCTGCCAAAGAGCTCGCTCTTCTGCTGCCATCAATGCACTATCAACGACTGTATAAACCGTATGTGCCGTCACTCCTGAAGGCGTTTTAGGTCCTAAAAAACTTTTTGGAGGCATAATAAGTCGAAGTTTTGCATCATTACCAAAGCGCTCCTTAATAACAGAACGTACATCATTCAATCCATCAACCAGACCAAGCCCAACGCTTTGTTTTCCACTCCAAAACATTCCTGTAAAGAGATTCGAATCATCTGATAATTTTTCAGCACGCCGTTCTTTAACCAAATCGATAAAAGTTTGATGCACTTCAAGTTGGAGAGATTTCAAATGCTCAATATCCGCCTTTTTTTCTGGCTGAAATGGATCTAATGTAACTTTGTTCTTTCCTGCTGTGTATACACGCCGTTCGATACCAATTTTCTTCAAAAGTTCCGGAAAACCAAAGGAAGCTGAAACCACTCCAATGGAACCAACAATTGAAGAAGGATCTGCAAAAATTTCATCCCCTGCACAAGCAATCATATAACCACCAGATGCTGCAATATCTTCAATAAACACAAGAACCTTTTTATTTTTTTCTTCTGCCAAGTCACGAATGCGCTTGAAGATAAAACGCGATTGTACAGGTGAACCACCAGGAGAATTAATAATAAGTGCAACAACCGGTGACTTTTTGTGTGCGAAAGCCTTCTCTAAAAGATTTGCACACCTACTGAGGGAAAGGGTACGAGATATAGATGCTGATGAATCCATAATTGCTCCTTGAAGGCGCACCACAGGAATTTCAAGTTTATCGGAAGAAAAACGGCGTGGAATAAAACTTTTAATAAAATCCATCAAAACAAAATCTCCTTATAAATTAAGAACAATTAAATAGGCAAGGACAACAAAAAGGAACAACGTGATACCATCCAAAAGCGCCAATCAACCCCCACATTACAATCAGAAATATAACTTCACCCAAAAGCTAAGCCTCCCTAATGACAAAGTGTAGACTTTAAATAATAAACTAAAAAACACAAGATACTATTAGAAAAGTTCCCACAAGCTTATATATCCATTATTAATTGCATCAACTCGAGGTGAAAAAGTATGGTCATTACCTTCATGTATAACCAATGCCGGTAAAATAGATAAAGCTGCTCTGCTTCCTCGTTTTGCGTAAAATAAAAGACGAATTGCTGCTGTTTTCGCACGGGCATGCACAGGAATTATACAAATACCACCAAAACGCCCTTCTAAAGCATGCAAGATATCTGTCAACGATTGTGGACGTGCAATGAGCCCTAAGTATCCACCTGGCTTAACAATAGCTGCTGCACTCCGCAACCAGTTATCAAACATTGCTTCAGACATAACATGTGCTTCAGATTTTTGTTTATCAGGTGTCTTACGATCGGTGGGATTATTAAAAGGTGGATTCATAATCGCAAAATCAAAGCTATTATCTATCAAACCTGCTTTTATACGGGCATTCCCTTTGAAGGTAACATCTGCTTCTAGCAAACAAATTCGGCTAGCAAATTGTTTATTTTGTTTTAGCATAAGCGTTTTTTGAGCGTAAGATACCATAAAAGCTGAACGTTCAACTAAGGTAACATGAACTTTCAGACAACGCGAAGCAACAGCCAAACCCGCAGCTCCAGCACCTGCACCTAAATCAACAACCTTGCCCTTTAAATCACTCGGAACCAAACTAGCTAATAACATCGCATCCATTCCAGAACGATGACCATATTTATGGGGTTGAACCAAATAAAATTTTCCGCGGTGAAAACTGTCAATTGTTTCACCACTCTGATTCGCTGCTTTATCCATTTAAAAGCCTAATGCTCACCTTTATAAATTGCATTTTTGCCATTCAGCTACTATTTTAAATTTTTTATTATTTCATAACAATAAGATTACACTCGCTAAAGAACATTTCTTGCCAATAACATTCCAAGCTAACACTTTTAAACGACATCAAAAGCTTGAGTCAAAACCAAACCCCCTTTATGCTAATGAATAAAGTAAATTTTATATATGTCCATTGCAATACTCTAGGAGTAAACACATTGAGTGCAGCTATCAAACCAAAACAAATAAGAAATAATCAAATTTCTCTTCAATCTCTTGTCAATCTTACTCAAAAAGATATGGATTGCGTAAATCAATTTATTCTCTCTATGGCAAAATCAGAGGTTGAGATGATCCCTGAAATTTCTAACCATCTTATTTCATCAGGTGGAAAGCGATTACGCCCAATGATTACGCTCGCTTCTGCTCATATGTTTGGTTATCAAAGTGACGGGCATATAAAACTCGCAACAGCTGTTGAATTTATGCATACAGCAACATTGCTACACGATGATGTGATTGACGAAAGTAATTTACGACGTGGAAAATCTACAGCACGGATGATTTGGGGGAATCAAGCAAGTGTACTTGTTGGTGATTTCCTATTGGGCCAGGCCTTTAAAATGATGGTCGATGTCGGTTCCATAGAAGCGCTCTCTGTCCTAGCCAACGCTGCTGCAATTATTGCTGAAGGAGAAGTTATGCAACTTTCTGCCGCAAAAAATATAAAAACCAGCCCTTCAGAATATCTCAAAATCATCGATGCAAAAACAGCAGCACTTTTTTCAGCAGCCGCTGAAGTAGGACCCATTATTGCTGGCTATGGAAATAAAGAGCGTTCTTCATTACGTGAATATGGAACATCCTTAGGTTTAGCTTTCCAATTAATTGATGATGCACTTGACTATAGCGGTAGTGCTCAAAACTTAGGAAAAAATATAGGGGATGATTTTAGAGAAGGAAAAATCACAATGCCTGTTATTCTCGCATATGAGCGTGGGAATATGGTAGAAAAAGATTTCTGGAAAAAAGCGCTTGAAGATGGCAATAATAATGATGAATCCTTCGCACACGCGCAACACTTAATGGAAAAGTATGATAGTATCACAGATACAATAGAACAAGCACGCATCTATGGAAAATATGCAATTGATGCTCTTGTTCCCATGAATGAAAATCTTGCTTATAATGCTCTCGTTGAGACTGTTGAATTTTGTATTGCGCGCGTAAACTGAATTCTTTGCAAGAATCGCAGTATTTCTCAACAAAGTAATGAGATATGATCTATAAACAACACCATCAATTGATTATCTTGAAAAGGATTAGCTCCATGTGCTCTGCAACGGTATCTCGACTTTTTGCCCTCTTTATCGTGGGTATCATGCTGATGCCATCCCTCACCTACAGTAAAATAAGTGCAGCAACTCATACAAGCTCATTTACAGGTGCTTATTTAGCTGGAAGGGTTGCAAATCATGAAAATAAAACAGAACTTGCTATCAATTATTTTAAACAAGCACTGGTTTATCAACCTGATAACATTGAAACACAAAAAGAGCTCCTTGAAGCTATGCTCTCGGTCGGAAACTTTAAAGAAGCTGTCCAACAAGCCCAAAAACTCAAAGAGAACGATGTTATAACTCCCTTTGTTTCCTTAACTTTGTCAGTAGAAAGTCTCATCAAAAAAGATTATAAGAATGCCAAGGCTCTTCTGAAATTAAAGGAACTTCCTACGTCCAATAATCCAATACCTGAACTCATCGGCGCTTGGATTACATTTGGATCTGGACAAAAATCTCAGGCAATCGATGATCTTAAGAAACTCAAAGGTCCTGTCTGGTATGATCTTTTTATATCTTATCATCTAGCACTTATGAGCGACCTTGCAGAACGGCCAAAGGATGCAAAAAAATATTTCATTAAAGCACTGAGTAACAAACAGGGAACTCTTATCGCTCCTAATACTTATGAGCGTATTATCATAGCCTATGCCTCATTCCAATTGCGCCATAATATGCGCAACCAAGCTCTTCAAACAATCCAGCATGGCGAACAAATGTTGTCAGGTCGAGAAGTCCTTAAAAACTTTCAAGAAAAAATTGAAAAAAATTCTTTCTTAGAGAGAGTTATTAAAACACCTCAACAAGGAGCAGCCGAGGTATTATATAATTTTGGAACAGCCCTCAACTACAAAAACTCAGGGCGAATTGCACGTATTTTTAAGCAATTATCTTTCGCCTTATACCCTCAAAATGACGCAACACTGTTTCAGCTCGCACACATTTCTGCTAAATTGAACGATCCACATCAAGCAATTAAACTTTATCGCGCTTTATCCCCTAAATCTCCTTATTATAAAGATGGACAACTTCATCTTGCATTCCTTCTTGCCAATAACAACAATTACAAAGAAGCAATAAAATTACTCACATTGTTAAATAAAAAATTTCCCAATGATCGTAATATTTTGATAACGCTCGTTGCTTTTTATATGCAGGACAATAAATTTCTTGAGGCCATTAAAACTCTAGACTACGCTATTACAAAGATAAAAAACTTTCAGCAGGACGATTGGAAACTCTTTTATCAGCGTGGTATTGCTTTTGAACGTTTAAAGCAATGGCCAAAAGCAGAACTTGACTTGCGAAAATCACTTGAATTTTTCCCAAATCAACCGCAGGTTCTTAATTATTTAGCCTATTCCCTTGTGGAACGTGGTGAGAAGCTTGAAGAATCGCTCCGTATGCTACAAAAAGCCTCTGCTTTACAAGCTCACAACAGTCATATTCTCGATTCTTTAGGGTGGGCTTATTATAAACTAAAAGAATATAATAAAGCAGTGCAAATATTAGAAAATGCTGTCAGATTACAACCTGAGGACCCAACACTAAATGATCATTTAGGGGATGCCTATTGGAAAGTTGGGCGTAAACGTGAAGCAATCTTTCAATGGAACCACGCAATTGACGGAAAACCAGAAAATTCTGAACAAATTCAAGAAAAGTTGAAATTTGGTTTGCAATAAACGATGCTTAACCATAAACCACATGAATAATAAATAGAGAAACTAAAATTACTTTTGTTTTTTGTTTAGTCCAATATAAAGAGTATAAAGCGTGAAACTGCCTGAACATCTTAACCCAAAACGTTCTTTTCAGGGACTAATATTAACTTTGCAAAATTATTGGGCACACTATGGGTGTGCAATTTTGCAACCTTACGATATGGAAGTCGGAGCTGGGACTTTTCATCCAGCAACAACATTACGCTCTCTAGGACCACGCCCTTGGAAAGTTGCTTATGTCCAACCCTCTCGACGTCCAACAGATGGCCGATATGGTAAGAATCCAAATCGTTTACAACACTATTATCAATTCCAAGTGCTTCTCAAACCCTCTCCGCTCAATCTACAAGAACTTTATATAAAGTCGCTACAAGCTATCGGGCTTGATACAAAACTGCATGATATTCGCTTTGTTGAAGATGATTGGGAAAGTCCCACTCTTGGTGCTTGGGGGCTTGGATGGGAATGTTGGTGCGATGGAATGGAAGTCTCTCAATTTACTTATTTTCAACAAGTGTGCGGCATTGAATGCGCTCCAGTTTCAGGGGAACTCACATACGGTCTTGAGCGTCTAGCGATGTATATCCAAGGGGTTGATAACGTCTATGACCTTAACTTTAATGGTTTGGAGGGAGAAAACAAAATAAGTTATAGAGATATTTTTTTACAGGCAGAACAGGAATACTCATATTATAACTTCGAATTTGCTGATACAAAACTGCTCCATCAGCACTTTATCGATGCAGAACGCGAATGCAGCGCACTTCTTGATGCTGGAAAACCAAATAAAGAAAATGTATTCCATCGCTGTGTTTTTCCTGCCTATGATCAATGTATTAAAGCGAGCCATATCTTTAATCTTTTGCAAGCACGTGGCGTTATTTCTGTAACCGAACGACAAAATTACATTCTTCGCGTTCGTAATCTCGCGCGCCGTTGTGGGGAAGCCTTCTTACTCACAGAAGCTGGACAAATATATACTGGAGAAGCCTAATGTCTGATCTTCTTCTTGAACTTTTCAGTGAAGAAATCCCCGCACGTATGCAACGAAAAGCTGCTGCTGATCTTAAGAAATCTGTTACAGATCAACTTGTGAATGCTGGATTGATCTATGAAGCTGCTCGTGAATATTGGACACCTCGTCGGCTAACATTGGACATACGCGGACTTTCCACACGCTCCAAAGATGTCCATGAAGAACGCAAAGGTCCCAGTATAAAATCACCACAGCATGTAATTGATGGTTTTCTACGTGCAACAGGATTAAATGATGTTTCTGAAGCGCATATTGGACATGATGATAAAAAAGGTCATTTTTATATTGCTAAAATTGTTAAAAAAGGTCGAGCTGCAGAAGAAATTATTGCCGATATTTTACCGGATATTATCCGCAACTTTCCGTGGCCGAAATCTATGCGTTGGGGAAAAGATTCAGCACAAAGTGGTACTTTGAAGTGGATTAGACCTTTACAAAACATTCTTTGCATCTTCGGACCAGAAATTGGTGAAACACATGTTATTCCGTTTACAATTGGTTCTCTTAAAAGCAATAATTTAACTTATGGTCATCGTTTCTTAAGTGATGGAGAGCCATTTCAAGTGCGCCGCTTTGATGACTATGTTACTCAACTTGAAACCCATAAAGTCATTCTGGATGCCGAAAGACGAAAGAATATTATTTTAGCTGATGCCCAAAATCTCTGCTTTGCAAACGGTTTAGAACTGGTTCAAGATAATCCCCTCCTAGAAGAAGTTGCTGGTCTTGTTGAATGGCCTGTTATCCTGATGGGTGATTTTGACAAATCATTCCTTGATATTCCTCCAGAAATTATTCGCTTGACCATTCGAGCCAATCAAAAATGTTTTGTCACCCGCAAACAAGGAGAAAAAGTAAAACTTTCTCATCATTTTATTCTCGTTTCTAATATTCTTGCAAATGATGAAGGCAAAGAAATTTCGAAAGGAAATAGTAAGGTTGTCCGTGCCCGTCTTTCTGATGCACTTTATTTTTGGCAAACCGATCAGCATGATTTGCCTGATCTTCAACAATTGGAATCTTCTATAAAAAAATTTGAGCTTGATATAAAAAAACCTCTCGATCAAAGAATGGCGCGACTTGATCATTTGAATGTAACCTTTCATGCTAAATTAGGTACACAAGGTAAAAGAGTAGAACGCATTGCTACACTCGCACAAGAAATTGCCCCTTTGATACAAACAGATCCTCTTTTAGCAAAACGTGCAGCCATCCTTGCAAAAGCTGATTTGCAAACAGAAATTGTCGGAGAATTTCCTGAACTACAAGGTGTTATGGGGCAAAAATACGCCCTTCTTCAAGGGGAAGATCCTCGCGTAGCTGTAGCAATCGAAGACCATTATAAACCTCAAGGACCAACAGATCGTCTTCCACAAGAACCACTTGCTATAACCGTTATGCTCGCCGACAAAATTGACATGCTCGTTGGCTTTTGGCTCATTAATGAAAAACCAACGGGCTCAAAAGATCCCTATGCGTTAAGACGAGCAGCATTGGGAATTATTAGGCTTGTACTTTCGCGAGATTGGAAAATCAATCTTATGCCGCTGTTCCAGTTAGCAACGAATCTTTTCTTACAACAAAAAAATAAATATGAAATCTCTCAAAGAGAAAATTCACAATTGCAGAATCTGCTTCCAGAAAAAACAGAATATATTTTATCAGATCTGTTATTCTTTTTTCATGACCGTTTGAAAATCTATCTAAAAGAGGAAGGCGCTCGTTACGATGCCCTTGAAGCCGTTTTAAATAAAGATTCTGATGATTTTTTATTGGTTGCACGTCGTGTCGAATCGCTTATCGCTTTCATCAATACCCACGATGGAATGAACTTTGTAGCCTCTGTAAAACGTACTGCCAATATTCTTGAAAATGAATTTCAAAAAAGCACAACAATAGCGAATGAAATTAATCCTGAGCTCTTTGTCGAGAAAGAAGAAAAGCAGCTCTATCATGCAATCTGTGAAGTAGAAAGAAAGGTTCTTGCTCCCATCAATGCAACAAATTTATCATTTGCACTCAGTGTGCTAGCGCCACTTGGAAAATTGATTGATATATTTTTTGAAAAAGTATTGGTGAATGATAAAAAAACTGATGTTCGTGCTAACCGTCTTGCTCTTCTCAAACGCACTCACATTGTTACACAATCGGTTGCAGACTTCTCAAAACTTGTCATTTAAAATCAAAATACCCTATTAACTGATAAAAACAATGAAGATAATTTTTTCTTTTTTATGACTTTTATTAATTAATATTGAGAAAATTATGTAACCAAAGAGACTGTTCTTTATCTCTCAAATATCATTAATTAAGATATGTTTTCATTTTGATAAATGATTCTTTCTCAAGAGACTCTTTGATAAGTTCATCTGCCTTGTTAGAATCTATTTCCCTTGCAATAAGGGTACGTGCTGTAGAAATTGCCAAATCAATCGCCGATGAAGAAACCATGCGTATTGCATCCGCTTCTGCTTGGGCAATTTTTTGTCCTGCCAATTTATTGCGGTTTTTTACATATTCCTCTGCTTTTGCACGGGCCTCAGCAATAACGGATTCAACTTCATGCTTTGCTGCTGCAATAATTTCTTGCGCATCTTTTTCTGCTTCTGCATGTTTGCGTTGATATTCAGCCAATATTTCCTGTGCCTCTTCACGAAGACGCAGAGCCTCATCCAGTTCATCTTTGATACGTTTCGCGCGCGCATCAAGATGGTGTATAACCCTCTGTGGAATTTGGAAATAGACTAAAAGAGCCAAAAAAAGAACTAACCCAACAAATGCCCAAAAAGTATCAGTCATCTTTGTCTTCCTCAATAATCCGCAGTTTTAACAACTGAACGAACAGCCTCTTTGCTGATATCAACGTCAATCAATTTTTTCACAATTTCAAGAGCTACTTCTTCAGCGATAGAACCAACATTTTGCATCGCTTTATCCCGAATTTTTGCTATCTGTTTTTCAGAATCTGCGAGTTTTTTCTCTAGACTCTCTTCAATTTCTTTCCGTTCAAGCTCTGCCTTTTCTTTTAATTCTTCACTAGCTACCTGCGCTATAGCCTGCGCGTTCAAACGCGCTTCTGCTAATTTCCGCTCATAAGTTTCAACAACAATGTCTGCTTCTTGCTTCATGCGCATTGCCTGATCTAAATCAGATGCGATTCGATCTCGCCGTGTTTCAATAACACCGCCAATACGTGGTACAATTACACGGGAGATAAAAAGATAAAACAGTCCGAAAGAAATTGCCAACCAGAAAAAATGCGAACCAAAATGCACAAAATCAAAAGGCGGAAACACACGATTTGCATGCTCTGCTACCTTTTTAATATGTTCTATCGACGTTTCAGTGTTCTGTGCATAAGCGCTTGAAACAAACATCTTCTTTCATCCTTTAAATAGCTTATTAAAGCCCTCTATAACCGATGATAACTGACAAACATCTCTCTGGCATCTCTCTAGTTAAGAGCCTAAAAGGGTAAATCTTTCCTCATGCAAGAACAGATATACCCTTTTGATAATGATTAAACCCCAAAAAGAAGTAATAAAGCAATGAGCAATGAAAAAATTCCCAAAGCTTCTGTTACAGCAAAACCAAAGACGAGACGTCCAAACTGACTATCTGCTGCTGATGGATTTCGTAATGCACCAGAAAGATAGCTACCAAAAATATTACCAAGTCCTAAAGCTGTTCCAGCCATACCAAAGCAAGCAAGACCAGCGCCAATATATTTTGCTGCAAGCACCATTTCCATGTTATTCTCCTTTAAAGCGAAATTGCATTATTCGACGGAAAACCGCCAGTTCTATTAATGTCCTGGATGAATTGCATCATTAAGATACATACAAGTTAAAACCGTAAAGACGTAAGCCTGAAGAAATGCGACCAAAAACTCAAGAGCAGTAATTGCTACAGTCATAATAAGCGGTAAAATCGAACCACCCACACCTACGATTCCTACCCCAATCATTGAAACAACAAACCCAGAAAACACTTTAAGCGTAATATGACCAGCAAGCATATTCGCAAAAAGACGAAGAGAAAGACTAATTGGACGGGAGAGAAAAGAAATAACCTCAATCATTGTCACCAGAGGTAAAACCACAACAGGAACTCCACTGGGAACGAACAGTTTCAAAAAACTGACCCCATGCTTATAAAAGCCATAACCAATCACCGTCAAAATTACCACCATTGCTAACGAAAACGTGATCATGATTTGAGACGTAACCGTATAAAAATAAGGAAAGAGACCAATAAAGTTAGCAACCAAAATAAAAGTAAACAGAGAAAAAACTAAAGGAAAAAACTGCATTCCCTGCACACCAGATGATTCCCGCAGAGTCGATGCTACAAATTCATATGCCATTTCCGAAAGAGACTGCATCCGCGTTGGAACCAATCCACGACTCGATGATGAAATAAAGAGAAAAATAGAAGTTACAACAACCGTGAGAACTGTAAACAATGATACATTTGTAAACGATAAATCCATATTTCCTATGGAAATCTTAATCAGCCTTAAAACCTCAAACTGATGAATAGGATCTGGAGCGTGCGCTGTCACTTCAACCTCATTTATCGGACCTCTCATTGGCCCCTTTATTTTGTTTATCTTGGCGCAATACGCCTTTTTTTCCTAATTGACTGGAGGAAACATACCCCACAGACCGAAGAATACTCAATACACCAGCAGCAAATCCAAAGAAGAGAAAAAATACCAATCCCCAAGGCCATGAACCTGCTAACTTATCAAACCCCAACCCCAAAACAATACCAACTATAATACTTGCCAGAAACTCACTAGAAAGCTTAATTGCACCTGCCATCCTTCCTTGTGATTTTTCCCGCTTATTCCTATGCTCCCGCTTCTTTAATGCTTGCTTGCGCACTAAAGCTACGCTTAAGTTCCTACTACGACATTCCAAATCCTCTGAATGAAGACACTCTCCTTGCTTTTCCTCTTCAGCCTCCTTACGGCTCATAACGGGTTTCTCGCCCATCGCCATCATTGGCTCCTTAATTAAAAAGCAACGTAAGAATACATTTCATAAAACCGTGTGCATCATATTGTTCCCGAATTTATTCGTCAAGATACTAAAAGAAATCTATCACAAGTTATCGTATAAATTTTATTGCAGAAATAACGTATTTTTCAATTTACATGCTTTCTTAAAAAGATATTCCAAGCACCTAAACCGATTTCACGACAGCACCCGTGAATGTATAACGAAAAGTTCACGTGAATAATATAAAACTCATAGAACAACCATTTTTACACTTAACAAAAGGTGTAAACCAATACCATCTTATTTTCCGACTCCCAATGTTATATCAGTCCTAGTTTTGAAAGAGAACATAGAAAGCTAAAAACAGTATGAGAGCGTTGGTTTTCTCCTTTTATTCGAATAAACTTGCACTTTTTATTTTATGAAAATGAAATAATCAATGGTTTCTATATGATCCTATTCGCAAAGTATTTTATATACGCCATTACAGGCCTCATCACGAAATGAGCTTGAGGGTATTAAGAGAAGGTCCTTTAAATACAAGATATTAATAAATCCAAAATTTCAAATAGATTAAGCCAATAGAACACAATAAAATTTAAATACGATTACCATACTACTTTATACAATTTTAATCCACTTTTATGAATTTCGCTCTTTACAATTGAATATCCGTAGATTCAGCAAATATTTTTGCTTTTTATTCAGACAAACTATCGTAAGCAAAAGCGCTTATTCATAAGCTTTATTTTTATGAAACGATAATCTAATGCTGCTTTTCAAACAAGCATCATAATTACATTCCCCTACCCTCATATTGCATCTATTCTTGCACTTTAATAACCCATTAAGAGGATTATGTACTCTTTCTTAAATACTCCCTATTAAACTCTTCTCATGACATGCAAATAAATGATCTTTATCAAGATGAGAGAACTCTATTCAATAGCGCTCATGATAAATGATTATCAATAAAATTAAAACTTTAGCAAATAAAACTTTTTCTTTTATGAAAAGAACGATCATTTAAAAAACTTATTTTTAAGATTCTTAAGTATAGATTTCATTCACTTAAAAAATTAAAGAGTTATCATTTCTTCTTGGAACGTGTCGCAAAAGGATTATCAGAGGCTCGTAATGATATGCGAACGGGTATACCAGACATATCAAATGTTTCACGTAACCCATTGACAAGATAACGCAAATACGACTGAGGCATACTTTTGGGGCGCGAGCAGGAAATCATAAACCCAGGAGGACGTGTCTTAACCTGTGTGATGTATTTAACCTTAAGTCGACGTCCAGAAACCGCAGGAGGTGGATGATGTGCCACAACAGTTCCAAGCCATTGGTTCAATTTAGCCGTCGAAATGCGACGATTCCATACACGGTGCATCATCATGACATTTTCCATCAGTTTATCAATCCCTTGACCATATTGTCCTGATAAAGGAACAGCTCTCAAACCACGAACTTGAGGAAGAAATCGCGCACATTTTTCATGCAAATCAATCAATGTGGTCTGACTGTTTTCAATAAGGTCCCACTTATTGAAAGCAATAACTGGAACACGCCCTTCACGAATCACAAGATCAGCAATTTGTAAATCCTGCTTTTCAAAAGGTATCGTTGCATCAAAAACAATGACCACCACTTCTGCAAAACGAATAGCACGCAAAGTATCTGCAACAGATAGTTTTTCTAATTTTTCTTGAATTCTCGACTTTCGACGTAAACCTGCAGTATCAAAAAGTTTAATATGACGACCACGCCATTCCCAATCTACAGAAATAGAATCACGCGTGAGTCCTGCTTCTGGTCCTGTTAACAATCGCTCTTGTTTCAACATACTATTGATAAGAGTGGATTTTCCTGTATTGGGACGCCCCGCAATTGTAATCCTAATGGGCTTACTTTCATCGTAAATAAGCTCTTCTTCTTCCAAATCCTTTACATCATCACCAACAGATGCAGGTTGTATCATTCTATCTTCTTCTTTGTTGTTGCCAAAAACATGCTCTGATCCAACAGCATCTATAATTGCATCACGCAGATCACTAAGTCCCAAACCATGTTCAGCCGATATTGGGCATGGCTCTCCCAAACCTAATGACCACGCCTCATACTCTCCTCCTGTTGCCGCTCTTGACTCAGACTTATTGGCAACAAGCACAATTGGCTTTCCTGATTTGCGAACCAATGAAGAAAAATTTAAATCACTTGGTGTTATTCCGCTCTTTGCATCAAATACAAATAAAATAAGATCCGCTTCATCAATTGCAACTTTTGTATGAGAACGCATACGCCCCTCAAGTGTATGATCACCTGCTTCTTCCAGCCCAGCCGTATCAATCACATCAAAACGTAGATCTTGAAGTTTTGCCGCATGAATACGCCGATCACGTGTTACACCAGGCTTATCATCAACCAAAGCCAATTTTTGCCCAACCAAACGATTAAATAGTGTTGACTTCCCAACATTGGGACGACCAACGATAGCAATGGTAAGGCTCATCGATTTATTCCTTATTTGCCTTGCCCTCAGCTTGTATAAGCTCAAGCATCATTCGAGCCCGATCTGTTATTTTTAAACCCAAAGAACCTTCTTCAGAAATTTTCTTAAAATAATAAACCGCCTCATCCATTTTATCCGCCTTATAAGCAGCTAAGCCTAAAGCTTCTCTTGCAGACATACGCATAGGATCGGTATCACTTGCCATATCTTTGATGCGCTTTTCAACATCAGCTAATGTCCCTGTATCAACCAGAATATAAGCCGCCCGAATTTTTGCAACTTTCTGCAAAATCTGCGGTGCTTTCTCATCCGCTGCAACAGAATCAAAGATCTCCACTGACTTAATAATATCACCTTTCTCCATGAGTAAAGAAGCCTCACGTAAACGAGCAAGAAAAGGATACCCCCCAAAATGAGAGGTTTTAACAGTTTCTAATTGCTTTATCGCTTTATCAAAATCACGTGTATCCGCAAGATCAAGACTCTTTACAAATGCATCACCAATATAACCAGCTTTCTTTATTTGTGTATGATGATAAACTTGATAAGCAACTATCATGAATATAAAAAGAACAGCCGCTCCAATAATTGAAAAACCATACCGTCTCCAAAAAGCAAGCGCCTTTTCCTGACGAAATTCTGCATTCACTTCAGCAATAAAACTATCATACGACATATATCATACCTTGAAAAAAGTTACTTCACCTGTGCTTTTACGCATAAATGGATAAAGATGGTAGCCCTAATTAACTAAAAATCTTTAAATTGCTCGTTTATTTATTTTAAATCAACATGTAGCCAATTCAATCAGATTTTTGCAACAGTCTTAATCGAAAATGATGTAAGCACCCTGTTTGTTCACATTACAGCTTTTACATATTATGAAAAATTCACTGCCTTAATATTTATCATGATTGCCTATCATCTCAAGCGAACTTTCTCTCCATTATATAGAGGAATAATCTTTTAAAGTCTTCAACCGCAATCGTTGGTTGTATTGGATTATACAATTATAATAGAAAAACCAATTCTTGAAAAAACTTGAATAAACAGTAAATTTCCATGAATATCTACTAAAACCAAATAGATAAATTTTTATCTGTATCAAAAATACCGAAGCGCCATGATTACAGTGTGGTATAATTCCAAATCTTCAGTTAAAGCTCTTTATATAAAGTATATCCCTTCAACTTATCTTCATACGATTAACAACCTTTTATAATTGATTCTTAAAGTTTCTAAAAATATCCTATTGTAAAGGCCAAACCCACATAAGCATTGGAACAGCAATAATAACGATCAACACCGCCAATGGAGCACCTAAACGTGGATAATCACTAAAACGATATCCTCCTGGCGCCATCACGAGCATATTACTTTGATGTCCAATAGGTGTAAGAAACTCACAGCCCGCACCAATTGCAACAGCCATCAAAAAAGCTTCAGGCTTATAATGAAGGGAATGAGCAAAACTTGACGCAATTGGTGCTACCATCATCACTGTTGCTGCATTATTCAAAAATGGCGTAACCAACATAGCTGTCACCAACATAAGCGCTAAAGCACCGGATGGCGGGAAAAATATTGCCAATTGGCTCAGCCATTGACCAATGAGATCCGTACATCCTGTTTTCTCTAACGCTTCACTCACTGGAATAAGAGCCGCTAATAGCACTAATATTGAGCCATCTAATGCCTGATACAGATCACGCGCGGGCAAAACACGAAAGATCACCATTGCAGCAGCAGCAGAAAAGAAAGAAAAAGCAACTGGAACAATATGAAAAGCTGTAAAAATAATTGCTATAAATAAAACAGCTAAAGAGATGAAACCATGTCGTAAATTTCCAAACACAATATTTCGTTTTGCTAGGGGCAAGCATTTCAATTCTCTTAATAAATTTGGAATAACTGCATCCTGTCCTTGCAAAACAATCACATCTCCAAGATGGAAAATAATATCATCAAGTCTTCCCCGCACCCTTTCATGTTGACGACTTAACGCAAGCAAATTTACATTATACCGATCAAATAAGGAAAACTCTTTCGCACTAATACCGATAAGAGGTGAATTATGGGTAATGACTGCTTCAATAATATCAATATCACTGTCCTTATCACCTGCAACAATAGTTCGCCCCTTAGAAAACTCTAAACGAGCAGAATTCATCACGCTATCTAACCCTGTATGTGATCCTTCCAGCAAAATAATATCATTTTCAGACAAAACAAAATCTGGTAATGGTGAAATAGATACTTTGTTTCTGATGATTTGAATCACCATAACATCACCACTTGATGGCTTAACCAAATCAACAATATTTTTTCCCACAATCGGTGAATTTATTGGAATATGTACTTCTGCAACATAATTACGAATATCAATGGCATCATCAAATGATACACCTGAACGCACACGCACAGGCAAAAGCCAATAAAAAAGAACCAAATATACAACACCAGCCGTCGCAACAACCGCACCAACTGGTGTAAAATCAAACATAGTAAAAGGTGTTCCTGCTAAACGTTCTTGCATCGCTGAAATAACAACATTGGGAGATGTTCCTATCTGTGTCATAAGCCCCCCCAACAAAGAACCAAAGGCCATGGGCATCAAAAAGACAGAAGGAGAAACCTGAGAACGACGTGCAAACTGAAAAGCTATCGGAAGCATAATCGCCAAAGCACCAATGTTTTTAACAAACATTGATAATACGACAACAGAAAGAACCAAAAACGCTAATTGAAGACGCACCGATTTCACGTCTGGCCATATCCGTTGGATAATAAATTCCATTATACCAGAGCGAGATACAGCAGTACTGACAACAAACACACTCCCCACGATAATAACGATATCATTACTAAAACCGCTAAAAGCTTCCTTCGGACTGACAAGACCAAGGGCACAAGCTATTAATAAAGTACAAATAGCAACAAGATCATAACGAAATCGATCCCAAATAAAAACAACCATCATGAGACCAATGATCGAAAAAGCCATTATTTGATTTTCTGTCATAACACTTACCTCTCCCCATTAAATTATAATGAACAAGAACATATTTTTTATGTTTTAAATATTCCTATAAACAGCAGCAAGATAAAAGCAGACATCGAAATATTTTAGGATAATTTTAAAGTGATAAAAAATTATGATGCGCATAAACTTGCCTCTCCTTATTATGCGTGCTTTTCTATAAAGTGCTGAACCCAAAGAAAATTGATAAAAGTTGATAAAGCTATATTGCAAAAAAGATGAGAATAACTCTAATATAGAGAGTAGATAATTGTTGAAACTGGTACACGCTATATTTAAACCTTTGTCGTTGCTTAAAAGAATTTATCTTCACTCTCAATTCAAAGAGTGATAAAAATGAAAGAAGAAAGAATGGTCAATCTTAATAGTGGGTATCAAAGTAACCTCAGATATTGGCTCACTTGCATTATTGGATTTGTTGCTATCTTGGCAATTATAATTGTTGGTGGATTTTATATTGCAAAACCCTATCTTGACAGTTTTGTAAGAAAAGAAATAGCCCGTCATTCCATAAAAGCCGAAACATCTGAAGTAAGCATTCTAGGTAAAATCAATTTGAAGAATGTGACAATACCTGTTCCAGCTGGTACATCACTTAAAATTGGTGCCATTTCTGCCCGTCCTCCTCTTTCCTTTATTCCCGGAACTTTTACATTTTATAATGTTGATTTAAAGTATAATAATATTCATGTGCAAATTCCCCAAATTTCTCTTCGGAATGTATCCTTAAAAGAAAAAGATAGAACGATAACATCACGTCTTTTACAATCAATGATGCGTATTGAGCTTTCCTCAATTATTGCTCCCAATATACAACTTTCTATAGAAAATAAAAATAACCGAACAGAAACGGTTGAAATCAAGAATTTCCAGCTTTCTGATTTTAGAAATAACCATATCCATTCAGTTAGTATCAAAAATATGGATCTTAAAACGATCGTAGCAAATGGTGCCAAACAGATGCAACTTATGGCTAAAAGTAATACAATAAAAGCCCATGATATCGACATCAACTATGCCTACTCTATCATTTTTGGAAAAAACAATGCTCTCAATCAAGGTAAAACCGTTACTGGCCCCATTTCTTTGAATAATATAAGTGTCGATATTTTTGAAGAAGCAGAAAAAAACAGCTCTTTCTTCCTTGGGCAGTTTAAAACATCTGGTTTAAAGATGAAACTGCTTGAGCAAACTCCTGAAAAATTAATCAAAGCTTATCTTAATGCAAGAAAAGAGAATAATAAAATCGCTGAAAAAGTAGCACAAAATGGTCTTCTTCTAAACATACTGCTCGCCATTACCTCAGCGGATGCCAAAGTTGATAATATCACCGTTGATATACCGCAGTTGAAAGCAACGCTCGAATCATTCCAATTCAAACCAAGTTTGTGGAAACAACCTATCCCTAAAAAGCTTTTTCTTTCTCTCAATAACCTTTCCGTTTTACCTAAAAAAATGAATGAAAAAGACTTAGAGTTCTTCAAAAATCTGAACTTTGAGCGCTTTAATGTTTCAGGAAAAATTGATATTTCTTACGATGAAAAAAAACGTATGCTCTTTCTTGATACAATGTCTTTCAATATGAAAAACGTTGGATCTGGGAACATCTCGGCTAAGGTTATTGATGTTGATGAAAAGCTTTTTTCTGGTCAGAAAAATATAATGATTGCTGCGTCTCAAGACCTTGGCATCAATGAAATTGATATACAATATACGGATGCAGGTTTCATTGATAAGCTTTTTTCTTATCTTGCGCAAAATCTTAATGACAGCCAACATGATCTAAAAAAGGAACTTTATGACGATTTCTATCTAATGATGACGCAGACCCCAAAAATTCTGCTAAAAAATCATGACGAAGCAGAAAAAATTTCAAAATCCTTAGGAGAATTTGCTAAAAATCCACAAACATTGATCGTTAAAATTAAAGCAAAAGATAATAAAGGTCTCGCAATAGTTGATCTCGAATCTGCTCTACAAAATGATCTATCTAAGGCTTTAAGCAAAGTACATCTCACTATTAAAAATGAAGCGTCGCGTTAAACATTTTGTGCTTTAAACATGATGATCTTGTCTATAAATTAAGAACTTTATTCCTCTTTTTTCTTTTGTATGATACAGAAGGTATCATACAAAGTCATTTATACAGAGAGTATAGAATCTAAAATTGACGATGCTTGGAGTTGTTCATGTCTGATTTATCTTCAAATCGCCTGCCTAATCGCGCTTCTCGTGTCACTAATCAAGCGCTTTCTGCTATCGAGCGTTTTCTCCATATTGAAGCTCTTAGTGGTGTTGTTCTTTTATTAGCTGCTGCTGCTGCACTTATTTTTGCCAATTCTAAATATGCTGCTTTCTATGAATCTTTTTGGCATACACCTCTTGGCTTTAATTTGGGTCATTTCACTCTTTCATGGGATTTACATTTCTGGGTTAATGATGCCCTTATGACTATTTTCTTTCTCGTCGCAGGAATGGAAATTCGACGCGAAATTCATGAAGGGGCTCTTGCCGATTTTAAACAAGCAATCTTACCAATTGTTGCTGCAATAGGGGGCGTTTGTGTTCCTGCAATTATTTACTTTATCTTCAATTTTAACGAGGGACATATCCGCGGTTGGGCTGTGCCAACAGCAACAGATATTGCCTTTGCTCTAGGTATTCTTGCTCTTCTAGGGAAAAAAATTCCCTCTAATCTTCATATTATTCTTCTATCATTAGCAATTATTGACGATATTATCGCTGTTCTTATTATTGCTTTTTTCTACTCAACAAACATTGATCCTAGCGGTTTAATGATTGCAGGAGCGGGTATTGCTTTGGTACTATTTTTTCAGTGGATCGGGCTTGCATCAGCATGGCTTTACATTTTACCTGGTGCAATCATTTGGTGGGGTTTAATGGTAACAGGCGTTCACCCATCGCTTGCTGGCGTAATCTTAGGGATGATGACTCCCGTTCTTCCTACCCGTACTCTTGTAGCGCCACTCACCATGCTCAGTAACGCTATGCAAATTCTTCAAGAAAAAAATACAAAAACAGATCTGCATCATATTTCAACAGCATTGAAAAAGATGCGCAAAGGACAACGGGCCATGATCGCCCCAGTAACACGTGTTCAAAAAGCATTGCATCCATGGGTTGCATACGGTATCATGCCAGTTTTTGCCTTCGCAAATGCAGGAGTAAGTTTTGCAAACTTTGATCTTTCTTCTGACAAATCATTCTTGATTGTTTTGGGTGTTGTCATTGGTCTTTTCATCGGTAAGCCTCTTGGTATTATCACTGCCAGTTATATAGCTGTAAAATCAGGGCTATGCCGCCTCCCCCCTCATATGACCTGGACAGGCGTTTTACTCATTGGTTTTTTAGCAGGAATTGGCTTTACAATGTCTATTTTTGTTTCAATGCTCGCTTTTAAAGATATTATTCTGCTTGATGCGGCAAAAATTGGGGTTCTTTGTGGCTCAGGTTTATCTGCCCTTATCGGTCTGGGATATGGATTTATTTATATTAAGCGCAATAAAGGAATTTCTCATAGTTCCTAACAAACTAACTGAAAATACATTTTTATGCAGAACTTTTAAAAAGCGATTTCGCTCATTTGTTGGGTTCGGACGATATTTAATGTAAAAGCTGTTGTCTCGCCTCATCTTTACACTTATGAAGGAGAAAACTAACATCATCATACTATTTACGAGCCTCTAATGTTACAACACCTTTGACTCTTAAGAAGACTTATAAGAGATATTTTTATTCCTTTCTTCAATATTCTTTTACTCATGCACCAGCTCCACTCATGATATGTACAGAAATAATTTTAATTGTTTCAATATAAAAGGCTTCGTGGTTTCAGAAAAGCTGCCTTTCGTCGGAACTATTATTCACTATAAAGAAAAATTAATTATTATAAATCAATATCTTATGTTTAATCATACGAAACAGATAAGAATAAGCAAAATTCAATAATCAGTTAAGTAATTCCATGGTTTATTTTTTTCCAATAAACTACCCTCCTCGTTACTGATTTTATTGCGGTATTCTAAATAACTTTAATTTTTATCTTCTTAAAAGCACATTATTTTTGGATAAAAAATATTTGATTTATCATTATAAATCTTGAATGGAGTCTAGATATCGTATGATTTCCTCATTTCAAATCTGTACATGATGAATCAATCAAGACTATTCTCTTACACGTCACAAGCCGAGGAGAAGTATGGATTATTTGAAGAAAGAAATAAGAATGCTTCATCATATCCATATAAGCGCTGTTCAACAGGAAAACTAAAAATTAAATGATGACGACCAGCTGACACCTTTGATCTAAGTAAAGGAGATGGTGGTCCCCAATAAACTTTACGTTAGCCATCCACAGGCGCCATAATGTGGGGGGGCGCTTGGGGAGAGAGATATTTTTTCAAAACAAGCGCGTAAATTGGCACTATAATAGCGTTTTGTTTTACGTGAAAGGCATATACGATTTAAATAACGCAATAAACAAAAACGTGAACCAATGTGTAATATCCATTATTTAAAAGATATTGCTGTCAATACCTTTGAAAGTTGTAAAGCAGAATTAAAAGGAAGTTGTAAAATGGAAGTTGATTTTCACTTTTATGGCTTCATATTCTCACCCAATTAGGTTTTATCTCCATTTCAGAAATTACCCCACCAGTTATACGCAACATCCTTATTCCTATCTGGCATACAAAAAAAGGAGTTGCTCGTAAGCCCCTTACCCGTCTCAATATATATCGTCAAACACGCATCTACGCTGATATTAGATATTGATACAGGTAACAAAAAACAAAAGATTTTTTTGGAATAACAACGTCATAACATCACTACTAGATTGACAATGGAGTGGAAAAATATTCCCGTTTTTTATCATCGACACATCGCTTGTCTCACTCCATGAAAGAATTAAACTTGAAGCATGCTTCCATAGGGAGAACTCTAGTTTACGTAATTAACTCGCGGGAAAAAAGAAACCCCTAGTCATTTAGACTATTCTAAAACATATGATTGATGGAAAAATAGAGCATATATATCGTTGTTCTCCCCTTTTTCCGCTCTTATTTGATATTTATTTTCTTTTTGTTTAAAGAGGTCGCTCTATATTTCTTGATACCATAAAATACTCTTCATAGATAATTTAAAAAGCAATATTTCCGAGACTTTCGAATTTATACAACGCCACATAAAATACAAAAAGAGTAAAATAATATGGCTATATTTCTCACAAGAAGAGTTTTGCTTACAAAGACCACCATTTGCAAAATATGTAAACACGATAAAGAAACTAGCACGATATACTGAAAAAACGGAAGAATGTATTTCATGCGTGGTTGGCAGTATGACACAGAAAATACTTATAATAGAGTAGTTAAGGGAAGAAAGTTAACCTAAAGAACATATGGAGGTATCAAAAACTTTGAAAATCTTAATCATAATTCAAAAAAGAGAAATAGACATGAAAAAAAATTTAAGTAATAAAAGCAACACACTGTAACATTATCATTAATTTTGATCTATAGTTATATGATTTTATGAAAAGTACTTCTGAAGAAGCTATAAACGCATAAGATATAGTAATTTTATAACGTATAGCGTAAACATAAATATTGTCTATAGAGATAGATTTTTTATTGCCTCATAATACGGAAAAAATTAAATTTTCAAGATACACATAAAGTCATAAACAATCATTTGAAGATAAACTAAATATCTATAGAAAATACATCATCAATTTTATTTTTGGTAATTCCGTCACTAATCCAATGAGCTCCCATTTCTCTAAGATTTTTAATATTAAATCTGTATTGACGGGACTGTCCCTCATGCAACATGCATCTTTTGAATAAACACTGTGCACTGCTCCTTATTCCATTAAGGCTTATCGTAAAGTCTTCTCCATCTCACTCTATAGGCTCTAAAACGTTTATAGACGGCATATTTTTTATCCCTTCTTAAACAGAGTTTTTTACCCAAAAATCTTTCTCTTGTAATGTATAAGTGACCATTTTTAAATTCATCATGAACAAGCTTAAAATGAGAGAGTTTTGCTGTATTAAATATTCTATTTAAGTTAAAAATATAAATTGTTCTTAACAAAAATTATTAACATATATTAAAGCTTTATGTTATTGAAACTTTGTTGAAACTAAAAAATACTTATCCCTTATCAAGAGCATAAACAGCATGTAATGTTCTAACCGCAAGTTCAGTGTAAGCACTATCAATCAAAATAGAAATTTTAATTTCTGAGGTCGTAATTGCTTGAATGTTAATCCCCTTTTCAGCCAAAGCCTTAAATGCTGTAGCGGCAACACCTGCATGGCTACGCATTCCAATACCAATCACAGATACCTTGGCGAGATCGCCTTCAAATTGGAGAACATCAAATCCAATTTCTTTGCGATTCTTTTCAAGAAGTGTAACGGCTTTTTCTACATCTGATGATGGTACAGTAAAAGTCATATCAGTTTTTGAGCCATCTTCAGAAATATTTTGCACAATCATATCAACATTAATGCTTTCTTCAGCCAAGGGACCAAAAATTGCTGCCGAAATCCCTGGACGATCGGCAAGCCGACGAAGGGAAATTTGTGCTTCATCCTTAGCAAAAGCAATACCAGTAACATTTTGTTGTTCCACAATTTCATCCTCATCGCAAATAAGTGTTCCAGAAGAACTCATTGGATCCTCCATGCCTAACGCATCAGGATCCTCAAAACTTGAACGCACAAAGGTACGAACCTTATGAACCATTGCCAATTCAACAGAACGAACCTGTAAAACCTTTGCACCAAGAGAAGCCATTTCTAGCATTTCTTCAAAAGCTACTTTTGGTAAACGACGCGCTTTCGGCTCTATACGTGGATCCGTTGTATAAACACCATCCACATCCGTATAAATATCACAGCGATCAGCTTGTACAGCAGCCGCTATAGCAACAGCACTTGTATCTGATCCCCCACGCCCTAAGGTAGAAATCCGGTTATCCGGAGATAACCCCTGAAAACCAGCAATAACGGCAACCTGTCCTTCCTGAAAACACTCGATTAAAAAAGATCCATCAATATTAGTAATACGTGCACGGCCATGCGCATTGTCTGTATGAATAGGAATTTGCCAACCAAGCCATGAACGTGCATTCACCCCCATTTCTTGAAGTGTCAAAGCCAACAAACCTGACGTAACCTGTTCACCAGAAGCAACCACAACATCATATTCACGAGCATCTCTATGCATGGAGGAAGCGTCACTTGTCCACTGAACAAGTTCATTTGTTTTACCAGCCATCGCAGATACGACAACGGCAACCTCATTGCCTGCATCAACCTCTCTTTTGACATGCCGTGCAACATTATGAATACATTCCATGTTTGCTACAGATGTTCCACCAAATTTCATGACAATGCGCGCCATTAATAACACTCTTACCTTTACATCTCTTATCTCAAACAGTAATGAGAATTAGATGCTGTATCAACTAACCATTTTCTCGACATAGCGAATATCTATCATTTGTGCAAGTTTCATTATGATTATATTAATTTCTCTTGACTTTGTATAAAATCTACTTGACCTGATCATTAAAAATAAAAGGAAGGCAACATGATCGATGAAACACAAACAACTATTGATCAAAGTGAAATTGATCATTTTTCACGTATTGCTACAGAATGGTGGAATCCACAAGGAAAATTTCGACCTCTTCACCAATTTAACCCAACACGCCTTGCTTACATCAGAGAAAAAATCTGTTTAGAGTTTAATCGTGACCCTTCTTCACTTACGCCCTTTCACAATTTGAAAATTCTTGATATTGGCTGTGGAGGAGGCTTGTTATCTGAACCAATGGCACGTCTTGGTGCTATGGTTGTAGGCGTTGATGCTGCACAAACAAATATTGAAGTCGCAAAAACCCATGCTGCTCAAAATGACCTTTCCATTGATTACCGCACGACGACAGCAGAAGTACTTGCTAATGAAGGAGAAAAATTTGATATTATCCTTAATATGGAAGTTGTTGAACATGTCGCTGACGTTAATCTCTTCATAGCAGCTACAGCAAAAATGTTGAAACCACAAGGGTTGATGTTTGTCTCAACACTCAACCGCACATGGAAAGCATGGGGGCTTGCTATTGTAGGCGCTGAATATATTCTACGTTGGCTTCCTAAAGGAACCCACGATTATAAAAAATTCCTAAAACCTCTAGAACTTAAAAACTTCTTATCAAAAAACGCTCTGACTGTCATTGATGAGATAGGTATTACTTATAACCCTTTAAACGACAGCTGGAATCGCTCAAAAGATATGGGTGTTAACTATCTCCTTCTCGCAAAAAGGTCGTAAGGATATGTAATTTACAAATATTATATGCCTTGTAATAAAGAATTCAGCTTTCCCTCAGCCTCTAAAGCATAAAGATCATCACAACCGCCAACGTGATAATCACCTATGAAAATTTGTGGAAATGTATTACGTCCATTTGCACGCTGTACCATTTCTTGGCGAAGGGATGTGGAAGCATCAATCTCTGTATACTTTACGCCTTTTTTATTAAGCAAATCACGTGCTTTTGTACAATAAGGACAGTTAGGGCGTGTATAAATTATTATCTCTTTCATAGTATTATCCTCCAATATTTTTTAATAATATTCATTTTAAATTCCTCTTAAGAAGAGGGAAAAATAGAATCTTCTTTGAGAACACGCGAAAATGTTAGCACATCAACCTGTCGTGCACCTGCATCTTTTAATGCAGCAGCTGCTGCTGTAACTGTTGCACCCGTTGTAAATACATCATCAATCAGCAAAACAGAACATCCTTTGAGATATTTTTTAACTTTATGCGAAACCTTAAAAGCATTTTTTACGTTAAGTTTTCTCTCTCTCGAAGAAAGACTAACCTGCGGACGGGTATGCCGACAACGAACAAGCCAACTCGGTTTTAAAAGCTTTTTTTGTGATGCTGCAATGTAACGTGCAAGCTCAGCAGATTGATTATAACGCCTCTCCCAAAAACGACGAAAATGCAATGGAATGGGAATAATAACATCACAATCATCAATAACCTCGCGTCCAGCAAACATCATCCAATTGGCCATAAATGATGCCAATTCTATATGATCACCATATTTTAAGCGCGTTACTAAAGTTCGTGCAAGCCCTTTATGAACAATGACTGAGCGAACACGTGAAAAAGGATGGGAATTACGGAGTGCTTCACCACTAAGAAAACCATCCCCCATATCACAAACAAAAGGAGTCCCCATAACAGGACAATAAGGTTTTGTGATAAATTGAAGATCTTTCCAACATTCGGAGCAAATCGTACCATAAGTAGAAACATTTTGCTTACATCCAGGACAAATTGGTGGATAAAGCATCGTTTTCAAGCGTTCAACGAACTTACTTAGTATATCTCCGCTATTTAACGCCGCTTCTCGAAAATACAACATTATAAATTTAGGCTTTTACAAGTTTCCCTCAGAACAAAAGTTCCTTTGTATTTCCTCAATTTATAATTTTAATTCCTTTAAAAACTCTTACCTTCTATAAATTTATTTCTTTCATATTATAAACTTGACAGAGCTTGCACAAATAATGAACCTTTTCAAAATATATTCTTTCATAGATCGAAAGTGTTCTACAATATGTCGCATCCTTTAATTTTTGATCATAACCGCATTGAACAATTCCGAAAACGTGCCTTTCAAAAAGCAAAAAAAGGATGTGACTTTTTACTCTCTCACATGGCAGAAGATCTCTATAAACGCCTTAGCACTGTTGATCGCCTCTTTACATTAGCTCTCGATTTACACAGCCATACAGACCTTGCTGCGCAAGCTTTAATGAAATCTGGAAAAGTTTGTTCCATAGAACGCATTGAGACCGATCCGCTTTATCAAAGCCATGATAAAAAATTTCATTTACGTCATCGAGAATTTCTTGATTTACCTCAAAGTTACTGTGACCTTATTGTTTCACTTCTTTCATTACAATTGACCAATGATACCCCTGGTGTTCTAAGCCAGATAAAAAATACCCTTAAACCAGATGGCTTATTTCTTGCTGTTATGGCAGGAGCTGGTACATTAAGAGAATTGCGCGAAAGCCTGCTGCAAGCTGAAAGTGAAATTTATGATGGAGCAAGCCCTAGAATCTACCCTTTTGCCGACATTCGTGATGCAGGCGCTCTTTTACAGCGTATTGGCTTTGCCCTGCCTGTAGCAGACGTTGAAGATATCACAATACGTTATAATACAATGTTTGACCTTATGCACGATCTTAAAGCTATGGGAATGCAAAATGCACTCATCAATCGTTCACGACGCCCTGTATCCAAACGTTTTTTTCTCCGCGCAGCTGAAATCTATGCACAACGATTTAGTGATCCTGATGGACGTATTCGTGCACATTTTTCTTTCATCTGGCTCTCTGGTTGGGCTCCTCATCCCAATCAACAAAAACCGCTACAACCTGGTTCAGCGCAAATATCTCTTACAGATGTTTTACAGCCCCAAAAAATATAATCTAAAATTATTTTTTAAAAATACTTTTATCTGTTGTCCGTAATATTTGACTGGTGACCGTTCCAGCTATCATTGAATCGCTCACGTTTAGAGCAGTCCGTCCCATATCAATTAGCGGTTCAATAGAGATAAGTACAGCAACCAAAGTAACAGGAAGCCCCATAATTGGTAACACAATCAATGCAGCGAAAATAGCACCTCCCCCCACACCAGCAACACCAATAGAACTCAACGTTACAACACCAATAAGCGTAGCAATCCAAGTAGGATCAAGAGGATTAATACCCATAGAGGGTGCAATCATGGTCGCAAGCATCGCTGGATAAAGACCAGCACAACCATTTTGTCCAATTGTTGCCCCAAAAGAAGCTGCAAAACTCGCAATGGATTGTGGTACACCTATCCACTGTGTTTGCGCTTCAATATTCAAAGGAATACTTGCAGCACTTGAACGACTGCTAAAAGCAAATGTTAAAACTGGTAAAACCTTTTTGAAAAAACGAAAGGGATTAATCCCAGAAATACCAAGCAATACACCATGAATTCCAAAAATTAAAATAATACCGACATAAGAGGCAATGATAAAAACCAGTAAATTTAAAATATCTGTAATACGCGATATTGCTCCTACTTTCGTCATAAGTGCAAAAATACCATAAGGCGTCAAAGCAATCACAATACGGACTAACCGCATAATCCAAGCTTGTGCCACTTGAATAAATAAAAGCGCTTTTTCTCCTTTTTCTGGCTCATCTTTCTTTAAAAGAAGAACCGATGCACCTAAAAATGACGCAAAAATCACAACACTAATAATTGACGTACGTTTAGCTCCACTCAACTCAGCAAATGGATTTTTAGGAATCATAGACAAAATCATCTTTGGTATATTCATATCTCCAAGTTTAGAAATATGACCTTCAAGAAGAGCAGAAACATTTTGCCCTTCATGCACCAAACCATCGGTTGTTAATCCAAAAAAATTAACCACAAGCACACCAACCAATGCTGAAAGAGCCGTTGTAAAAAGCAATATTGAAATTGTTATTATACTCATCTTTCCAACAGCATAAACAGAATGTAAATGAGCAACTGCTGAAACGATAGAGATAAAAACCAATGGCATAACAATCATTTGCAACAATAAAATATAGCCCTCACCGACAATGTTAAACCATTCAACGGATTTCAATAAAGTGCTTTCACCCTCTCCATAAATAAACTGCAAAACACTTCCAAAAATCAAGCCAAGGATAAGCCATAGCATAACACGTAGTGAAAGACTCCATTGCATTTTCTTACTTTGAAAAACCAACAATAAAAAAATAACAAATAGAAATAAATTGACGAAAAAATTAAATGTCATTGTCTATGCTCACTATTATTATGGTTGACATAAATAATCTGCATAATTCAAAATCAATGCATGATATTTAAAATTAACCTATAAAGCTTACAAGGCTTTTACAAAATCATTATTTTTTTAATTTATAGATTAAAAGAGAATTTTTTATCTACTAATAACTGTTTAAAGAAAATAAATAAAATTATTTTCTTATTATTTAAATTTTCACTCTCATAAAATAGTTAAAAAAGAGAAATATAAGCAGCATTCATTGCATCTTAATACTGAATAATTCCAGCATATCTTATCATATAAATCTCCTTACCTCTCTCTTTTTCTATTTGAACTGAAGCGAGCTTTCCAAGCAAGGATGAATTAACAATCGAACATTCATGATTTTTCTAGAAAATACACCAACAAGCTACTTCTGCTCATTTTATGGACTGCACTCTCAATAGCTTTGATCAGCACTTCAAATATAATTATTTTATTGAAAATACTTTTTATACATTCTTTCTTTGCTCTCAATGAAAGCTTTTTTATTTTTCAAAACTCTTTTTATAATCATAAAAAGGCTTTGAAATACAACATGTTGATTTATAATCATAATTTACTGTTTTGCATATTAAATGAGAGTCCCGAATAACGTAAGATTCTCTCATTTCAAACCTGTTTATCTTGAATCAATCAAAATCATTTGCTTGCACGTCACAAGCAGGGCTGGCGTATGAGTAAAAATGTATAAGAAAGGAGTAGAAAGACCTCTTATGAAACATCTTAATGCAAGAGTTGCCGTAACATTGGAGGGCGGAGCTTGAGCAGAAAATATAAATAATATGATTGCTTTTTATAATAGCGCAGTAAAACGTTTTAACGATACCTATTCATATGCTGATCGAACAACACGTGCATGTGCTATAGATAATTTTGTCACTTTAGATATAAAAAAGATAAGTTGGAGTTATAATGTTACGCAAGAACTAATAAGAGGAAAGGTTTTTGAATTTGAAGAGGCATGCCTCACTCAGAGTTCATATCATCCTTTTACGCAACAGTGGTTTTATTATAATCGGAATCTCAACGATGGAATTTACCAAATGCCTCGTATAGTCCTGATAGGACAAAAAGTTGAAAATAGGATGATACAAATTACAGGCATAGGAGCACGAAGCGTTTTTTCTGTATTGATAGCTAAGAATTTGCCTAATCTAGATGCAATAGATACAGGTCAATGCTTTCCACGGTATCTTTATAAAAACGTTGAATCTCTGTAACTGTTCATGATGAAAAACAATCCCATTTGTTTGCAAATTCAATAAAGGAAAGAAAAACATCTGGTTTACAGAGGCGTGATGCCATTACGGATGAAGGACGAGCACATTTTAAAGCTGCTTATCCTAGTGGAGCATAACAAAGACGATTACAAATTTCTAGATAATGAAAACAATGGAAAAGACTGAGGATATATGATTACAATGAGAGGCTTTAAGCCTACAAATATTATAAATTTTATGAATAGTACAGTTTAAAGCATTAAAAGCAGTCTTACAGTAGATTTACAATGTATGGGGATAATTAGTTGCCTATAATAAGTTGCGCTCATACTGATAAAGATTATTCTGCTATAGAAATGTTGTGCTTTTTTGAATTTTTGTGCGTATTCAAACACTCATTCGTTACAAGCTCAATCTCTTTATCTCGTGCCTCTTTATCAAGAATAATAGTATTTTAATATAATACCCCTTTACATACAAATAGTTATTTCTTATCTATGAATAGCTTATAATTTCATATAACTCTATGAAGATAATATTTTTTATTTATCAATATTTAATGATGTAATTAACACATTCATTATATATAATAATCTTTATTTCTATCTATTTACATAATATATTTCTTTTTTTTATAAAAATAAAATTGAGTTATACATACATAGATCTATCGGTATTTTTTCTACTGTCTTTTTAGCGCACTGAAAGATTGATATCATAATTTTTGTATAATAAAATGCTCTTTCATATAAGCATTGTATATTGAATTATAATAATTGACTATTAACCGCAAATTATATTTTTTTATCCCTTTTAAAAGTGAAAAATATTATTTTCAGACCTATTCATAAGTAGATGAGCCAAGTGAATAAAAAATGTTTGATAATAAGCTTTATCTCTTATGAACTATCTTTAGTACAAAGGGACAACATTACGATTACGGAAATATCGTGATATTATTGGGTATAAAAATCACACTGCCCAAGAGATTTTTGTATTGTATCCTTTCCGTTATGAGAAATGTTAAAAGCAAGGTAGGATATGCTCTCTAGAGAAAATGAGTGAATGAACCACCACGGTGATATGCATTTTTAAAAAAGTAGGAAGTATCTTTGCTTCAAATTTAATAGGCACATTCTAAAAATAAAGGTTCTACCGACTCATTCCAAATAGAATAGTAATGGGACAAAAATTTTTCAGCATCTGTTTGTCCCATTGCAACAACCTCTTCTAGAGGATTAAGAAAATTTGTTTCATCAAAACCATTCGTATCATACTGTTTGCGATTTTTTAAGCCTTTGCGAGCAATAGCGAGAGCTTGACGTGCTAACTCTAAAAGAATAGTTTGACGAAAAGGAGTTCTTAACCCTTCTTTAGGAACGCGTTGGCGCAACTCTAAAACTTCTTCAAAACACCAATCTTTTGTCAAAGCCTCTGCCTCATTAAGTGCTTCCCTATCATAAAGAAGCCCAACCCAAAAAGCCGACAACGCACAAATGCGCTTCCAAGAACCACAATCAGCTCCCCTCATTTCTAAAAATCTTTTTAAGCGGACTTCAGGAAATAACGTTGATAAGTGATTAATCCAATCTCCCATGTTTGGAATTGAATTTGCAACTTGTCCTTTTAATGCTCCATTCATAAACTGACGAAACGTTATGTGTGTACAATCATAATAACGACCATCACGCACAACAAAATACATTGGAACATCAAGGGCCCATTCAACATAATCAGCAAAACCAAAACGCTCAGAAAATACAAAGGGCAGAACGCCTGTCCTCTGATTATCCGTATTACGCCAAATTTCAGAACGCCACGATAAAAAGCCATTTGGGCGCCCTTCTGTAAAGGGCGAACTTGCAAATAATGCCGTTGCAATGGACTGTAACTTCATGGATACTTGCATTTTTCGCCGCATATCACTTTCAGATGAAAAATCAAGATTAACCTGAACTGTTGATGTGCGATACATCATATTAAGACCATTATACCCCACTTTAGGCATATAATCAGTCATAATCTGATAACGTGATTTAGGCATTCGCGGCGTTTCAGCTAAAGTCCACTTTGGACTAGCTCCAAGACCTAAAAAACCTATACCTAATGGTTCTGCAATTTTTTTGAGAAGAGTTAAATGCTCCATCAACTCGTAATATGTATGGCTTACTGATTTTAATGGTGCACCAGATAATTCAAATTGTCCCCCAGGTTCCAAAGAAATGGCTCCCTGATCAACTGATCCTACGAGCCCAATAATATTCTCTTCATCTAAAATAGGTTTCCATCCTAAGGCGCTTTGCATCCTCTCTAAAAGCGCTCGGATTCCCCTCTCTCCTTCATAAGGAACAGGGTGAAAACCATCTCTATAAAACGGAAATTTTTCATGTTCTGTACCAATGCGCCAATCATCTTCTGCTTTATACCCCCCTTGGAAATAGCTAACCAAAGAATCTAAGTTATAAATTTCACTTTCATCAGTTATATCAAGCGCCATAACTTACCGTATCCTATAATTGGTATCATCATCTTAAATAAATTGTTTAGAATGATTTTACAGATTTCTCAATCCATTGCCCAATCCCCCACGGTAGCATTAAGAAGAGCCAAAGCAGCAACAGCGGCAGTATCAGCGCGTAAAATACGCGGACCTAGTGATATTGGAACCACAAAAGGATGTTTTTTTAAAAAGCTCCGCTCTTCTTCACTAAAGCCACCTTCCGGTCCAATAAGAATACCAGGTGTTGTAACGTCACGCTTTTTAAAAGAAGGTAATGGATTATGCGATTTATGCTCTTCATCACAAAAGAATAAAGGCTGTGTCTCATCCCACTGTGCTAAAAGTTCTGCTAATGATAGAGCCGATACGCATTCAGGAAGAGATAAAATTCCACACTGTTCAGAAGCTTCAATAACATTGGCTTCCATACGCGCCATATTGATACGCGTAACCTGCGTATGATGCGTTATAACAGGCTGCAAAATCGATACCCCCATTTCAACAGCTTTCTGCACCATATAATCCAACCGCGCATTTTTGAGTGGAGCAAAGCAATAAATAAGATTGGAATGCGTCGTTTGTAATCTTTCTTGATGGATAAGCTGAACCACAACAAATTTTTTCTTAACAGTGATAAGTTTAGCAAGCCACTCACCATCCTGTCCATTAAAAAGTAAAATTTCTGCTCCTTCTTTCATACGCAAAACATGCATAAGATAAGAAGCTTGTGCCCCCTCTATCTTTATTTCTTCATTCAAAGCCAATGTCTGTCGGATAAATAATCTTTTAAGTTTATAATTTATGCGCATAAAAATTTTGCCAATGCTCACTATCGTCATCGAGAAAATGAAGAAAAATATATAGCAAAAAGAAAAAATTATATCTATAGAACTATAATATATTAAAGAATTATAGAGTTTTTTTAGCTTTATGAGATAATAATAGGAACTTATAGATCCTTAAGTGATTCTGCTTTCATAAAAGTTTAAATAATGCACCATTCATCTTTGCATTCAGTCATTGATGCATCCGTGGAGGAAAAATATGTCTGCTAAAAAAGCTACAATTATTACGATTACAACCCTCTTAGCCTTTATTTTGATTACAGTGGGAATTGGTTCTGTTGGAGCCGACGGGAAGCATACAATTACCAAAGATGGCTATGGTATTTCTTCTGCGATTCAATAAGCACTGGCCAACATCCTCCTTAAAATTTTAATGTTTTTTAGCAATTTTTATAAGATTAGCACCGATATTATGAATCTCTTGTATTTGAAAGATTCCATAAGAAGGTTTTTTATTCCTCTCTTCAGTCATTTATCTATACCAACCTCACTTATTATGACGGTGAGGATGGTTTTTACTGCTTCACGACGAACGGATTTAAAATGAGAGAATCTTCCGATAATGGGAGCTCTGATTTAAATTTAAAAGACAATTTTAAGTTGCAAAAAGACGAATTACCATTATAGGATAGAATATTATACAGATGAAAAACGATACTCAATCTGCGTTAATATCTTTTGTAACCCAAAAATCACCATGATTTTGTCCTTTAGAGCTTAGAGAAAATGTAAAAGGCCATGCAAGGCTATTAGCAAGACATTGGACATCTTTACATAAAGTTTCTGATCTATAGTTTTTGCGTAGTTGTGCCTGTAATATCAGTTCATTTTCCTTCCCTTGCGCAATAGCAGTTGCAATGGTTCCTTGAATGGATAAGCTCAAGTCTGCTGTACGCATTAATGACTCTGTTACCTTCATCATACCTTCTGAAAAGCTTGTCTGAATATCCCAGTGATCAAATGTTGTTGAAAAAGTATCATTATTCATTAAAAGAAATTGTTGTTTATTTGAAAGTCTTGTTTGTAATTCATTCAGATCATACCCTAATAGCCGACCAGAAGACATCTTCAGTGTTAACTCACCCTGCATTTTCGTAAAAATTTCTGGCCAAGAATCAGCAAGTGTTCGTACCGTTGCAGTAAAATTCGTTTTGCTTTGTATAAATGGAATAAATCCCAAGATTTCTAAAGTCTCCTGCATATCAATAGAAGCACCTGAAATATTTCCTCCAATACGCACTTTCTGTCCAGCTGAGGTAACTTCAATATTACTTTGCACAGATCCACCAAAAATATTCGCATGTCCAAGATCAAAAATACCATGACCATCTCTTATTTGTATTGCAGCAGCTAAATTTGTGAGTGAAATATTTCCTATTTTAGCTTGTGGCGCAGAAAGTCGTATATCCACGCCAATACAATCAAAAGTTCTCATGTCAAAGCAGGCATTTTTCTTTTTACCTGAAAAAAACATTGAACCCAAGAGGCTAAGGTCTAGATTATCAAAGGCTAAAGAGCCCATGACATTTGGTACATAATCTTGAAAATCGAGTTTTAAAGCTCCTCGCGCATTGGCTTTCCCCATCGTAAATGTAACATTGTTCATTTGGATATGCATTGGCTGCGCTAAAAAATGAGATTCCCATACAATGGGTATTTTTAATTTATGTCCCCAAAACTGATTTCCACCAACCCAAGACAATGTCTGATTCCATCCAGGAGAACGCATTGACACTTTTCCGTCAAAAATATAATATTCAGATAATCGAGCCTTTCCTGTAAAAGTTATTCCCCCACGTACAGAATTGAGACTTGCCCTAATATGACTTTTGCCTCCAGCAAGAAGCAGTAATGCTTGAGAAGCATCAAGTGATAATTTTGTAAACTCTCCGCGCCAACGCGCATCTGCACGTAACCGTACTTCCTGAGTTGATTCCGGCCAATCTAAAGTTGCATTTAATCCTGTTATTTTTTCTGCTACTCCTGAAAAACTATCGTGATACACAAGAACACCATTTTTAATGACAATCCGTCCAAAAGGTTGTTTTAAAAGGTGCTCTATCTCTGGATGCTCAGGATTATGTTTTAATATTTCACGCGTATTACGTATTGCCACCCCTAATGCACCTTGTGAGCGAGAAAACCGATCAAAAAAATCTGCTATTGTTTTAACAGGCTTTTCCATAACAAATTGAGGATGCATAATCCGCGTCTCTGAAAAAGAAATATGTCCCCAAAGAAGATCGACGACAGAAAGATCAACTTCTATTGATTCAGCTTCCATTAATGGCGCAACATCATCCATTTTTGATGTTAAAGTAACGCCAGAAAGAAATGCTTTAGGATAAGGAAAAAGATGTAACCGCGGTGGATCACGCAATTGCACATTGTAACCCGTCCATGCACTTAAATCCTGCGCTAAACGAATACGAATCGCATCTGTAGAAATAAGATAAGGTAAAACGAGAATCCCCACTCCAAATAAAAAGATAATTGTAATAAAAACTCCGCTCAAAAATTTTATTATTCTGATGCGCACATTATCCCTCTATACTTATCCCCCTATAACAGATTAAAAACAAACTTAAATGATCATAAAAAGTTTTTATAACCCTATAATTCACTATATCCACTTTGTATCTTCATTATTTTTGTTCTTTATCCAAAATTTATTCAAACAGCAATGTTGCTGCTTCTTTATAAAGCAATTATTTAAAAGTCTTCAAAACTATAAATCCACAACATTATAAAACCATTCTTACTGTTCTCATATGAATATTGCTATAAAACTCTATCGTATTATTAGAAAATGCTTTACAAAAAAAAACAAACAGCCTTACCGAAAGGATCTCTGAATGAATAATATTATCGACGGAAAAAAACTTGCTGAAGAGATTATTGTGAAAGTTAAGGCCGAAACAGCAAAGCTCCGCCATCACTATAATATACAACCTAGTATCGCTGTTATTATCGTTGGAGATGATCCTGCAAGTCAAGTATATGTCACCTCAAAAAATAAAAAAGCCGAAGAATGTGGGTTTCTTTCAATCAAACATGCCGTTTCCAAAGAAACGCAAGAAAAAGAACTCCTTCAACTTATTGCAACATTAAATTCTGATCCCAAAATTCATGGTATTTTGGTACAGCTGCCTCTCCCTGCTCATATGAATACAAATCGCATAACACAAGCCGTTGCTTTCCAAAAAGATGTTGATGGTTTTCATTATATTAATGTAGGAAAACTTGCGGCAAATGCACTTGAAGATGCAATTATTCCCTGCACTCCAGCTGGTGCCATGATGATGATTGAACAACACTGTGGACGAGATTTATCTGGACTTGATGCTGTCGTTGTTGGACGCTCTAATATTGTTGGAAAACCTATGGCTGCCCTTTTAACAGCAGCCAATGCCACTGTGACAATTGCCCATAGTCGTACCCGTGACCTTGATGATGTGTGTCGAAGCGCTGATATTCTAGTAGCAGCTGTAGGCCGCCCACAAATGATTAAAAAAGACTGGATAAAAGATGGTGCAATTGTTATTGATGTAGGTATTAACCGCGTTGCTGCACCAGAAAAAGGTATAGGGAAAACACGTCTTGTTGGTGATGTCGATTTTGAAAACGTAAAAGAAAAAGCTGCTGCGATCACCCCTGTTCCAGGAGGCGTTGGACCAATGACAATTGCCATGCTTATGGTTAATACACTCAAAGCCGCCGCGCGATCACACAATCTGCCGATACCAAAATTCTAAAAATTGTAACAATTCCTTGTATATGGTTTCATTGTATATGATTCAGCTTATTTATTTTTGCATTTTTCATGTCATAAAAACAGATGCCCCTTGATCTGCACGATTAACGGATTGACGAAAAACATGAAAAAGTTCGCGTCCAACACCATGTTCGTTTTTTGAAAGATCCGGAGATATGATTTTTCGCGCGTTAAATTTTGCTAAATCCTCCAAAAGGGTTAATTTACCCTCATGAGCATCAAGAAAAACAATATCACCATCCTGCAAACGTGCAATGGGGCCATTATCCACTGCTTCTGGTGTCACATGGAGAGCAGCAGGAATTTTTCCTGACGCTCCTGACATACGCCCATCGGTTATCAATGCTACCTTTTGACCGCGATCTTGTAAAACGCCTAAAATGGTCGTTAATTTATGAAGCTCTGGCATACCATTGGCTTTTGGTCCTTGATAGCGAATGACAGCGATAAAGTCTTTATTATGCAACACTCCAGATTTAAAAGATTTTTGTAGTTCCTCTTGATCATTAAAAACAAAGACTGGTGCTTTAATCTGCCAATACTCTGGTTTAACAGAGGAAACTTTTATAATAGCTGTTCCCAAATCTCCTGATAAAACACGAAGACCACCATCAAGCTGAAATGGCTTTCTCCACCCCGCTAACACCTTATGATCACCACTCTCCTTAAGAGCCGCTTCACGCACCACATGACCATCAGCAGAAAGCTTTGCTTCAATTGCATAAGCATTGAGATCTTTACCAAAAACCGTAGAAACATCTTCATGGACCAAGCCTGCCTCGATAAGCTCGCGAATAATAAATCCCATTCCCCCCGCAGCGTAAAAATGATTAATATCTGCTAAACCGTTAGGATAAATGCGCGCTAAAAGAGGCACAACGGATGAAATTTCTGCAATATCATGCCATGTCAATTTAATACCGCAAACAGCAGCCATAGCAATCAAATGAATCGCATGATTGGTAGAACCTCCTGTTGCATTTAATCCTACAATGGCATTCACAAAAGAACGCTCATCAATGATCATACCAAGTGGACTATAATGATCACCAAGATCTGTCATTTCAAGTACACGTTTCGTAGCTTCTTTTGTTAAAGCATCACGCAACGGTGTATTCGCATTAATAAAAGAAGCTCCAGGCATATGAAGCCCCATCATCTCCAGTATCACCTGATTAGAGTTAGCTGTTCCATAAAATGTACATGTTCCTGGCCCATGATAAGAACGTGCTTCTGATGCTAAAAGTGTTTGGCGATCTATTTTATTTTCCGCGTAAAGTTGACGTATCTTCGCTTTTTCATCATTACCTTGACCACTTGTCATGGGACCAGCTGCTATAAAAATTCCTGGTAAATGACCAAATGTTAGGGCACCAATCAATAAACCTGGCACAATTTTATCACACACCCCAAGATACAATGCTGCATCAAAGACATCGTGTGATAAGCTTATAGCTGTTGCCATTGCAATTACTTCACGCGAAAAAAGGGAAAGCTCCATCCCCGCATTTCCCTGCGTAACACCATCGCACATCGCGGGAACACCACCTGCAACCTGTGCAACACCACCAACCATACGGGCCGACTCTTTAATTAAGTGAGGAAATTTTTCAAAAGGTTGATGTGCTGAAAGTATATCGTTATATGCCGTGATAATGCCAATATTCCCAACGATATTTCCCTTCAAACGCTCTTTATCTATTGCACCACAAGCAGCAAAGCCATGAGCCTGATTGGCACATCCTAAAAAACTCCGTTTGGGGCGATGAACTTGTGCTTTCGCAATACGATCTAAGTAAATTTCTCGTGTTGATCGAGAACGTTCATAAATTCTTCGTGTAACTGTGGCAATTGTCTTGGAAAGTGCCATATTTCTCTCCCCCTTTCATTGTTTCTTCCCCTCATTCATTGAGAGAGATTACGTTTTATTCACTTTGTGTCACATATTTTGATTCACTTATTTCATTTTCTGCAGGCGACCAATAAACCTGAACGAGATGAGGGGAATTACGCAAAATTGCCCGAATAGGCATTTCTATTTCAGACCCGTCTTGACAAGCTTCTTCAAAACAATCGCGTTTCTGAAAACCTTCGAAATGGAGAATAACGCAACGAGATTGCATAATAACTGGCAAAGTTAGTGAGAGTCTTGGCTCAACAGCACTCTTGGCATGAAGGGGTAAAACAAGTGCTTGCGTTCGAAGATCAAGCGCTTGCTTTAAACGATCAGCATCAGGAAAAAAGGAAGCTGTATGTCCATCCTCCCCCATTCCTAAAACAACAACATCAAAGGGTTTAGGCAAAGTATTAACACGACTCGCCGCTGAAAAAGCAGCAAGTTCAGCAGTAATTGCTTTATGATAAAGCCCTACAAAACGTGCTTTTTCGGCAAAATTTTGTAACAAATGACACCGTACCATATGTTCATTTGAACGTTCATCGTGTGTAGGGACAAAACGTTCATCGACCAAAGTGATAATAATATTTTGCCAATCAATATCCGCTTTTGACAAATAATGAAAAAACAATTCTGGTGTTTTACCACCAGACACCGCTAAAACTGCTCTCTTACGCTCAAGAACAGATACACTAAGCTCTGCGGCTACTCGATCTGCTAATGCCAAGGCTAAAGTCTGAGGGGTTTCAAAATCTAAACGGTCAATATTCATTCTATACATACTTATTGCTCTAAACTAAATTGTTCCATATACGCCTATCACGTTCCATGAGGCTCATCGAAGCAGACGGCCCCCACGAACCAGCGTTATAACTGTGAACAGGCTGTTGTATTGCTTCCCATCCCTCAATGATTGGATCAATCCAACGCCAAGCAGCCTCAACTTCATCACGACGCATAAACAGTGTTTGATCTCCACGAATAACATCCATTAATAAACGTTCATAAGCATCAGGATTACGTTCAGAAAATGCAGAAGCAAAACTCATGTCTAATGGAATGTGACAAAACCGCATACCGCCATAACTTGGATCCTTAATCATCAACCATTGTTTTACACCTTCATCAGGTTGGAGACGAATTACAAGCCGATTAGAAAAAATTTCATCTAAACCCACATTAAAAATATTATGAGGAATAGGTTTAAAAACCACAACAATTTCAGACATTCGCGTGAACATGCGCTTACCTGTTCGTAAATAAAAAGGCGTATTAGCCCAACGCCAGTTATCAATCTTAACCTTAAGTGCTACAAATGTTTCACTCTTACTCACTCTTCCCAGATCATCAAAATAAGACTCTACCGATATACCATTTGATAGACCAGAAAGATACTGCCCACGTACAGTATGCTGCCCTACATTATGGACATCAAGCGGTGTTAAAGAATGTAAAACTTTAAGTTTTTCATCGCGCACAGCATTAGCACTGTTGGTAAATGGTATTTCCATCGCAACCAAACAAAGTAATTGTAGCATATGGTTTTGAACCATATCGCGTAGAGCACCAGTGCTTTCATAATATTCTGTACGCCCTTCTAACCCTAAAGATTCAGCAACGGTTATTTGAACATGATCAATATAATTGGAGTTCCATAGCGGTTCATAAAGTGTATTAACAAACCGCAATGCCATTAAATTTTGAACAGTTTCCTTCCCAAGATAATGATCAATACGAAAGATCTGCTCTTCATTAAAGGCGCTTGCAAATACATCATTAAGTGAAACCGCTGTTTTTACATCGCAACCAATTGGTTTTTCAATGATAATCCGTGTTTGTGGTGTCACCAAATCATTTTTTTCCAACTTCATCGCAATATCAGCAAAAAGTGACGAACCAACAGCCAAATAAAAAGCTCGAATATCCGCTGAATCTTGTGACAGAAGGAGGGCTAAATCCTCCCACCCTCGATTTGAGGTAACATCAACAGAAACGTAAGTTAAACGTGCAAGAAAACGATTGAGTTCTGTTGAATTTAGATCTTTTGGATGGATATGTTTTTCTAAAGAAATGCGGACAAAATTTTGATATTCTTCACAACTTAAGGAAGTGCGCGAAACCCCAATAATACGTGTTGGCTCACTGAATTGCCCAGCACACTGACAATGATACAAAGCCGGCAAAAGCTTGCGCAACGCCAAATCACCATTGCCACCAAAAACAATACAATCAAAGGAAGAAACTGGAATAATTTTACGCACCATGAACTTGTTTATTTTTCTATTCGATTATGAAATCCCATATCACTTATAAAAGCTTTCATCATTAAAGCAGACAGATACTAAATAAGCCATTAATTTTCTTCATTTCAAGCAATGTTTACATTAAAGGCGATCCAATAAAGAAAACCAACGCATTGCTAAAAATATAAGCGGATAACGCAAAACGCGTCCCCCCGGAAAAGATGAAATCTTTAAGTCTTGGAAATAGGAAAAACGTTCATATTTTCCAGTTAACCATTCTGCGTATAATTTTCCCACGAAAGGAGCCAGCATAACGCCATGCCCTGAATAACCACCACAATAAGTTATCCTTGAGAAAAGTTGGCGAACATAGGGCATGCGCTCAACTGTGATGGCAACCGTTGCTCCCCACCGATGGCTTAAATTGATAGAATGTAATTGAGGATAAATTTCAACAATTTGCCGTTTTATACGTTCATCTAAATTTAGAGGATGCTTATTATCATAACTTTCTACACCACCAAATAAGAGACGATTATCAATGCTTTTGCGAAAATAGCGAACCATAAAACGGGAATCATCAACCGATTCCCCCCCTATAAGAATTGAACTATGCTTTGGTAATGGGTCCGTTGCTCCAATATAAGAGCGAATAGAAACAATATTTTTTTCAATAAAACGCTCCAGACCAAGTTTATACCCATTTGTTGCAAGTAAAACATGCTCTGCTGTTACACTGCCTTTTTCTGTTATCACTTTCCAATGTGCTCCCTTGCGCCTTATGGTCGTTACTTGTGACTTCTCATAAAGCTTAGCACCAGCATCTTGGGCTTTTTTTGCCAATCCAACAACCAATTTTAAGGGATTTATATGGCCGGTATCCGCATCATAAATACCACCACAATAAAAAGTTGATCCAAGTCGCTCAAATGTTTCAGCCTTATCCATAAAAGTAAGCGCGTGATAGCCATAACGCTGCATCGCCTCAATATGCCGTTGATAAGAGAGAAGCTCACGCCTTTTATGGGTTACAGAAAGCTGTCCTCCTATAAAATCACACGGACAATTAGGCATTGCGCATAAAGATAAAATATCTCTTTTAGCTTCTTCTGCCAAATCAAACAGAGCCTTACTTCGCTCAAAACCATACTTTTTTTCTAATGTTTCTACCCATTGCCGTTGCCCTGTTCCCAGCTGTCCACCATTGCGCCCTGAAGCGCCGTCACCAAAACGTGATGCTTCAAATAAAACAACATCTACTCCAGCCTTGGCTAAATGATAAGCAGCCGAAAGACCCGTAAATCCGCCTCCAATAATGACCACATCACACTGTCTGTTTTCACAAAAAGAGGGATACGATGGACGTTCTCTTAAAGCATCTTCATACCAAGAAATTCCTGGAGAAATTGAATTATAATCAATCATCGTCATAAAATTTAAACATTCAGCAGGAGATATTCACGCTCCCACGGACTGATTACTTCCATAAAAGTTTCAAACTCTTGGCGTTTGATTGCAGCATAAGTACTGACAAACACATCCCCTAAAATAGCACGTATCACTGTATCTTGTTCAAACAAATTGACTGCCTCAATGAGTCCACGCGGCAACTCAATATTATCAGCGTTTACATTATTTGTCGCTGGCTCATCCGGCTCAATTTTTTGTTGCAAACCAATAAGACCACACGCTAAAGAAGCTGCAAGGGCTAAATAAGGATTCGCATCTGATGAAGGAAGTCTATTCTCAACACGTCGCGCTTGAGGAGCAGAACGGGGAACTCGAAAAGCTGTAGTACGATTATCATATCCCCATCGCAAATTAACAGGAGCCGAATTATCAGGGACAAGACGTCGATAAGAATTCACATAAGGTGCAAGCATCACAAGTACCCCTGGCATATGTTTTTGCAATCCACCAATAAAATGGCGAAAACAGATACTTTCTTCACCATTTTCCTGTGTAAAAATATTCATACCGGTTTTCTTATCAACAACCGATTGGTGAATATGCATAGCAGAACCCGGCTGCCCTTGAATGGGTTTTGCCATAAAAGTTGCATACATATTATGTTTTAGTGCTGCTTCACGAATTGTTCGTTTAAACATAAAAACTTGATCCGCTAACTCAATAGGATCACCATGACGTAAATTAATTTCAAACTGACCTGCTCCTTCTTCATGAATGAGGGTATCAATTTCCAATCCTTGTGCCTCTGAAAATTGATAAATATCATCTATCAAATCATCAAATTCATTAACACCAGCAATGGAATACCCCTGTCCACCACCAATTGAACGCCCAGAACGACCAACCGGTGGAACTAACGGATAATCAGGATCGGGATTTTTTTGTACCAAATAAAACTCAATTTCTGGTGAAACAACAGGGCTTAAACCCATTTTTGTGTAAAAGTGAACCACCGTTCGTAAAACATTGCGTGGTGTGTAATCTACAACCTGACCATTTTGATACACAAGATCACAAATCACCTGTGCCGTAGGAGCATCTTCCCATGGAACAATGCTTAACGTAGAAAGATCAGGCTCAAGGCGTAAATCACCATCTGCTTTAGGATATTCAAAACCATGACCATCTTCCGGATAATCCCCTGAAATTGTTGCCATAAAAACTGCTGAAGGCAATGCCAATGATGTTTCCGATGTAAATTTTTTAGAAAGCATCATCTTGCCCCGTGGTACCCCTGCTTGATCAGGCGTAATACATTCAATATCCTCTACCTTACGGAAAGCAAGCCATTGTGAAACTTGTTCCCAATTGTGCACACCACGTAAACTTTTGAGAAAACGAGAAACAGGTTTAAAATTCTTACTTTTCGTTTGTTTACCATTTTTTACATCCATAACATACCAACTTTAAAAACAATCAAGTCCTATTCTTATTGTATCAGCCCATGCATAAACGACACGAAAAAAATTTATCAACTGATATTTTGAATAATACTATAAGATCCATCAAGGTAAAAGAACTTTACGCTCAACAAGCTATCCTATCACCATAGTGAAAAAATTGATATTGCACGCGATACATCGGTGCGAACCTTCTCCTTATATAAAACAGCGAGAAATACCATATTGTACGTAACCTAATTCCGATTCAAATAATCATATATAAACAAACATTGGCGAGAATAATAAAGGCGAGATATTTAATTTCCTTTTGGTTGTAGCAATGCTTAATTAAAAGAAAGGCAACTTTTCTTTTAATATTATGAAGCAAGTTTTGTAACTCTATTATTATCCACATAGAAGTAAACACCCTAGGATGGTGAGTAGCCTTTACAGCTAGTGCTTACAAACACTCACCCCGCCATAATATGCGTAAATGTATTTTCAGGATAAGACATACGCTCAGCATTTCCAATATGAAACTTAACCATCGCCTGCATAACAGAGCTATCAACCTTGTTCTGAGCGGATGGTACAAACTCTGCACTTATATCAATTCCCACCGCTTGACATTGCACTTCACACACAATATTTAGAGTTGAGAATCCAGTAGAGCATACCAAATCCAATAGATAGGATTTTTTGCTAATTGCGCCATGCGTGATCCAACATCTGATAGTCTCCAGCCCACTAGGAGGTGTGTTGTTTATATCTAAAAAGCCAAAAAATCAGGATATGAAAACACAATAATATCAATTTTCTTTGAACTAACGTCCTTCATCATCGATCTTCCACCATCGTAAATTTTTTTTGTATCAGTTGCTTTCACATACTTTGACTTATGACCTCGTGATACTGTGCAGATTGAGTACACATCCCCAGAGCCCAGATTGTAATTAAGTTCGTACCATTCTGCTCTTTTATAGAGCTAATATTTGAAAATAAATAACCATAATCTTTAGATATAACACGCCTAGGTTCAATAATTACCGTAAGCTTATGTAAACCACAACCCAATTGTGATAATGCCTCATAAATTTTACGAGGGTATTCGTCATTGATCGTCATGGCATCGCAGAACGCTGTGGAAGTCGGATATCCCCGCCTAAACTGATAAAACTTTTTTGATCCTTCAATGCGTAAATATCCTTTCCAGCCTTAGTTAAGGTGGATACTATTAACTCAGTCGAATTCAAATTAGAGCCCACATGAAAAGGCGCCCCATTAAGCCTAATCCTATTGGATTCTAGCAAAGATAATGCGGCACGTAACTCCGCCGCAGTCATACCAAAACGCGATCTATCCCCGTTTGCCAGTACATGGCACAATCTCAATGAGATTTTAGGTAGTATATCAAAATGGCGTGCAAGAGTGATGATGTCATGTAATTCGATAATATTATCACACTGGATATTTATATGTTTTCTAATAGGATAACTCTATCTCTTCTCGAAGTTTTACAGGGATATTAAAAAATGTATCTCTACCTTTAAAACCATCTTTTTGCGCTAATGATATCTCATAACCAGACGCAAATTCCAAGTCCCAGCAACATAACAATGATGCCCCGCACGTCCATTAAAATACCCTGCTTTTTCTCGCCCTAGGCATCCATAGCCCAACCACGTAAAACAGGATACCAATTGCAATATCAGACCATAAGGCTGCAAGAGAAAGTTCTTTTATATTTTTATCTTTACATTGCCTCTTAAACAAGCTCATCTGTTCATATAATGAGTTATATGTATAATACATATAACTTCTACAAAAGGAGGATTCATTATGTTCCGTGAAAATCTTTGGTAATACACTCGGATAATTGGATCACCAGTCGCCCGTCAATAATATAGTGCGCGTTAAGAAATTGGGGGAGATAAGCTATGCAACTCGTGGATCATCCTTTTGTGAAATTCGATCAACTCAAGCTGATTTACAACTTCACATATCCGTTATTTCGCACTATTTCAAATGAATTTTACGATTACCTAGACTTTAATAAACTAGCGCACAGTAAGCAGATTCCACAAGCGCATACTATTTCTCTTTATTTGCATATTCCCTTTTGTGAAACCATCTGTTCCTTCTGTCCCTTTCAGAAAGGGGCCTACAAGCACGTTAAGCAAATCGAATCTTATATGTCAGCGCTTACCACAGAGATCAGAAACAAAGGAAATTTCATTCGCTCGCTTAGAGGGCCCATCCGCAGCATCTATATAGGGGGCGGCACACCGTCGCTTTTGTCTGCAGATAATATCCGCCACATCGGAAAAGTATTGCATGCCGAATTTGAGCTCTCTTCCTTAACTGAGCTTACACTGGAAAGCGAACCGAAGAGCGTCACACGTGATAAACTTTATGCTGCCCGTGAGATCGGCGTTAACCGGATCAGCTTCGGTATACAGAGTTTCATTGAGCGTTTCCGATCATTGTTTAACCTCACCTCAACACGTGAACAAATCAACAATACCGTAGCTTGGTCACAAGAGATAATTGGACATGTCGGTTTAGACCTACTATATGGCATGCACAGCCAGCAAGCCGAAGAACTATTATACGATTTGAAGCAAGCCAGCGAGCTTCACCCTGAAACCATCAACCTCTATGCAATTAACAATCTGGCTATCACGTCGCAACTGCATAAGTCTTACGCACAAAAAGGGCTAAAGCCATCCAGCCTACAGCATCGACAGATGCTTCGCTTATTTAGCGACATCGTTATGCGCAGCTGCGGCTATGCGCCGTGTAATGGGCATTCCTATATCAAAATTGCCAATAACACTCCTCTAACGCTCGCTAAAACGAGTTCAGCTAATTATTTCCGCTATCACAAATATTTGCATGGTTATCATGACGATTATGTGGTTGGCTTCGGGGCGTCAGCAATGTCGATTCTCGGCTCACTCGTCACACGAGCCAATCCCAGTCGAAGCGGATACATTACCGACATACAACTTAAAGGCAAATCCAAAGTATACTACAATTGGGTATCAGCAGAGCAACAAGCCTCCAAGGCTTTGTGTATGAGGCTACCTTATAACGGTTATGCCAAAAAAGAAAGAATTGACTGGACCGCACTCCCCTCTTTCGTTTACAATAACCTACAACAGCTCATAGGTGCAGGTCTCATCGCAGAAAGTGATAACGATCTCCAGCTGACTCAGCGTGGTTGGCAATGGTATTCCAACCTTATGTATTTTCTTCTACCTCAGGCAGATAGGAATATCTTGGACGGCTATGTCGCAAACATGCTGAATACAACCGCCGTACTTGATGGAACAATGGAAACCTGTGTGGCATCTTAAGGAGAACAGAATGTTCACGCTTTTTTCCAACAAGAACATACGCTATTTTTGCCTAACCGTTAGTCTGCTCGCCTTACTCAGCGGTGCTTTGCGCACTGCCATCCCGCTATTAGCAAGACAATCTGGATATGGCGTAGTCGGAGTAAGTTGGGCGCAAGGTCTCTTCTCATTAGCGTGGCCAATTTTCGGCATCCTTGCAGGCGTTTTACTTGATCGCTGCGACAAAATAAAACTTGCCACCACAGCTCTCTTCATCTTCATGCTACTGCATATTGTCCTGTTCATACTACTTATGATACAGATTACTCCAGCCGAACAAATTTTCTTCTATGCAACCATTGCTGGATTCATCGTCGTTTCTGCCGAAGCTTATATAATGACGATTCCACCACTTATCATGGAGGGAGAGCGATTGATGACCTTCTACTCTATTGTCTTGTTCTTAGATTTCGGGGTCTCCTATTTTCTTGCCCCTGTCATAACAAGCAGCATTTTAGCGCATAGCACCCTGCTATTTCTCGGCCTGTTAATCGTGCTTTTTATCGCATTGATTTTTACCGCTCGCCGTGCTGTTCCGACATCGCCAGCACTTGATAAAGAAAACATCACTTTCCGTTATATCATTGCCGGCTTTCGTTTCATTTTTTCAAATCGGCATCTTACCTCCCTTACATTACTCACATTCTTTCTATCGGTGGTATTTGGAGCATTCCTAACCTCATTCATCTTCTTCGTTACCGACAGTCGGTATCTGGGCCTACATAGCAGCCAATATGGCGTGATGTTTGCGGCCTACGCGCTTGGAACAATGGCAGGCGCCCTATTTGCACCGCGTATACGTTATGCACCGGTGCGCCTAGCTGTTCTCACTGACGGTTTAGGAACTGTTGTCTTGTTGCTGATTCCAGCCTTTTCAAAAAGTGCTGTCGTCGTATGGGGCGTCACCTTTATTGCTGGCGTTGGAGCAAGCTTATGGTTTATTGGTGTTACCGCCTTCAGGCAGCGCCTCACACCAAAGCAACTTCTCGGGCGAGCTAATTCTGCTTTTCGAGTGATAGGCTATGCTGGAACGCCGGTCGGAAGCTTTTTGGTCGGCGTCCTTGGTTCTTTTATATCATTGCAGTTTGCTGCCACCTTTATCGCTGGACTCCTATTGGTGGCTATCGCAATAACGCTTCCTTTTCTTTGGCAGGCTGATCATATAGACACACCCAATCCTTCCACGAGGTAACAGCTGCTTTAAAAAAAAGACACGGTCAAAAAGGCACACATACCCTATTACGCAATCAATTGATCTATTCTTTGGACGAGAAAATTATCACCATAATGGCTGATAGAGCCAGCGGCACTATAGAAGCAGCCAAACAAACGCTAAAGACAAAACAGCCCCTTTACGTTGATTGGGCGATGATCCAACGCCTATATGAAGGATGCAGAGAGCTTATAGCGTACGAAGTGCAATTCTTAACCAAAAACTCCGCCCTAGCAATACCCACTTATACTCCAGTTAATCCGTTACCCGCTGGACATCAAATGCCTCACCCCTCTGCTCCTCAAAATACATTTTGCTGCACTTACGCGCCGTATTCTTCCTTTGTAATTAGCCGTATTCTTCCTTTGTAATCAAAAGAGCAGCCCTCCTTTCCTAGTTTAGGATCTTTGCCTACACAACGCAGCAACAGATGCGACCATATATGCAATCACGCCTTAGGGCCTGCATAGTAGAAAGCTTAGTTCGAGAGATTCATAAAGCCTATATTCCAATAAATTTTCCACCCAATCCACCTTTTAAAAGGGCGGCTTTATATAAACCGTTAGAGCAAGCTATGAAATCCTTAGGTGTATTAGAAATAATTGACGGTTTTTACCTCAGACCAATGTTGATTGACTTTTACTCGTACATATACGCAAGCGGTGCTACTCTTTTCTTAGATAGAAAGGACATAATCGTTACCATCTGACCTATTATTGTTTGAAAATAAAGAAAAAGTATCAGTGTAACTGATGATATTGAAGAGCTATCTCATTATGTAGCTGTACCTAATTACGGCATTGGGAAGCTAGACACGCAATCACCCATTTCTGCGTGCCTTCTGCATGATATTCATAAGATTTTATTACGCGGTAAACGCGGTACGTCCAAAAGCCTTAGCGAATTTCGCAAAGCACAAAATTAGCTTGGGGCGGTACGCAACTAAAGACAGCGTCATTCGTGCCGCCCACTCTTACCACAGCCACCACTCTCTCTACCACCATCCCCGCTTAGAATCGCGCCAACTCATCACCGGTGCCTCGTTAAACACCACACCAGTTTCAAGAGCGGTAAAATGCGCCTTGCCGCATTTAATCTTCAGCATTTCTTTAAGGCGCAAATCAAAATCGCTATTCGTTCCTTTTGTTTCCAGCACAAAGTAAAGCTTTTGTTCGCCATCCCTCTCTAAAAAACCGCCCAATCAGGCGTATAAGAACCAATGGGAGTGGCTATTTTTAAATTTCTTGGCAGTTTAAAAAACAATCTTACATCAGAGTCATTATCGAGATTTTGCGCAAACTCTTTCTCAATACGGCTCTCACAAATCTCATGATCATAAATACTTTTCTCATTGACCACCGTCGGCCCTATGATCGCCTTTTCCGACCTAATTTTACAGATGTAGAATCAATCTTATTGTGATGCGCACATCCAGAGATTATTTTATCCTCTGCATTAGAACCAAAAACATGAACAATACGCAGAGGCTTCGGTAAGAAGGCCAACCGCTCAATCTCAACCTACACGAAAATACATGTGCAGGCGAATGCCCCCCATAATATGCAATATTTCAAGCCCGTCCATAGGGGTACCCCTTTTAAAAATTGTGCCTATGGCTTATAATAATCTCCAAAATATATATTTAGCCCTTGTCTGAAATAACTCAATTTTGGATTGATGAAAACGAAAACGCGCTGCGATAATCACGTTGCTCAGCCCTAATAACCGGCGAAGGGAGCCAATATTCCTGTACCACCAACGACTAACTAACGGTATTTCCTATCATTTTTGATCATATCCTCCACCCTTATTGTACATTTTATCAGCAAGATGTGCGCAGCAAGCCCGTACATTTACGCTGCTAAGTCTCCGTGTACGGTTTTCATTCTCAAACGCAAAATCATCTTTAGCCGAAGCAACTTGATATTGCAGCGCCTGTCCATAAAGCGTATGCACAATTGGTACCAAATATACACAGGGCAGTGCGCATTTTGGGTTATATTGTCATGAGAGAGATGACCAAAAACTTTATCCCAAAAGCATTATACTCTAAATTATCAAGAGCATTCTTCAATCACCCTGAATAAGACCCGTGATAAACAGGGCTTGCAAGAATAACATCATGAGCGTCTGCGATTGTTTTGACAAATGCATGCGTTTTAGCATCACAATGGTAATGACTTATAAAAACAACAACTTTTTTAAATGCCTCCTCAACGGCGTATGAATATAAGCACGTTTTTTCTCGTCATTTTTTAAGGTATTAAACTCTTCCAATCTACCGAACTTACTCTTAAATTGTAGCCGAATGATTTTAATAAACCCATATTATTTTAAAAACTCAACAAATAATATTGAGGCTACAATCAAAGACACTTCTTTTCAATATTAAGCAAGTTTTGTAACCTATATTGTTATCTCCATAGAAGTAAAACAGCCTCTATGGACGATGAGTAGCTAAGCCTTCACAGCTAGTGCTTTACAAGCGCTTTTATAACACTCACTCTGCCCCAAATATAGGATTGCATTTTATTAAATAACCCACGCGCATATAATTAAAGAGAGAAACGATTAAGCTTGCACCAATCATGCCAAGCCAATAGCCAATAAAGTCATATTCAAAAAAATGCGCCATTAGTGCTCCCCCAAATAGGCCTAACCCCCAATAACTTATTGCTACAACAATTGTTGACCAAAACGTATCAAGCAAACCCACAAGTATGCCATTGAGCATAGCTCCTAAAGTGCCAAAAGCAAAAGACAATAAAATGAACGGAAGCAACTTCCAAGAGAAAACAACAACGCGTTCTGAAGAAATATTAAAGATGGTTGTAAGGATGAATCCATAAGAGAGATAAACAATCCCTGATAAAAACAAGACATAAGCTACAGCAAAAACAGTGACACTCATACGCAGCTGTTTTAGAGCCATATTATTCCTATCTGCTCTATACCACGCTGCTATTGTCGCGGCTGCGCTGGAAATCCCCAAAGCCACCACAGAAATAAGCATATCGAGACGCATCCCTATCGTATGCGCGGCCAAAGATTCGACCCCATAAGCCGTAATCATAAATGCAATGACCGAAGGAAAGCCCTCCGCAATAAGAATACGTATACCAATGGGTAGCCCTACTCGCAGCAATTTTATTATTCGTGAAATCTCTAACTTTGGTCTCAAATAATTAAAGCGAAAAGAATGAAAAGCAGAATTGCGGGACAAAATTATTGCTGCTGCAATAACAATTAAAATACGGATCAAACTGCTCGCAATTCCTGCACCAAAGACACCTAATCCGCTTGCAGAACCTATACCAAAAATAAGCGGCCAAGAGATAAGAAAATTCACAAGGATAGCCGCAAGCATAACCCAAGTTAAGGGCTGTGGATTACCAATTGCTGACAGCAATCCTCGGCTATTCACATAAAGATAAAAAAACACCACTCCTATAGCAGCGCCACTATTATATTCCTGTGCTATATTGGCAATTGTCTCATCTTGGCCGAGAAGACACAAAATATTCCTCGTATTGAGTAAAATGATTGCACTCATCATTCCAATCACAAGGGAAAGCCATATTCCTTGATCAAACCATGCCTTTAATGCATATCTATCTTGTCTGCGAAAACTTTCCGCAAGTTTTGGTGCAACCGCGGTAATAATACCTAGCCCAAACAACATAACAAAACTAAATATACTCAGAGCTAACATTGTACCACTCAAGGCTTGCACGCCTAAATGCGCTACAAGCGCTGCATCTGTGAAGGAAATCATCATCTGAGAGATCAACCCAACAGCCAGTGGCATGCCAAGAGAGAGCAATTGCTTCATCACAACAAACATTGTGAAATACCCTTCCATATTGAAGGGCATATTAAGCTCAGATCTTTTAAACAAAACACATTGATTTTTTCCGTAAAGTCTTTCCATCGCAAGTCTTGTGTAAAGGCTGCATAATGAGAACGCATTAAGGTAAGAGGAGATGCCCAGTTCTTAAAAAAGAAGCGCAATGCACCTTTATTGGTTTTTTGTACAATATTATGCCCCCAAGCAACTACAGTCATTGATAAAAGATCCTCAGCGAGCCGTTTGTTCGTCTTGTATATCCATTTTTAGTATTTTTAATCAAACTTTTTGGTACTGCAAGTAATACACCTGTGCTAACCTTTGCTTACTCGCTGCTTACATACGTAAAAAAAACAAAGCCGACCAAGTTGTCAAAAAACACAGGTATTAGCATTTTTACAATCCATTGTGCCTATACACCAATTAAAAAAGAGCGTTTATGATACATAAGGCACCTCGATGCCCCACCGCTCTACGATCTAAAATTATGAAACTTTAGTTCAACAACCAACGCACAATATTTTACGAACGCAAAAGCACCATCTAGCACTCACTAGGAGAGCATTCTATAACTATACGCACCATGTCCACATCACAAAACCTATAGAGGCTTCATATGAATGATTGCCCTCCCCAAAAATAATAATTTTGGCCTCCTCCGAATCCAATCTGAAGTATTCATTTAACAACACATCAATATCATATCCTCTTGATATACTCGTTCGCGATATTTCTGGAGAATAACAGCACAATCATTTGGCGCATTCAAATCGGTAAGCATCTCTGCTAAAAACGATGGACAGCTATTAATTTCGACTCAATCCATATAAGATGACCCACACACTATTTTTTCCTGTGTCTTTATGTAAGTCATAGGCAAGTCCCTATTCAACTGTATCTTCACTCTCAGACCTCTTCGTTTTTTATTAACTTTTTATCAGTATAAAGCTAGGCCAAATTAAGCGGGATAATTGAACATATACAAACCAAGGCAAAACAAAAAGCTGCTTCTATACAAACATTATTTGCCAACCAACAATCAGCACAAGCGCTAAAATACCAAAAATACGCGCAAGAAAACTAACAATGGATAAAACCGTATTTGCATTCTTTTGTTGAATATGTTTAAAAAATTCTGCTTCAAACTGCGTCATAGGAACAGAAAAAAACTGTGAAATACGGTGAATAAAATAATAGGAGCCCAACTGTTTGCAACGAGAAGCAGAGCAAGCATAACAACAGCACTTAGGACGAGTGAGCACAAAGTTATCGCCATAGGAGCATATTTTTGCATAAGATATTTAATCACAAAGCGATTAAATAAGTATTTTACGAGAGTATAAGACACAAAGCACAGGCCAAGAATAAGAATTTTAGTCTTTCCTGTCGCATTGTCTAATACTCCTGTCTGTCCCAAAATAAAAGGTTGCCAAAAATGAAATATTGGCTGCAATGCAGCAACAATAAAACCACATATCAATATGTAATATAACCCGATTTTTGAGGTAACTAAATAAGTAAAAGCTTCTGTTGCATGCAACAAAGAACCCGAGTCTATTTACTGACTATCCGAAGCGGATGCAATACCTATCCCCGTCACCCGACTAAACAAGAATACAAGCACGAGAAACCCGAAAGAACAAAAATAATATGCCGACTGATAATTATCCATACACAAAACAATAAGAACACCTAGCGCACCAGCAACCATATTCATGAATGCCATCAGTTCCCGCTTATAGACGTTTACTTGGTGGTAGATCAAACTACCCTTGTATCCACCGCCGTCGATTAAGCCTTTAATCCATGTGCTATCAGCGCCAGAACATAAAGCAAAGCCTAAAGCATATATAATTTCTGCCGGAATTAAGACAGAAAGATTAGGCGCGTAAATAGATAAAAAGAAGAAGAGCGAAAAAAAGAAACATGATAAGATAACATTTTTTTAATGCCAATTTTATCTCCTAAAATCCCACAAGGCACTTCAAAAATACAAATAGCCGCGCTAAACACAATTTGCAATAAGGCTAACTGTGCTATACTAACGCCCATAGACAAGAAAAAAAAGCATGGAAGGAACCTGTAATCAGCCGAACCTCGCTCATTGCCCCACAGCCATAGAGCAACTTTTTAACTTCATAATCTATCGTCATTAATATATCCAAAAGCTATAAAGCTGGCAGCTTTTTTTGCCGCCAGCTTTGTATATTTTAAAACTTCAATTCATAGAAGCGCCTCAAGCAGCCATTTTCTGCTCACTTGCTCGGGCTTTGAGCGCAGCAACATCAACCCGTTTAATTTTTTTTCAGTGGTTTATACATATCTTTAGTTTTCATAACTTTACCTCCTGTATTAAATGAAAACAATTAAATTCAACATGAAGTGTACATTATAACTACCTTTTATCAATTTATTATTTTGATATAAAAAGCTTTTCTCCCCTCCCCCTTAAGTATTTCATGCTCCAATCATTCTGTAACAACCACCGCAGCACTTGGAAACTCATGCGCCCCTTCGGGCAAAGTACGCTTATATTCACGCCAATTTATCACCGGCTGGTCGTTAAACGCAACGCTCGTTTGCAGTGCAGCAAAATGCGCTTTGCCGCATTTAATCTTCAGTATTTCTTTAAGTCGCAAATCAAACTCGCTGTTTGCCCCTTTTGTCTCCAGCACAAAGTAAAGCTTTTGTTCGCCATCTCGCTCTAAAAAAACTGCCCAATCAGGCGTATAAGAACCAATGGGAGTGGCTATTTTAAAACTTCTTGGTAGTTTAAAAAACAATCTGACTTCAGGATCATTTTCAAGACTTTGTGCAAACTCTTTCTCCACACTGCTTTCATAAACCACATGATCATACACACTCTTCTCACTCACAACAGCTGTACGCTCTAAATTTGCCACAAGCTCTTCACTGGTAAAAAGCTCTTGCACACTATATTCTTGCCCGACCAGCTTTAAATATTTAATGCCATCAATTGTAAGATTAACATGGGTTTTATTGAGTATTTCTTCTATGCGCTCTAAAAAAGCTTGTGGATTTTTTACAAACTCATGCTCACGGCCACTCTTGGTCAAAATACCAATAATTGTCTTTGTGGTTAATTTCAGCTTTAAGGTCAAATAATGTACAATGTTCGGCAGTGCACAAAAACTATAATCAAGCGCACTCTGCTTTAATAACTGCTCTTCATAGGTCACACCAGCACTATCCAGTTCTATCTCTGCTGTCTGATAAACCAAATGCGCGGGCGCAACTGGCGCCATTTTTTCCACTGCATCCACTGCTTTGGCAACAAACTCTGTGCGATCAAGCTTTGCACGATAAGTGGTCTTTTTATTGATCTTCTCCCACAAGGCCAAAAACTCTGGTGAAGCCACTGTTTGCTTTTTAAGCTTAACCCGCACCTCGCGCGTAGCATTACGAATAATCGGCATGGCTTGGCTCGCTTCTAGCGCCTGCAGCACAGCCTGCTTCTGCCCTTTACTAAAACGTTCACTTAAATCTAACGTCCCAGTCGCCCATTGCGCTTTTAATGTATCTGTGATTTTTCCTGCTGATGTAAGCAAGGCTTTTTCACGCAACTCAACCAATATATCAGCAGCCTCTTGCGAAGACAGAATTTTTGTTTCCGTCACAGCTGTCATATAAATCAGATCTTGCAGCGTCTCAACATTAATAAGCGCGCCCGCATCAGTTTTTTTCACAATTTCTTGACGCAATTCGCGTGGCATTTCCTCCGCCCCTATAGCCTCAAATTCGCTCGCCACTAAATCTTGATCTACTTTAACGACACCCGCCTCATCAATAAAATCTTTTGCAACAAGTATTTTAACAATTTTTTGTGCTTGCGATACTTCCACTTTAGCGGCCACATATTTTACATCTTCATAAATACGGCCAACCAAATGCTCCATCTGCAATGTACCAAGTTTATAACCAATATCCGCCTCTAATTCTTTTTGCAATGTACTCACAAACTCAGCAAAGCTTTCATTCACCATGACATGCAGCACATTTATATCTTTATCTTCTACCTGTTCACCGTGTTGGTTTACGCACAAGCGCAAACCGCGACCAATCTTTTGCCGTGCGGTAAAATTCGATTTTTGCTCAATCAACATACACACTTGAAACACATTCGGATTATCCCAGCCTTCTCTCAAGGCAGAATGTGAAAAGATAAAACGCAAGGGGCATGCAAAAGATAATAACCACTCCTTATCACGCATAATCGTGTTATAAGTGTCATCATCAGCTTGGCTGTCGCCCTTTGTATCCTTATACACGCCTTTCTTGTCTTGCGAGAAATAACCGCCGTGCACATTTCGAACATTTTGCGCAAACTTAGTTCGTAAGGAGGCATATTTCTTTTTCGTCAACAGCTCTTCATAACATTCTTCAAACATACGCTCATAAAGTGCTGGCTCTTCATCAGAGCTACGATATTTAGCCACCTCATCAATAAAAAAAAGTGATAAAACTTTAATCCCTAAAGGCGCAAGCCGCAATTCTTTATCTAAATGTGTTTCTATAGTGCGATAAATTTGCGCGCGTTTAAGCTCTATTGTATTCACATCACCAAGGGCGTGGCCAAATTTGACAACTTCAGTATCAGAAAACTCAACAGCTTCATCCCCCGCCATGCAATTGATACCCGAAACAATATAACCCCTATAAAGCTCACGCCCGCCCGTAACGCGATACAGATCATCGCCTTGTCTCACTGTAACTGTTTTGCGGCTCACAGTGCCATTCTTTCCCGCAATATCCAACTCTAAGCGCGCCTTAAAGCCATGTTTGTGTGATACGGATTTCAAGGCAATATAGGGACGGTTAAAATCTTGCTCTATCTGATTAGAAGAGACACAAATTTGCTTTACCAGTCCTTTTTGATAAGCATCAACAGGTGTTAAACGATATAAAAGATTAATCTCCTCTTTATGCGTGGCACTATAGCGGAAAACACAAAGCGGATTAAGGCTCGCAATAGCCTCCTTCGCTTTTGCTGTATTATCCACCGATTGCGGTTCATCTATGATCACAATCGGATTTGTATCTTGGATATAGCGCATAGCACTTTCGCCATTCAGTCTATCTTGCGGAAGGTTGATAATATTTTCTGCTTTTTTAAATGCATCAATATTGATAATCATAATTTCAATATTGGTAGAGCTTGCAAATTGGCGAATTTGCGAAAGATCTTTTGAATTATAAATAAAATAACGATAGGGCAGATTATCAAACTCTGCTTGAAAATGCTCCCTTGTTACCTGAAGTGATTTATACACCCCTTCGCGAATAGCAACACTTGGTACGACGATAATAAATTTGGTAAAGCCATAGCGTTGATTTAACTCAAAAATCGTCTTGCTATAGACATAAGTTTTGCCTGTTCCCGTTTCCATCTCAATAGAAAACTGCTTTTGCTCTAGCGTCTCACTCGCCACGAGTTTATTGTTCTGTTGCACCTCTTGTAAATTTGCTAATATGCTTTCATCACTAATCAATAATTGATTACCATAACCAAATTCATTTAACGCTAATTGTCCTTGTTCTGAACACAAGAAAATAGAAGAATCTCGTCTTGGTTGGCCTTTAAATAAATCAATGACGCTTTTAACCGCATCATTTTGAAATTCTTGTTGTTTAAATTTAAGTTTCATATCGCCGCCCCAATCGTCTCTCTATAGTTTAAATTTTATCAAAACTTACTTCATTGTCTTTAAAGATAAAGTCGCAATTAATAAGTGCCTCATCACTTTTAAAGGCCGCATCAAGCGCTACGATTTTTACGGGCAAATACTTTATCATCTCTTCCGCATCTTCGGGGTCAAAGGGCGGATCTATGGCTATAATCACTAAGACATCGCCTTCGCTCTCGCCTATATAATAGAATTTTTTGCCATTGATTGGTAAAGGATAAATTTTTAAATCCAATGGCCAACCATATTTAAGTATGATCTCGAAGATAATATCTTGATGAGAGCGCTCGGGATTCACCCCCCGCAAAATATGATCCAAACGCATTTGCAATTGTTCTTTAACATCAAATGCATCCGGATCAATCGGGCTATCGTCCCATATGGAAAAGTTGGAACTATCGAGCTCTAGTACGCGAAATCCGGTGTCTAGAGGCTTCTCGCTTGTGAATTCTGCTTCATGCTTTTGCTTGATTTGTGCACCAGCGCGGCGAATACGTTCACTACCTATATCGCAGATAGTTTTATAACCAGCCTTATAAGCTTCGCTTTTCTCATCACACAATTCAGGCAATTGCACCATGATGAATTTGCGATTTCCACCATCTTCGGCATTCAAAGCCATCACTGCATGCGCTGTTGTACTAGAGCCAGCAAAAAAATCGAGAATGATGTCGTCTTTGTTCGTGCCGATTTGCATGAGCAATTTTATGAGTTTGGTAGGTTTAATATATTCAAACAATCCTTGAACATGCATTAATTGATCAATTTCACGTTTGGAAAAAGCGGTATCACCTGAAAACTCTCGTTTAAAAATTCCTGCAAATTCTTCATCAAAATTGACATCGATCTCCTTGCCGAAAAAAGTCGTAGGAACCAACCCATCTTGAGTCTCATTTAAAAATCTTTTAATCATAGGATAGGATTCGCCTTCGCCCCATATGATCTCATCATTAGCAATTTTTTCTTTCAAAACTTTTTCGCTAAAAGCCCAGTAACGGCCTTGCGGCCTTTTCAGAACCACTCCATTCGGCTTGGTAATTGTATAATCTGCAGCATAAGGCTTATGCGCAGTAATAGGGTCTGCTTTCCAAGGACCCTTGGGGTGATTATCTGGATTCTTATACGCAGAGCTATCCTGCCGTGGTAGTAAATTCCTCTTAAAATTTTCCTTATACTTTGCGTAGCATATAATATATTCATGGCTGACAGAAAAATATTTCGCTGAATTCTTGCGCGTGTGAACCTTCTCCCACACTAATTGAGCAACAAAATTCTCTTCGCCAAAAACCTCGTCGCACACTTTGCGCAAATTATGCGCCTCGTGATCATCTATTGAGATAAATATCACCCCATCGTCACGCAATAAGGTCTGAGCCAAACGCAAGCGCGGATAAATCATATTGAGCCACGCCGTATGAAACCGCCCCATTGTTTCAGGGTTTGACTTCGTTGTCTGCTTGGTCACTTCCTTATATCGCGCCAATGGGTCTTTAAAATCATCATCATAGATAAAATCATTCCCCGTATTATAGGGCGGGTCGATATAGATCATCTTCACTTGGCCAAAATAAGCCCGCTGGATAAGTTTTAACACTTCAAGATTATCGCCCTTAATATAAAGATTATGTGTATTATCAAAGTTTACGCTCTCCTCGCGCTTCGGGCGCAATGTCGCAAGTGAAGGCTTTTGCGCAAGCTTTAAACTTGCTCCTTTGCCCTTCCATTCAAATTTGAACTTCTCAAAATCATTATCAATATATTCGCCGCATAGATTAAGAAGCTGATCTATATCCAGCTTTCCCTCAGCAAAACATTGCGGAAAGGCTGCTTTTAACTTTTCTATGTCTGGATTAATAGGGCTTTGACTCATGCCCTCTATTTTATCTTCACCCGCTATTATACTCATCTTTGCGCTTCTCCGTTACGCTTAGTATAAAATATGTCTATGAATATTTCTTTTGTACGTCGCAATTCCTTTTATCCTATTTATTTCTATATCCTCTGCAAATTTACTTTCATGAAAAATGTCGTATAAGCTGTTCTCTTTATTTTTTAAAGTTTCTTGTGCTTGTTTTATTTCTTTTTGCTTACGCAAGTCAGCTAGATCAATTCGCATTACCACATTTTGATCATTTTGCTTTTCTTTGATTTACTTTGCAAAAGCAATAATTTCGCGCTCTAAATTGGCGTACTGTTTGGCATAATAAAGGCGGTTATTTTATATTTTTTCTTGTGTGCTATTATGGCACTTACAAATATTATCAATAAGCTTATCAATTGGCACAAGCACATCCAAAATATGTCTATCTTTTAGCCTTGTCATATTTCTTACAAATCGAAGAGCTGTATCGTCAATTTGACGACATGCCACCATGGGTAATTTTAAAATTGCGTCACATGTGGCTTGGTCAAGCACATACAAGTACTATCACTGCCAACGAAAACATAAATTTCTTCATCATTTATTTTGACGCAATAAAAACCATTTCACAAGGGATTATGTCAGCATCCACTTCTAGTTCTCCCTTGTCCGCACAAGCAAGATTTGCTAAAATACCTTTCACGGTGTGTAAAAACACCCTCAAACGCCCACCAGCAAGCTGAAAATCCTTCCCATGCCATAAAACGCTTTGCCTTATAGGTTTTATACTGTGTGTCAGATTCATAATAAAATATAGCTCTTATCATTTTGTCCCTGAGTGATTTGTATTGCCTTATCAATCATATAATTAGGCTCATGTACAAACCATGCTTTTACAATCTGCCATAGGAATGTATTAATCTCTTGCACTCGCTCCTTAAATATATTGCGGCATGATTTTTACATTATCAGCAACGTTGGTATTAATTGCCAACCTTCATGACGGTAAGCTTTAACAAAGCTTTCGTCTGCTTCTTTTTGTCGTCCCGTTAGTTAAACTCTTGCTTTAAACCTTCTTCGGTTTTACGTCTATATATAGCGCCGCGTATTGGTTTTATCGCTTGTTTAAGCACCTTTCTTGTCCCCAGTCATCCTCTCATCCCCGCCTTACAAGGCCAAAAAACAAATGGCCATTCCAATTGATGCCGGTAATATGCTTAGCAATAGCTTTCAAGCTTTTGTAAATCTTGCCCTCATTGATAGCCTTTTGACACCACAAGCACATGATGCGTTTGTCCTAAATAATCGTCACTGAAATAAGTGTGCCATAAGGCTTTGGGCTCCTACATTAACGTATACTTTACAGTGGCTATTTCTTGCTCTAATTGTTTACAACTCATTGTCTAATCCTCTCAACACAGGAATGTTGTATTTCCTCGATTAGTCCAGAAAATAGTGTGTGTTCACAAAGTTAGACAAAAATGCAATTTATTCTTTTTCATTGGATAGCTCAACTCCCTCCACGCTTAGAACCAATAAACCTAAGCTTATTGCTGCTATAAGTTTACCGCGCACCCAAAACGAGAAATTTATATCCTATTGAAAAAATAAATTTAGAAGATCCCTTCTTAAACAAAGTCTCGACTAAATAAGATGGTTTGAGCATTTTTAGCAAAAAGAGATAAAAATTCACTATCTCAAGGATCTTAACTACGTTATCGATCATACGCAAAAAAAGCTGAGAAGTGCAGATTTCTAAAAAAAATGAGAATAGTTTTATAAAGAGAAATGGTACTGCAAGCGATACATCGGTTCGAACGTTCTCTTTAAAAACACACCGTAATTACAAGCGGCTTCAAAAAACAGCCTTACTAATATAATATTAGCTAGAGGGTTACATGTATATCGCAATAATAATGCACTCATTCCCGCAAGAGTGCTCCACATATTATGGCGTAGACTGTATAAACTCTGCCGCTCTTGCATACTCAGACGTAAGGCCACTTAGTCGTATAGCAGCCGCAGTTTCAACGTAAAACAGCGGACGCTTCTGTATCATAATACTTGACAGAAGCATCAACAGCTAAGGATATAGGAACTAATTTATATTTTTTCGAAATGTTATATATAAATTTAATGTGCCGCCCCAAAACACACCACCAGTGAACCCACTTAAAAGACCAAAAAGAAGGTTAAAATCAAATGCATATTTCAAATCAGGTACAACCTTGAGAAAAACAATCAATGTGAATTTGATGACAAAAGCGATAAGAATAAATGTCAGCGTCAACGGCGTACCAGGCAGAATAATGAAATCCGTTCCTTCTTTGATTTTTAAACGCGCAGTAGCACGCCAGAGCAACCAGCCAACGCCAACGCCGATCATCAGCCCTGCCAACATTGAGACTGCTCCCCAGCGCAGGAACGCCAGCTCTTTAATCACATCGCTTGCGCCCAAAAAAAGAAAGACTAACGGCAATAGAAAAAGGCGGTTAACCTTCATTTCCCTATCTTTCAATGCGATTATTCCCCTCGCAATGAGAAAAATAAGCAAAATCCAGGCCCATAAAGGAGTTCCAGTCAGAATGTTAAACAATGACATATTATGCTCCATGATGTTTGATGCGATAAAAATATCGCATCATGTTAGGAAAATATTTAGAAAAAAAGATACCAACACAAACTAAACCCATATTGATCCACCAAAGCTGGGGAGTCCCTTCAAAAAAACATTGGGCAGCCCATTAGCAAAAAATATGATAACCCAAATCCATGTAATATATTTATTGATGAGATACAACATAATATGTCTACGTTTTTCCTCACAGACACCAGCACTGGCATAAAAAATAGTAAAGGGTTTCTTTAGTAAAAGGCTAATCAATTTTATCTTCACCCGCTATTATACTCATCACTGCATTTCCCCTTATGCTCAGTATAGAAGAATAGAATATTTATTTTCATGCATATTGCAAGCTTACTGTAAAAAAACAAAACCTTATAGGGGAATTATAGCGATTCTACTTAAACAGAGGCCTTAGGTTCGTATCACGCGCGCCACCCACAAGATGCATACCGACCATAAAATGAGCAATTTTATAACATATTGAAAAATAAATATAAATTGAGCGGAGACCTTTTTAAAAAAGTCTCCGCTCAATGAGACGTTTTGGCCATTTTGGGCGAAAAAGAGGAAAATACACCCGCGCAAGGCCTCGGCTCTGTTATCAGTCAAAGGCAAAAAACGCCGAAAACTGCGTCTTTTAACCGCTTTACAAAACACTGGAAAGGAGAATGAGAAAAGTTGTAAGGAAATCAATGGTACGGTTGGTGGGATTTGAACCTACGACCTCTGGTGCCACAAACCAGCGCTCTAACCAACTGAGCTACAACCGCATAAAATCAAATGTATCATAACTATTCACGATTTCGTAAACATTTATTCTTTGCTTATGTGACATAAGGAAGATCAACAAAGTTTGCAAGCCCCTTTAAAAAAATCTCGCAATTTTTTGTGAAGAAAAAAGCGTTTTTTACAAAGGAAATTTTGCCCAATGCTCAAGACTATGATCACGATAGCCTTTTATGTTATCAACACCATCTTGGTGCATCATTTGCAAAATCTCTTTCAGAATAGTTATGGCAAGATTTGGACCTTCATAAATCATCCCACTGTATAATTGAATCAAATCTGCACCAGCTTTTACTTTTTCCAAAGCGGTTTCAGCATCCTTTACACCGCCAACGCCGATAATTGCAATCTCCTTCCCTAACTTTTGACGCATTTTTGCAAGCATAATAGTAGAACGCTCAAAGAGTGGACGTCCAGAAAGCCCACCCTCTTCATTACGGAAGTGACTATTGTTAAGACCTTGGCGTGAAAGAGTTGTGTTAGAAACAATGAGTCCATCAAAATCAGAAAGTTTTATTTCTTCAGCAACATCATCTAATTCTTTCTCTGATAAATCAGGAGAAATTTTTAAAAAAATGGGAATGGAGAATCCATGCTTGTTCTCTTGCTCATTTCGCGCTTGCGAAATTGCACTCAACAAAAGATGCAAACTGTCACGGGCCTGTAAATCACGTAAACCTGGTGTATTAGGAGAAGAAATATTAACCGTAAAATAATCAGCAACATCATAAAAATGAGCAATACCAACAGTATAATCATCAATCTTATCGACCGTATCCTTATTGGCTCCAATGTTGACTCCTATAACACCAGTTTTTTTACACGCATGCAATCTATTGTAAACAACTTGATGTCCGTCATTATTAAAGCCCATTCTATTAATAATCGCTTCATCTTCTTTTAAACGAAAAAGCCGTGGTTTAGGATTTCCAATCTGAGGCTTTGGTGTCACTGTCCCAATTTCAGTAAAACCAAATCCTAACCGAAAAATACCATCTACAACCTCTGCATTTTTATCAAACCCCGCTGCAAGACCAATAAAATTTTCAAACTCAAGACCAGCAACAGTTACACACAAACGTTTGTCGATAACCTTTTGACAACCATTTAATCCACTTTTCAGCCCAAGAATCGCTAAACCGTGTGCTTGCTCTGGATCCAACATAAATAAGGCAGAACGGCCAATACAACGAAAAAAACTCATCAATTCTTCTCCACAACATAAAAATGATCCATCGCACCTCACCTCTACCTTTTAACACAAAAGATTTCCAATCAAAGCAAGCATATTATCCAAATAATATTCCCCTTCTAGAAGAAAACTCATCACATAATAGCCATACATGTTTATATTGGTTATATTATGTAAAGAACTTTTTATTCTTAAAAAATGTTTCTCTTTTTCGACATTTTTTAAAGATTAAAATATGAATCCTAATCTTATAAAATTCAGCATGAATTGGAACATCAATGGCTCTTACCATAGTCATGGTTTTATGACGTCTTATGCAGGCACGCTCATAATTTTCTTAAAAATGCAGGCAAATTATCTCTATTCCCAAAGTTCCTTTGTGTAATATTGTTTTCAATAGAAACAAAGCTTGTTCTATAAAGCTATTTTTTCCTAGCATTTATAGGATACATAGTTCATAAAATCATCTAAATTCATACTATTGTTGCACTATTTATGAGCAACAGAATGTTCAATCAATTTGTACTCTATTGATAATCTGCGTTGTTTTCTTTGCCATTTCTGATGTATTAAATACAATTTTGCATCTATTAAGTGCTCTGCCTAACATATATTTTAAGTAATGACAGTTGATTATTGAACTCAAACATCATACCAACGACTTCCAAACCAAAATGATCTTGCAAACCCTAGAGCTCTGCTATTTATAAACTGATACAATCTTCCAGCAGATGAAATGTGTTTCTTCCATCCGAATTATCGCCATTTTAGCTCATGTAACCCAATACAAATAGCTTTTAGATAAGCCATAATGCCCTCCTAATTGCTATTATCGCTTACTAAATTAAGAGGAATTAAATTATAAGTTTTACTCCTGTCTCATCTATCTATTTCTTCTATCAGTGCTGAAATATATTTTTTATTCCTAAATTCTCTTTTTATGACAAAATGTTATGCTAATATATGTACTTCATTTGAAAAGCTTTCTGATAGCTCAACTTTCTACACTACTTATTTTGTGGTATTGTGTAAAAACCTCTCTTTTTAATGTTAACATAAAAATCTTGAGGCAATTATATAAATTAAGCTACAGTTTTCTACTTTCTGTTGAAAAAGCAGATATAGTTTTTATCAAAAAAGCTTTTTTCTAGGAAATATTCTATGTACATTCAAATAGAGCCCTAAAGCTCTTTATTAAACCTTATAAAGTTCTTTGAAAATAATATTAATATCGTAATATAATCCTAAAAATAAAATCTGCCCTTTCCTTTTTCATCAAAAGCGGTAAGTAAATTACCGTATATCGCTTATATAAAGGGGAAAATGCAATGCTTAAAGAATTCAAAGAATTTGCCCTAAAAGGTAATATGATTGATCTTGCTATCGGTGTGATTATAGGGGGTGCTTTTGGTAGCTTGGTCAACTCAATTGTCAATGATATTTTTATGCCAATCATTGGGCTGATTACAGGTGGGATTGATTTTTCTAATATGTTTATTCAACTTGCTGGCGAAAAACAAGCAACATTGAGTGCCGCCAAAGCAGCTGGAGCAACCATTAGCTATGGACACTTTATTACTTTACTTATCAATTTTCTCATTATTGCTTGGGTTCTTTTTTTATTCGTTAAGGCTATGAATAAAATTCGTAGAAAAGAAGAAGAAAGCCCCAAAAAAACGTCTTCAGAAGAACAACTTTTAACAGAAATTAGAGATCTTTTGGCTAAGAAAAAATAATTTTATGCAAGATTTACATCATGGAACACGAGGAAAAAACATTTCCACAGTTGTTCCATGATTGGGTTTTGAGAACAGTAAAAATTGTCCCCCTCTTTCTTCCACCATTGCTTTACACATTGGGAGGCCTAAACCTGTTCCCATAAAAGCGCTATCACCAGATCGTCCATCTTTGCGCTCTACTTGACCATAAGGTTGCAGTGCCTGTATAATCTCTTCTTCGTTCATCCCTATACCATTATCACTCACTGAAATTTTTACACGTTCTTTTCTATAAGAAACGTGAACAATAATCTGTCCACCCAAAGGTGTAAAACGAATAGCATTGGAAAGAAGATTCCATATAATCTGGCGAAACACTTGTTGTGATACAGGAATAAATGGAACGTGAGGTGGAGCAACAATACGCATGATAATGCCGTTCTGATTGGCTTGAGTTTCAAGAAAAGCTATCGTCGCACGTAAACAAGATATTACATCAAATGTTTCAGAAATAAGGGAAGAATCAATCTGGTTATCGGAACCAGAATAATTTATCTTCGAGCACTCTAGTAATTGATTAATCAGCAATAATATATGTTTTCCAGAGGAAATAATATCGCGTAAATATCCATGATAGCGCTCATTTTCTATCGAACCAAAACGGCCTTCTCTCATAATTTCTGCAAAACCAATAAGAGCATTCAAAGGTGTTCGTATTTCATGAACAACTCCAACGATTTTATCCTCTTCTGCTTTTTTTTCTCCTGATGGAACTGTTTGTGTCCTATCACGCAACATAACAGCATAATTGCCTTGCTTTGCCAAAAATACAATCGTTATCAAAACGGTTATATTTTTATGATTTTTTGTCATTAAATCAGCGGTTTCACTGCGATTTAAAACCTGATTTTTTTCCTCCATACGGATTGATTTAAAATACTTTTCAACCAAAAGTCGGCTTTGCAAAGTAAATAATGAAGAGAATGGTTGTCCTCGTAGTTCATTTATTTCATAACCCATTAATGCTAAGGCTGCCCTACTCGCTGATTGAACAAAGCCCTCTTCATCCAACCATAAAACACCATCTGTTGCTGTATCCAACAATGATAAAACTGCAGCGGGCTCTTTTACGAGAGCTTGTTCTATAGCATTTACCGGCAATGTTTGTGCATATGGTAACTGAATAGCTGTTTCTTCAACTAAATTTTCTTCTTTTACCGATGAATTCAATTCATCACGCAATTGCTCTGCAATTTCACGAAAAGCTGAGCGTTCTATCTCCGTAAGACATAGCATTTCTGTTTCTAGCTTTTCATTTCTTTTTTCTTGGACTTTTTTTTGTATTTTTAAAACACCAAAGCCACGAAACCCCTTAAGCTGCTTTTTAACATCAAAAATTGGCAAAGCCGACAATTCAACATCAAGCCATTGTAAGCAACCATCAACAGGCCATTGAACAATCTCTTTACTCCAAGGCATAGCCGCTTCAATAAAACGACTGAGAACCAGATATCGATCATCATTAAATTGATGAGCAAGCTCATGAAAACTACACCCTAAAATAGAAGAAGAGAGAGGACCAACAACTTCAGCTAGCTCTTTTGAGACTTCACAAAACAAACCATTGTGATCGATTTCCCACGTAAAAGGCCGTGGCAAAAGCTCTGGTGTAAAACGAAAAGCTTCTTGCTGACATTTTAATTCATTTGTATTTAACTTTAACTCATCTGCTTTTAATGGCATAACTAAAACTAAAAAGTGTTGAATTTACTCTCAAATGAATAATGCTAATTTGTTTACAATTATCTATTCTGGTTAAAATAACTTGATATCTCATATCAATTGTCTGTAGCAAAATTTTGACTGTTTCATCAACAAAACAAGAATAAAAAGAAGCTTCCAGCTCTTGTTGCTTATTCACCCATTATGTAATAAATCTTGTTACAATAATGGTAACATCTCCCTCGCATAAATAGTACTCAAAAAGAATACACTTATTTTACACATTCATGCGCCTTTTTTGAAAAGATATCTCCCAAGATCCCCAAGCTTATTTTACGACGTCATCTGTAAATGGTGTAATGTAAAAGTCCCTATAGAGGATATCAAGGCATTGTGCATTACCATTTTTATACTTATAAAAGAGCTGGTTAGCACCATCATTATACTAATTTCAGCCCCTAATGTTACCAATAGTTCTCGGCATTTGAAGGCGTTCATAAGCAGCCTTTTTATTTTTTAACTTTTTTACTCCTACATTATTATGATACGCAAGAAAACGGTTTTAATTGTTTCAACAGAAACAGATTTGAAATGAGAAAATCTTACAATGTTTGAGACTTTTATTCACTGTGAATAATGATAAATTACTATAAATCAATATACTGCATTATCAAAATCTCTTTTTCAAATAAAGCTTCTCGTAAGAACATCTTTCTTGAGCCAATAATATCAAATGATAATAAATTCAGCGTGACGCTTTAAAGTATCCTATGCAACAGAACTTGCATATTGGGCATTTTTCTTATGATGCTCTCAATAATCTCCCAAAGATCTTTCTTTCATTAGAATCGCTACAAAAGAAAAAACAAAAAATATGCCACCGCACTATTTTATTAAAAAATTTCTCTGTAAAAAAGAGAACACAAATTATCTGTTTTCATATAAAGATTTGTTTAATTTCTTTATATTCCAGATCATTTAGAAATGTTAAAAACATCTCATAATCTCCTTTGATATCAGCTTGTTTACCTCATCAGAAGTCTTAATACAAAAGATCGCTTTTGCTTTATTACTCTCCATTTAAATTTTTAATATTATATAAAAAAATAAAACAAGCACATTTAAATAATAACTGTCAGATATTTAAAAAATTGCATATTTTTAAATGCGTTTGTTTATTTTCCTTCATTGAGTAAAATTTCACGTTTTCCAACATGATTAGCGGCTCCAACAATGCCTTTTTCTTCCATTCGCTCGACGAGAGAAGCTGCTTTATTATAGCCGATTGAAAGTCGGCGCTGAATATAAGATGTTGAACATTTTTTATCACGCATAACAATTTTTACAGCTTGGTTATAAAGTTCCTCACCCTCTTCATCAAAATTTTCTTCCTCAGAAATTTCAGCAGCTGAATCAGCAGAAGTATCCTCTTTGTTATCGTCTTCATTATCTGTTACCGTTGCTAAATAATCAGGTTTTCCTTGCATTTTAAGATGTGCAACGATGGATTCAACTTCTTCATCTGAGACAAAAGGTCCATGAACGCGCACAATGCGTCCACCACCTGCCATATGAAGCATATCCCCCTGACCTAAAAGCGTTTCAGCACCTTGTTCACCCAAGATCGTACGACTATCAATTTTTGATGTTACTTGAAAAGAAATGCGGGTAGGAAAGTTCGCTTTAATTGTACCTGTGATAACATCAACAGAAGGACGTTGTGTTGCCATAATAAGATGAATACCTGCCGCACGCGCCATTTGCGCTAAGCGCTGAATGGCATTCTCTATCTCTTTCCCTGCCACCATCATAAGATCAGCCATCTCATCAACAATCACAACAATATAAGGAAGCTGCGTGAGATCCATGGCTTCTTCATGATAAAGCATTTCCCCTGTTTCCTTATCAAAACCCGACTGAACAGTACACATGATTGTTTCGCCTTTTTGAGCTGCAAGTGCAACGCGTGCATTAAAACCATCAATATTACGCACACCCAACTTAGCCATTTTGCGATAACGCTCTTCCATTTCACGAACCGCCCATTTTAAAGCTGTTACTGCTTTTTTGGGATCTGTGACAACGGGTGTTAAAAGATGTGGAATGCCATCATAAACAGAAAGCTCTAACATTTTAGGATCAACCATGATCAAACGACATTGCTTTGGTGTCATACGATAAAGAATCGACAAAATCATTGTATTAATTGCAACAGACTTGCCTGATCCTGTTGTTCCTGCAACCAATAAATGAGGCATTTTTGCTAATTCTGCAATGACCGGTTCACCATTAATCCCCTTCCCCAAAGCAAGAGCAAGTTTAAATTCACTTTCACGAAAAGAACGTGTTTGGATTAATTCTCGTAAATAAACGGTTTCACGAACCGCATTGGGTAACTCAATCCCGATAACATTACGTCCAGGAATTACAGCAACGCGTGTAGAAATAGCAGACATAGAACGCGCAATATCATCAGAAAGATTAATAACGCGCGATGACTTTACGCCCGCGGCGGGTTCAAATTCATACATTGTTACCACTGGCCCTGGATGAACATGGATAACTTCACCCTTAATGCCAAAATCTTCCAAAACACTTTCCAAAAGTCCAGCACCACGTTCTAATGTTTCTTGAGGAATCATCGTACCTTCATGAAAAACAGGTTCCTGTAATAAGTTGATCGGAGGAAATTCATAAACATCACAGTCAATAGATTGAATATTTTGCATAAAAGCAGAATCATAATTACCTAATGGCATACGAGTAGATTGCAATGTTTTATTTTTACTGTTTGCTTGCATCACAGAAAAATCTTTTGAATTCTTTGTGACGGCTTTGTTTATACAATCAACAGTATTATTGGCGACAGTATTATTGCTATTTTCAGTCTCTATACTCGCCCCTGCATCGCTTAACGCGCCTGTATTACTTAACGTATGAGCAGAATCTTCAACAGAAAGATTAGAATGACTCTCTTTAGTAGTATCATTATTTGTATGCATTAAATCAGAAATTTTCTCAACACCTCGCATCCTTTCCGCTGGAGATTCTGATGTAATTGAATCATAGAGTTGTGGAAAGCGGTATTCAAGAACACGGTAAAGAGCCGTTATTGACTCATCAAAGGCTGTGGGAATATCTGGTGTAATTTCATTTGTCGTATCAATTGATATTCCATCCTCTTTTGAAGTTTGAGTCTCCACATGTTCAAATATCAAAGATTCACACTCAAAAAATGCATCATCGGAAAGATGCAAAGCAGGTTTTATTTTTTGTAGCACATTTTCCACTTGTAATTTACGTTCTTGTTTATCCTCCTCAAGTGGAATATTTGCTGACGGCATACGAGTAGTTTGACGTGACAACTGCTTCAAAACCGTTGAATGACAAACTGATGTTTTATTCTCTATTGATTGAGGATTAATGACTTTTTTTGTCGAAAGAATATTTGTTGTTTTCTTGTTACAACGTACAATATCTGTATCTGTAATTTTTTTTTGATCTTGCTTCGTAAAAATTTTAAACTGTTTTGCAAAAACTGGATCTGTTTCTATACGACGACGCAAAATCTCAACTTCTGGGGTTCTCGTGAAACGGACGTTTTTTCCGAGGGCAAATGCCTTTTTCCACACTTCCGGATAAGGAAATATCTCAGTAATCTTAACAGATAAATCTTCTCTTGATGCACCTTTTGTACCATCATCAGAAAAAGAAGACGTAGAAATAGATTTTGTTTTCGAATTATGCATGGCACCCAACAAATTTATAGCAATGAGAAAAATAACCTTTTCAAAAAGAATTCGTAGAAACTATCATACGAAGGTTAATAACCTTTTGCTGATGGTTACTTTTTAATGAAAAAAATAGTGCCATAATGCATATTCATAATCTGCCTTTTGCATATTTACGATATAAATTGCCTAGTTTATGGTGTCATAGAGCGCGTATTTCATTTGTTTTGAAGAAAACTTCATGATAAAAAAACTTCAAGAAAATTGTCTATGCCTCTCTTTCTCTCCCTTTTCATAAAAGAAACTAGTCTCAATAATACAATAAGCATTGCTCTATTGAACTCTCCATGCTCAATTATCACGATATAATCTAATTTCTCACGTTTTTATAAGATTATCCTTGTTATCCTCGTTTAAAAAGGCTTAGACTAAGACAATCATAATTACATAAATATAAATAGAAAAAAGGGAGTGAATTATGTTTAATAAACGGAAATTTTATATCAATGGTCTATGGGATGAGCCAAGCACTCCTCACGATTTTGACGTCATTAATCCATCAACAGAGGAGGCTTGTGCTGTCATTAGCCTTGGAAGTACAAAAGATGCCGATAAAGCAATTAATGCAGCTAAAGAAGCCTTTCAAAAATGGAAAACAACATCACCAAATGAGCGTCTTGGATTTGTTGAAAAAATTCTAGAGATCTACGAAAAACGTTCCAAAGACATGGCAAAAACCATTTCAATGGAAATGGGAGCACCAATTGATATGGCGCTTAATGCGCAAACTGCAACCGGAAGTTCCCATATTCGCAATTTTATCGAAGCTTATAAAGAGTTTTCGTTCCAAAAAACTTTAATAAAGGGAAATGAGCAAGCAATCCTTCACTACGATCCTATCGGCGTCGTAGGATTAATTACGCCATGGAATTGGCCCATGAATCAAGTAACTCTTAAAGTTATTCCTGCTCTCTTGGCTGGCTGTACCATGGTGTTAAAGCCCTCTGAAATTGCGCCTCTTTCTGCTATGCTTTTTGCTGAATTTTTAGATGAAGCCGCACTTCCAGCCGGTGTTTTTAATTTAATCAATGGTGATGGTGCGACTGTTGGCTCTTACCTCTCTGCACATCCTGATTTAGAAATGATCAGCTTTACTGGTTCAACTAGAGCAGGAAAAGATATTTCTAAAAATGCCAGTGCTACTTTAAAAAGAGTCTGTCTGGAACTTGGGGGAAAAGGAGCGAATATTATCTTTGCTGATGCCGACTCAGATGCTGTTCAACGTGGTGCACGACATTGCTTTTATAATAGTGGACAAAGTTGTAATGCACCAACTCGTATGCTTGTGGAACAGAGCATCTATGACAAAGCCGTGAAAATAGCCAAAGATATTGCAGAAACAACAAAAGTAGGACCAAACTGCCAAGAAGGAAATCATATTGGGCCCGTTGTTTCAAAAAAACAATATGATAAAATTCAAGATCTTATCCAATCGGGAATTGATGAAGGTGCAACTCTTGTTGCAGGCGGGACTGGTTTACCAAAAGGAATGGAACGCGGTTATTATGTCCGTCCAACAGTCTTTGCTGATGTAAAACCTCATATGCGTATTTTTAAAGAAGAAATCTTTGGTCCAGTTCTCTCGATTCTTTCTTTTAGTACAGAAGAAGAAGCCATCGCTTTAGCGAATGAGACTGAGTATGGTCTTACAAACTATATTCAATCGCAAGATCGCAACAAATGTCGTCGTATTGCGGCACAAGTACGCTCTGGTATGGTAGAAGTTAATGGATATGGATTACCCAGTGGAAGCTACTTTGGAGGTGTAAAATTTTCTGGGCGCGCTCGTGAAGGAGGACATTGGGGAATTAAAGAATTTCTCGATAGTAAAGCAATTTCGTACTGGTAAAATCTTATTAAAAACTTAATAGGAATCGTATGGTAATACAGAAAATAACGGATGAAGGTGCTCTTGGGCAACGTCTTGATCAGTGGCTCGCAAAACAATATCATGATGTGCTCTCACGTTCGCGTTTGCAAACTCTCATCCGTGAAGGCTGTCTTAAAATTGATGGTCAATTCATAAAGGAACCCAAAATAAAATTAAAACCTAACCAAATAATTGAATTGGAAATGCCGGACCTTCGTGATGCAGAACCTAGCGCTGAAGCCATTGCATTGGACATTCTTTTTGAAGATGATCATGTCATTGTTATTAACAAACCAGCCGGTCTTGTTGTTCATCCTGGGAATGGCAATTGGACCGGTACATTGGTTAATGCCCTTATTTACCACTGTGGGAATAGTTTATCTGGTATAGGTGGTGTTAAACGCCCTGGTATTGTCCATCGTCTTGATAAAAATACAAGCGGTGTCATGGTTGTTGCAAAAAATGATCTAGCTCATAAAAGTCTCAGTGCTCAATTTTCTGATCATGGACGTACCTGCGCATTAGATCGACGCTACCATGCCTTGATTTGGGGAACACCTCAGCGCAATGTCTGGACAATTGATGCATCACTTGGCCGTTCGCCCCATAACCGGACAAAGCAAGCTGTCATCCATAACCAAAACCCTTATGCTCGTCATGCTGTTACACATGTTTCTCTGCTTGAAAAATATGGCTCTCATGCAGACTCAACATCTTTTGCTAGCCTTCTGGAATGTCGCTTGGAAACTGGACGCACCCATCAAATCCGTGTTCATATGACTCATATTGGGCATCCACTCATAGGCGATACAGTTTATGGAAACGCTTTTAAAACAAAATCAAACACATTCAACTCCACTATTAGAAATGCAATCGATCAATTCAACCGACATGCACTCCATGCTGCAAGTCTTACTTTTGAACATCCTTCTACCGGTAAAGTTATGTCGTTTTCCGCACCACTGCCTCAAGATATGGCTAAACTTATTAAACTTTTTAAAAAAATGAATTGAAACTTTTCCCCTTCTCAAGATTTCACAATAAAATATCTTTTTTTGAACAAAATTGAAAAATATGCTAGAGTGAGGTTATGAGGATAGTTAGCTATCTAAAACATAGAATTTGCCTTATCAGGGAATTCAAACAAAAGGAGGGTGCTATATGGCCCATATGAATTTATTATCAGTAATGACAGGTGATGGTGGTTTAAACCGTTACTTGGAAGAAGTGCGTCGTTTTCCAATGCTTGAGCCAAAAGAAGAATATATGTTAGCTCAGCGTTACCGTGAGCATAATGATCTAAAAGCTGCGCATAGGCTAGTAACCAGCCATTTGCGTCTCGTAGCTAAAATCGCGATGGGATATCGGGGCTACGGACTTCCCATTGGGGAAGTCATTTCAGAAGGCAATGTTGGACTCATGCAAGCTGTTAAACGTTTCGAACCAGAGCGGGGTTTTCGTCTTGCAACCTATGCAATATGGTGGATTAAAGCATCAATCCAAGAATATGTATTGCGCTCTTGGAGTTTGGTGAAAATGGGGACAACAGCTAATCAAAAGCGTTTGTTTTTCAACCTTCGTAAGTTAAAAAGTAAACTTCAAGCACTTGATAGTGGCGATCTCAATGCAGAACAAGTGAAAAAAATTGCAATCCAGTTGAATGTCACAGAAGATGAAGTTGTATCAATGAATCGTAGGCTTGGTGGTGACACTTCACTCAACGCACCAATTCGAACAAAAGAAGGGGAAAACAGTGAGTTGCAAGATTGGTTGGTGGATGAATCTAACGATCAAGAACAAATTTTAATTGAAAAAAGTGAATTAGAAAATCGCCGTTCCATGCTCATAAATGCCATGGACAATCTCAATGAACGCGAAAAGCGTATATTTAAAGCGCGTCGTTTAAACGATGTACCACTAACCCTAGAAGAACTCTCTGGTGAATTTAATATTAGTCGAGAACGAGTAAGACAAATTGAAATGCGTGCATTTGAAAAAGTGCAAAACTCTATCAAAGATTCTACTTTATCTCAAAGTCAAGTATAAAACCTAGAGTTAAGTATAAAGCCAATGGTTTGCACATTCTTTAAATGTGAAAATGAAAAAAAGCATGCCTTGGCTTTATACTTGTAAATTAGCCTATAGAATTCTTTAAGTTATTGATATGTAAAGCTTTATTGAATATATTTGGTATATAATTGATAAAGACGGTCGTAGAAAATTCTTCACAGCCGTTTATTTTTTTGCATCTATGTTTTATTTTGTTGACCAAGAACTGTTAACTTATCTTGTTGTGCAAGCCATTGTCCAATAACTTCATTAAAAATAGACTTACCTGTTGGTCCTTTTGCAAAGGTTAATTCACTTATACGCCCGTTTTTATCCGTTAACACCAAACGCATCCAATCTAATTCTCGCATCAATTGTAAATTTCGATCAAGAAATGGATGATTTCCACTCAATGCGACAAGAAAAAAGTCATCGTTAATCTTTGCAGCAATGGTTCTTGTTAAAGCCTGTCCAATGGATTGTTCACTTGCTTTAAAGGTTAATGCTTGAACATTGCTTATAGCTTTACCTGAAAATTTATCCGAAAGAATAAAAATAAGGTCCATAATATATGAAGCAGGAAATGACTGATCGGTATTACGACGTAAAATTAACCGTAATGAGATCCCTTCATCAGGAATTGTTATATCACCTTGTATAGTTGTTTCTTCTGGAGACCCCTTCACTTGAGACTCTTTTATAAGTGTCCAGCGAGCACTTCCCGTTGCTATCTTTTCTGCATCATAATTTGTACGTGCTTGATAGAAAACAGCTTCACCTGATGTTTCAAGCGATTGCAAATTGCTATCAACAACTGTTGAGAATACTTCTTCATCCGAAGAATCTATCGCTTGTTTTAAACCAACATCAATTTCACTTCCATCCTCTAATAAGCGTTGTGTTAACTTTCTCTTAATTGGAAATGCCTTTGGTACTCTGTGAGAAGCTTGAAGATTTTCTTCTAAAAACTGATGATCATTTGATACAAATACACGCTCACCAACAAAAAAAATACCAACAAGTAAAACAACAAAACTAACAACAGAAACAGCACTTATCACAATACGCCTTTGCACTAACGATTTATTAGCACGACGTAAAGCCTGAGAAAAAATGTGCGAAACAATATGCGGATTATCTTCCTGCGAAGGAGAAATCTTTAACACACTGCTATTAACATGCTGAGAAGGCACATCAGCCTCCATATTAACAGGCTCTGCATCTGGTATATCTGATACACAAAGCTCAACAAATACCTTGTTATCCTTTGAACGTGTAACAAAATCTTGCTTTCTTTTTATGTTTACCTCTGACAATTCATTATTCTTTGGTAATATAGTTTTTTTTGTATATTTCTTATCTTCATTTATATTTGTGGGATTCCAACCAATAACTGAAGAAAGCCGTTTCTTTTCAACTGCTAAATATTCTCCTTCAACAGTTGCAATAGAACTTTGAAGAATCTTTCTTTGTTCATCCGCTATTGCTTGTGGTATTTTTGCTGTTACAAATTGATGTTCTAGTGTTTCGGTAGCCCGCTTATAAATCCGCTTACGCACTTGTGGTGTAATATTATTTTGTGCATTAATTGTCTTTTTTAAGATTCCAACGAAATCTACCATTTCCTCTATAATCTCTCTTAAACTGAGAAAAAATCAATAGTAAAGCCAAAAAACTTTATTTTAGCCTTCTAAATTGGTTGCCATTTAATATTGGTACAACTATTGCAATAATGTAAAATGAATATGAAAAATAAACAATGCTATTTTGCACCTTTCTTTTACGTGCTCTTAAAAACTTTTTTTGTAAAAAGATACAAAAACGAACAGAGAACATATATAGAAATCTAAAAACAATAATCAATTAACAAAGGGATCCGTAATAAGAATAGTATCTTCACGCTCTGGACTTGTGGATAATAAAGCCACTTTTGTATTAATCAGTTCTTCAATATAGCGTATATATTTAATAGCCTGCACTGGTAAATCTTCCCACCTCAATGCATGTGCTGTTTCTTCCTTCCAACCTTCTAATGTTGCATAAATAGGCTTCACCCGATCCTGAGCTCCCATGGAAGAAGGTAAATAATCAATCCTTTTACCATCAAGCTCATAACCAATACAAATTTTTATTTCATCCAAACCATCTAAAACATCAAGTTTTGTCAATGCTATACCTTGAACACCGCAAATTGTTACCATCTGACGTACTAAGACAGCATCAAACCAACCACATCGACGCTTTCGACCCGTTACAACACCAAATTCATGTCCACGCACTCCCAGAAATTCACCAATATCATTTATCTGCTCTGTCGGGAACGGCCCTTCTCCAACGCGTGTAGTATAAGCTTTTGCAATACCCAAAACATAATGGATTGCATCAGGTCCCATCCCCGAACCTGTACATGCTTGCCCAGCAACTGTATTAGATGACGTTACATAAGGATAAGTTCCAAAATCATTATCTAATAAAGCACCTTGCGCACCTTCAAAAAGAATGTGTTTCCCTCCTCGATAACCTTCATCTAAAAGACGCCACGTACAATCCATAAAGGGCAAAATTTTATCCGCAACTTGCATCAATTCATCATAAAGTGCTCGAGAATCAATCTCTGCAACACCCATCCCACGACGCAAAGCATTATGATGCCTCAAAAGCCGCTCAATCTTAGCCATAAGTGTATCTTTTTCTGCTAAATCCATCACTCGGATAGCACGACGTCCCACCTTATCTTCATAAGCCGGTCCAATACCGCGCTTTGTTGTACCAATCTTTAAACCAGATAAACCGCTTTCTCGAATTGCATCAAGATCACGATGCAAAGAAAGAATCAAAGGAGCATTTTCAGCAATACGCAAAATTTCTGGTGTGATTTTTACACCCTGATTACATAGTTTTTTTACTTCTGCAACAAAATGATGAGGGTCAACAACAACACCATTACCAATAATTGATAACTTGCCACGCACTAAACCAGACGGTAAAAGTGATAATTTATAACTGACTCCATCAACAACCAATGTATGGCCAGCATTATGCCCCCCCTGATATCTCACCACGATATCTGCTCGCTCAGACAACCAATCTACAATTTTACCTTTGCCTTCATCACCCCATTGTGTACCGACAACAACTACATTGGCCATAACTTTCTCCGTCGTGTTTGGTCAAAAAAACCAGCATTCAAAAACAAACTCTTCTTTATAACGAAACCTTAGAGCAAGTGCGACTCCTCATTTCAGATTTTTCTCAATCTTCAAGTGATTAAATTTTCAAATTTATGATAATAAAGATAAGCAAATACCCAAATATTTTAAATCTGTCATTTTCGCTACAAAAAGTAAAAACATTAGAGATTTTAATTTGTGCGTATCCAACACCTGACAAAGCATTCATTCCCCGTCTTAATCTTTTACAATTCATGTAATATTTAGAGGCTGTTTGTCTGATACAAGAATACGAAAGATCATCATAATCTCTCGTATCCTTTTTTGTTTAAAAACACGTTGTGAAAATCAACAGTAATTATTTAAAGCTGTGCTTTTTCAACTTGGAACGCCCACTCAAGCCATTGTGTTAAAATTTCAAGATCGGAAGCCTCAATTGTTATACCCGCCCAAATTCGAAGCCCAGGAGGAGCATCGCGATACGAACCGATATCATAAGCAACCCCTTCCTCATCAAGACGCTTCACAACCGCTTTTATAAAAGATACTCGCTTTTCCGTATCCAAAGCAGTAATCACTGGATCCACAATATCTAAACAAATAGCGGTGTTAGAACGCACTTCAGGATCTTTTGCCAAATATTCTAACCATGGCGTTTTGCGAACAAAAGCATCAAGTACAGAAAAATTTTTCTCAACCCTTGCTCTTAATGCCGCTGCACCTCCTAGAGATTTTGCCCACTTCAACCCATCAAGAAAATCCTCAACACAAAGCATAGAAGGTGTATTGATGATCTTTCCTTTAAAAATATCTTCGTTCAATTTTCCATTTTTTGTCATATAGAAAAGTTGGGGCATAGGCCAAGCTGGAACATGATTCTCAAGCCTCTCAACAGCACGAGGACTTAAAATCACCATACCATGTGCAGCCTCACCTCCCAAAACTTTCTGCCATGAAAAAGTAACAACATCTAATTTTGAAAAATCAAGATATTGCGCAAAAGCTGCCGATGTTGCATCACAAATGGTCAATCCAGCCCGCTTATGCGGAATGAAATCCGCATTAGGAATACGCACACCAGAAGTTGTCCCATTCCATGTAAAAACAACATCCCGATCAAAGTCAAGTTGTGTTAAATCTGGTATTTCACCATAAGGAGCTTCAAAACGACGCACATCAGAAAGCTTTAATTGCTCGACAACATCTTTATTCCACCCAAACCCAAAACTTTCCCACGCTGCCATATCAATGCCACGCTCACCTAATAGAGACCATAGAGCAGCCTCAACAGCACCGGTATCTGATCCTGGCATAATTCCTATACGATGATCAGAAGGAACCTCAAGAATCTCACGGGTTAAATTAACAACTTCAGCAAGTTTTAATTCTGCTTCTCTAGATCTATGTGAACGCCCAACTAATGCATTTTTAAGAACATCAAGAGTCCAACCAGGCCGTTTGCTACAAGGGCCTGAAGAAAAATTAGTATTATTGGGACGATTACTTGGTTTTTGTAACATTATCATTATTTCTCCCCTTTTAGATGTTTTTCTTTCTTTATAAAGAAAAACAAATTATTATAAAGACTAATCAATAATCTTTTTAGAAAAAAGTCAAAAATGTTGTCTCTTATTTCGTATGCTTAAAATTTAGGGAAACTTTATAAAAAAATCTTTCTTAATCATTCTTCTCGATTGATTCTTTTAATTTTTTTTCGTATCACCACCACGATAAGACAGCATTCTAATAACAATACACTAAAGTGTCCAATATACCTATCAAATTTATTTTATGATAAAGATTCATTGATAACGCTCTAGAATAGGGAGATAAACTTATTAAAAAATCAATTATTTTTCTTTTGATGACTGGACAGAGAAAATTTTAATGTTATAACCGCAAACGCTTTATGTTTTTTTGAAGCATGCCCAGATAGCTCAGTTGGTAGAGCAGCGGACTGAAAATCCGCGTGTCCGTGGTTCGAATCCGCGTCTGGGCACCACTTTTTGTGTTTAAAATATTGAAATATATAGTTTTTTTCTTTAAATAGCTATTTTCAGACCACCTTTTAGACCACCTTCTACAGTTTATATAATTTTACCTAATTTGTTCTTATTTGCTCCTTATTTTTCTTTGGAGTGAAGTCTAAGATCTCTTTTTTCTCCATCTCACTGCTCTTCCCAGCTTATAAGGTTGGGGAAACTCTCCTTGAAGCAACCAATTGCGAATCGTTGTTGTAGATACACTAAAAGCTGTGCACACTCACGTGTCGTTACATATCTATCTCCATCATCAAATATCATCTCATTACCTTTCTCTTTTTTATATTAATTAAATGGGTGGGAGTGCTGGGAGGAGAGAGCACCCCCATAGGTTTAAGCAGCTTTTGCCAAAATCTTTTGCATCTCTTGTTCTATTTCCCCTAAAAAGATTTCGACCGCTTTATTGATCTCTTCAATGTGTTTCTCATCACGGAGGACGCGTTTGATTTTCATTCTCAAACCAGTAGATTTGCCTACAAAGTTTGGATTATAGCTCATGAAATCACACCATTTTCGTCCAGTGCATGCCATTTGGAATTGCATCTGTGCGATATATTCAGGCTTGATTTCGTCATAAATAAAAAAACGAAGATGCGTGGTTGATTGTGGACATTTGACTTCGATTAAACCGTCCTCTCCAATAAACCCATCAGGACTAGCCCCCGCCATTTCCATTTTTGGGTGTGGGATAAACCCGCATCTTATGACATTGGTGTCATAAATGAATTCATATTCTCTCAAGGCATTCTCTTCATGTTCAATGCCCCATTGCATAGCAGGTGTTGTATAAGATTGGCTTATTTCCCCTATTAAGCGTTCTGTCATGAGTTTCGTTTTGTAATCTTCATATTTGCTTGTAGGCAAACCTTTTGCTGTCTTACTGAGTACGTTGTAAACGTTTGAAGCAGTGACTTTACCTAAGCGCGCTTGAAACCATTCTGCTGTTCTTTGTTCCATCTCACACCGCCGTTCCCTGTTCGTGTGGCGTTGCTATATCGGCATCTTGTATAGGTGCATCTAATTGCTTTTGTTGTGCTTTATTCATTTGCTTTCGTTGCTTTTTTTTCAAAGAAAACAAAGCGGTTTGTGCTTGTTTATAAGACATATCTGTTAGATTTTTTACTCCTATGAAAGAGAGAAGCCTACTTTCTTCAGATTGTGTTTTTTTAATTAATTCTTTGATTTTATTCATCTGTTCAGGAGAGATACCCGCAAGAAGCGTTATTCCATCTGTATCGTCTTCTTTTCTTGCAACATTAAGAAGCATGCCTAAGAGATATCTACGTGCGTAGGTGAGAGTAGAACAAACCGCTTGTATGTTATTTTTGCTCCCTGTAGCGTCAAAAGGAAATGTTCCTTCTGTTGATATTTCATTGCCTGATATATGCTTTAAAGTCATTTCTACAGTTATGTCATTTGAACTCTGGTCTTTGATACGAGAGAACAAGGCAAAGTGATGTTTTGCAAGAGGTTCTTTGATAGCATCAATATATTTATCAAGCGTTGTATAGAGCTTTTAGTATGTGTATTAATGGCGTTTTGTTCGATATTTTTGTATTCCATTTGCATAGCCGAAAGATCACGGACAAAATTTTGGCGCTCTTGTCGTTTTATCTCCTTTTCTCGCAATTCGAGAAGGCTCTTGAGACGTTCCAGATCAACATCATTTTCTAAAGCTCTTTCTAAAATAAGCTCCATAGCTGTAGGTTTGATTTCACAATCGTTCGTTTTTTTCACTAATTCCGTTTGTGTGGTACTTAGTTCACTCATCTTGATTTCCTCCACTGCGCGCAATTTCCCCGTGGCGTGAATCACGCTTGTGTTTAAAAATATTGTTTGGTTGTTAGAAACGGCTTATAGAGATACTATAAGATTAGTAGTTCGTATTTTTTTCCATGGTTTATTGCCTCTCGCCCGTTGTGATGATTTCATCATTGATGATCTCTGCGTTTCCATGAATAAATGCATAACCATAAATTTTGGCATTTCCCCCAACTTTTGCTCTGATGGAAATCAATGGACTGTCATAAATTTTAGCATTTCCATTAATAAATGCACCACCGGAAACTTGTGCATTTTCGTAGATTTGTGCATTGGCAAAAACACATGCATTTTCGTAAATATCAGCAATGTTATCAATATAAGCATCACCAAAAACTTTGGCATAACCATAGACTTTTGCATCATCGCCTACCCAGCAATTGCCATCATGACTTAGATTGTCTTCATTCTCTATAAAGCCGCCAAGATCACCTTTCTTGACATCCCCCAAATCTCTCAATGCACGAATGCGGCGGAGTGTTTTGTCATTAACTTCAGTTTTTTCATCAGTCAGTTCGTATTTTTTTTCCATGATTTTTGCCCCTACCTTAAGATAGCATCACTTCCATAAAATGCTGTTTTGCCAGCTACTATGGCATTACCACCAACTTTTGCGTTATTATAAACTTCGGCATCATCATAAACCCATGCCTCACCACCAATCCAGCAATTGTTATCATGGCTAAGATTTCTTTCACTCTCTACCCAGCCACCAAGATCACCTTTTTTAACATCTCCAAAGTCTTTTAATGCACGGATACGGCAAAGCGTTATTCTATCAACTTTAATTGTCTCATCAGTCAGTTCGTATTTCTTTTTTATCATAATAACCTCCTCTTAATGCATGCTTTGTCTTTTAAGCTCTTGAGACAGCACACCAATTCCTTTTGCTGTGATTTTTGCGCAAAGGAATAACCTTTTCTATTCCACTTGCGGTTTGAAGTGTGATAGTTGGACAATCCATAAGTTTCTTTTGGATTTTGTCTTGATGAGAAAGCAAATTTCCACCTGCTGCTCGTCTGTAAACCCAACCTTTTTTCTGTAAGAAGAGAATGAACTGTTTTGATTGCATCTCGAGTATTTTAGCAGCTTCTGTAAGACCGAAGAGTCCATTATGACGCTGTAAGCTTTCAAGAGCCATTGCCTTTGGTTTAAGGGTATTCACTTCGCTTTTTAAGGTCTCTAATTGTGTGACGCTTTCTAAAAGCAGTTTTTCACAAAGAGAGGGTCTTCTAAAGCGTTTGCAAGGTCTAAAGGTTTCTTTGCACGCCGTTCACATTCAATAAAATATTGACGGGCTTGTTTACCTTTTTCATTACGCTCTACCATGGAAAGTTCTTTTGCCATTTCCAAAGTGAGATGGTAATTAATTGCGATAACAGCTCTAGATTTTGCGCTCGCCAAATTTGGTGACCGCAAATCTTGTGTTTTTATAAAATCTTGTCCTTCTATAAAATTGTATCTGGTAATACGGTCCTTAATCCAATTGGAAAAGTCACGTTTTGCCTCTAAGAATGTATGCAGATCACGTGCATTTACTGTCTGAACAATTTCCTTATCAATGGCTTGTTCTTTAATCTCTATGAGAGTATTCATGATGAACTCCTTTCAAAAAGTTCATATTTTTCAGATGTTACAATAAGGCTTTTCATCATCACTTCCTAAATTAATGAAAACACAAGTTTTGGCATAATATTCTGCCATAGTTTCTATGGCGCTCTGCTTTAGCGATTTTCCTTGCTGCGTAAATTTTGAAGTAATGATTATCGGTTTTATCTGTTTCTATTTCAGATTTTGGACAAATCTTCTGTCTGTTCCATTCTTGTTTTGTAAAAACAAAATCCACGCCTTCTTTTAGATCAA